>NZ_JBHZPF010000001.1:0-320213 GCF_042787975.1 Peribacillus sp. YIM B13482
CTGTTCAATACAGAGATCATCTTCTAGAGATAGCCTAACCTTTTTTTAAAATTGTCCTTTACATAGGGTACAGTTTAAAATGAATTTGGGCACCCTCTTTTTTTCTGCCTTTTACCTTTTACCCCTTCTTTTCATCGCCCAATGTACCACCGCACCAGCTCCGCCTAAAACAATGAGGATCGGCAAGTTTCCTATTATAAAAACAATGATCCCAGAGCCCGCTTTAAGTAATAGATTCGCACTTGTTGCAAGTTGTTTCTTCGTTCTCTCCCATGTATCCAGTTTTGCATTATCAATACCCGGTACCACGATCCGTTCCTGTGATAACGTGATTGTAACCGTCGAATATGAGGTCTGGTTTTCAAGATACTTCATTTGACCGGTCAGCTGCTCGATTTCTTCTTGAACCGCGGCAAGATCGGATGATATTTTCAGCAAATCTTCCGTCTTCTTAGCGTCCTGCATGAATGCAAGTAACCTCTCTTCCACAGCCCGCTTTGACTTCAGTCTTGCTTTTAAATCTACATATTGCTCCGTTACATCCTGGCCTGTCACGTTCCTTCCGACCACTTCTGAAGCCTGCCCCTCGGTAACGACAAGAAAGTCCTGAAAACGAGCTTCCGGAATCCTGACTGTGATCGTACCTTCTACCCTCTCTTCATCTTCCCTGTATACATTGGACTCTACAATATAGCCGCCGTATTCGTTCGCCTTCCTTTCAATCTTCATTTGTGTTTTTTCTAGATTTTTTACTTTCAACTGAAGCTGTGCTTGGTGGATGACCATCCTATCATTTGTTGCCGCCTCTTTTTCCGCCTTCTTATCAGAAGCCTGTTCCCCTGATAAAGAGAAGTCCATTTTACTTTCCGCTTTTTCTTCCTGTGACTTCGGTAAGGATTCTTCTTTATCATTACTACTACATGCCCCCAGGAAAAGAAACAAGCCGAAAATTAGTATCACTTTTTTTCGATTCATCGGTATTCCTCCTTCTCTTAACATTACCGACGAATAATTTGGAAGAAAGTTACACTTTCGGATAAAAGGTGGCGTTACAAAACATCCAAATTATGTATAAATATGGATGGCATATCGACTATAGAGAATTAGCTAAAAGTGGATTAGTTCCGGTTGTCCGAGGCTCAAATGAAGATGTATTGACCCACAAGAAATTCTAAAGAATTTTGAAAGCCTAGATGTATCAACACTTTCTAAAAGGCAAGAGTTTATTCTAACAATACAAAGGCAACAATAAGAATTATAATCAGCGATGGGAAGTCCGGATATAGTGGAAAATTTCAAAATTAGCACTCGACAATTTGCAATAATAGTTATTCTATTTTCTGTAGGTACGACCATCTTGGTGATTCCAATGAGGTCATTAGCTAACTTCTTTATATAAATAATCTGGACTATCAGCCATGAAAATTCACGGACGAGCTAAGATTCTTTTTATTTTTATGATTTTCCACTAAATGTTCACTATTTGAAGTAAATTCTGTTTCCAAATACAGGGTTTGCTCTCTTTTTTCACTATCCGGCTGCATGCATTGTTCATTTTTTTAACAGTCCAAGTTTATCGTGTTAACGAATGAATTGTTCAATGTCTTCGCTATTATCATGCCTATTTTCCAATTTTTAATACTTTTCTACAAAAAAGGTGTTTATATGTCTACGTCTATGTCATTAATAGAAAAAAGAGCGTCCCTTTGTATTTTGGAACGCTCTCTTTTATAGTTTCACGAGTAAACTCTCTTAACTCACCGGTAAATCCTAATTAATTATTGATATTGGTAATCCTGCCTTCAATTTCTGCCGTGATTTTTCCGCCTTTGAAGGTTTCTTTCACGTAGTTAACGAAAGCTTCTAGATCAGCATGTCCAAACACACGCTCTTTTCCTTTCAGGACGGTATAGTTATCACCGCCGCTTGCCATGAAATCATTGACGGCCACTGTGTACGTTGCGGCATCCTTGATTGATGTCCCATCCGCTTTCTTCAATAAAGTGACACGCTCAGTGACAGGTTTACTGAAATCGGCTGTATAGCTCAGTCCAGATATTTGCAAAGTCTTCGGAGCTCCTTCAACGATCCATTGCTGTTGAAGCAGCGTTTTCACTTCGGCTCCAGTCAGTTCCAGCTTAACCAATACGTTACCGAAAGGCTGGATTTTCGCTAAATCGGAAAAGGTGACTTCTCCCTTTGGAATATCAGCACGAATTCCACCTGGATTCATGAAAGCAAAATCGGAATTCAAATCTGCTTTCATCGAATCGGCGATTAAATTCCCAAGTCCAGTTTCCTGTGTATAGGCATTGGTTCTTAAAATTTTCTCATCCGTTGTCCCAAGCGGGGCCTTTAACTCGGGGAACATGTCTAAATAGTCGTTAATGAATTTCGTCGTCCCGGCATCCGGTGTGATGCCCTCTTGTGTAACCGTAACAATTTCAGCTGACTTTTTGACAATATCCTTAGTGTTTGGATCGATTTCCAAATCCACATCTTCAAAAGCCGTTCCATAAGAGTAAGCTTGTACAATCAATTTATCATCCACATAGTTGTTGACCTTTGCATGATTATCTCCGGCTAAGATCACATCTACTTCATCATCCACGGCATTAGCAAGATCAGCCACTTCGCCTGTGATGACCCCTTCCTTTTCCGTGCCTGGGTCATGTGAGATGACCACAATCGATTTGACGCCTTTATCTTTCAACTCTTTAACCGCCTTATTTACGGCAGGTGCCTGTTCAATGAATTCCACATTCTTAATGCCATCCGGACTTACTTTTTGAGGTGTGGCATTCGTGACTACACCTATGAACCCAATATCAACCCCGCCGACCTTTTTTATGACGTAAGGGTCCAAAATCGGTTTTTTCGTGTCTTTATATACGACATTGACTACTACATATGGAAAGTTCAATTTATCGAATACCACATCGGATGTTGGCGACTTTCCGCCATTGATTTGAGCCATCAGGGTTTCTACCCCTTTGTCGAATTCATGGTTCCCGACAGTTCCGACATCGAACTTCATATTATTCAAAAACTGAAGCGTCGGTTTGTCCTGGATCAATGAAGAAACGGGAGCACTTGCCCCAACAGCATCCCCTGCCGAAAGTAAAAGTGTATTTTCAGGGTTTTCAGCTTTACGCTGCTTCAAGTGCGCAGCTAAATAATCAGCACGCCCTTGTTTGATACCGCCAAAATCAGAAGTGGTATCCAGCTGGCCGTGAAGATCATTGATCCCGAGCAATTGCACTTTAACGTTCTCTTTCCCCAAATTAAATTTGTAAATGCCAAATCCTTTATCATCGGTTTTGCCTGTATAGGAAATCGGGCTTTCTTCATTTAAATATTCCGCACCCTTTGGTGATGAGGTGAAAGTCACGTTCACCTTGCCTGAAATCGGCGCAATCGACCAGTTATTATCAGCGGTTGGATTGATCTCACCCTCTTGTGTAATGTAATCCATCAAGATCTGGCGATTTTCATCCGCAGAGTCAACTACGTATTCGCTGCCCTTGATTCCCGAGAAGTTTCCTCCGCCCGAAGCACGGTAATTATTCGTCACCACGATGAAGTCTTGATTCGGGTCCACTGGCTTGCCATTATATTTCAAATTTGCAATCCTGCTTGAATCCGAAACTTTTATCCCTTTTTCATCATAGCGCGAAGCCTTAGTGACATCGATTTGATACGTAACGCCGTCAATCACATCAAAATTATAGACGGCAAACTTTCCATTAAGCAATTCCTGTTCCTCAGACTTGGCAGGATCAATTTTATTATATTTCCCGGCAGACATCTCAAGCCATTCTTTAACAACGGACCCTTTGATCTTGATTGCCTTCAAGGTATTATCGTATAAATATAAATCGCCGGCGCTGCGAATGGTCAGTCCGCCTTCTTTGATTTCGGTGAATTCTTCGACTCCATTGCGACCCGCTTTGAAAGGAGCTCCTACAGAGAGAATGGGCAGGTCTTTGTATTCTGGGCGGTTGTTCTGGATGTATTTTTCCACATACCATTTCTGTGCGCTTGTCACGACCTGTACGGAAGGATCATCTTGCACAAGGGCGAAATAACTATGAATTGGAGCTGTAGTCGTTCCAATCGGCGTGTTAACATACTTGATCGTTCCTTCGTGATCCTTTTTAACGGCTTTGACGACAGATGCATCTTCAACTGCTTTTTTTCCTGTTTCTTTATCGTTGATTGCCCGTGTTGACGAATCAGAATGAACGACTTTCCATTTTCCCTGGATATTCTGGATATCAAGATCAATGATCCCCAGATTACTGCCGCCATATCCTGCTTGAACGGCTGGTATACCATTAATGGTTCCCTTTTTATTATCCACGCCTTTAAGGATTTTTCCTTGGCTATCTTTAAATAGACTGTCTAAAGACGCCTCATCTTGTGCCGGAAAGACTTTATGCGTATGGGAGAACGTGATGGCATCTATGCCGGATACCTTGCTTAATGAATAGATGACATCCTCGGTATTCTTGGTATCGCCATTAAACCCGGAATGTGTGAGCGCCACAATGACATCTGCACCCTTTTTCTTCATTTCAGGTACATATTTATTTGCAGTCGTGACGATTTCTTTTGTAATGACCTTACCATCAAGATTCGCTTTATCCCAATCCATGATTTGCGGAGGGGCGAATCCAATGTAGCCAATTTTCACTGATTTTTCATTTCCATTTATATCCATTATTTTCTTCGTGACGATTTTATATGGAGCATATTTGTTTTTATCATTCTTTGGATTATTGTCTTTATCCTTTTTATAAACATTGGCATTGACATAAGGGAAATTCGCATCGTTGATGGCCTCGTCCAAATAAGATAAACCATAATTGAATTCATGATTGCCGAATGTAGCCACATCATAGTCAAGCAAGTTCATCGCTTTATAGACGGGGTGGACTTCACCTTTTTTCAGTGGCGCTATTTTCGCTTTGTACGTACCTAGGGGGGTCCCTTGAATAAGGTCGCCGTTATCCACTAAAACACTATTCTTCACTTCTTTTCGTGCCTGTTTGATTAAAGATGCCGTGCGAGAAAAGCCGACGGAGTCTGATACGGCATCCTTATAATAATCATAGCTTACTAGATTAGTGTGTATATCTGTCGTTTCCATGATCCTAAGTTCAAATGGCGCATCTGAAACGGAGGTTGCCAGGCTGTTGCCGAAGTTACTCGTATTACCGTTATACTTGGCGACAACCGATACTTTAACCCAGTAACCCGGTTTGTACGAATTGAAGTAGGCGGAGAACTTTTGGGCCGATTTAATATCCGCCTCAACGGCTGACTGTGAAATGACCTTCGTCCCATTCATTAACTGGAAGACAACGGTTTCATTTCCTTTGTTCCCTTTTTTCGGCGTGACCTTCACAGTCGCTTTGGTGCCATTTGTGTAATGAACAGCAGGAGCTGAAATGATAAATGGTTTAGTAGCGACCGGTTTCTTATTTGCCTCTTTGGCAGATGTCCCGACTGGTACGGTAAATGGGGCAGTAATCAAACTTACAGCAAGTATCGGGGCGAGCATCCTTTTAACATGCATCTTGTACGACATACTTCACAACCCTTCTATTTTTGTAAAATGCTAGAATAATATAACATGATTTTGTCGAAAGCTGTTTAGTTTTACCTTAATATTAAGAATTTTTAATAATCGGTCCTATTTAACCATTTTCATTCATTGACATGAATCATTTTTCCTTTATATATTTAAAATCATTACAGAATCCCATGGAATCCTTGGGAAGAAAGTTGCTTTTTGAGACTCGGCCATACATGAGCAAGCCTGCTTACATCGTATGGAATCTCAATGTCCTCCCTCTTTCTCAGACGCTCTCTACTTCACCGTAATCCCCTTTTTGAAAACAAAAAAACTGGTAAAGCGCATTACCAGTTTTAAAAATATAGACATCTATAAAGCCCTATCTATTAAACTGGCTGATACAGGTTTAATCCCCATCTCCCTCGACCAGATGGACAACTGGCCTATATGATGTATTTCGTGGGCTATCAGATGGTCCAATATCCTGCCTTTTTCGTAAGTCCCCTCCATCCAAGATGGCTGAATCATTTCATTTTCCACATTAAACGAATCCGAGTTCAAATAGTACATGACCTCAGAATGATAATGCTTAGATAAATCTTCTACTTTCTGGATTGTATTATAGGCGTCTAGATCAATCCCGACATCCGGCTTCCCCTGAATGGCCCGGATCCAGCTGCATTCAACATCGATAATATGAGCGAGTGTCCTCAAAATATTGCCCATCCCGCCCGTGCGCTGCCGTTTAAGTTCCGCACACGATACGGACCGGCACCATTTGAACCACTCATTTCTGACCTGCCAGTTGTAAGTGAATAATGTCAGCATTCCTATCCCCCTAACACTCTTTTTCGTTAATATCCCTTTTAGCGCTGCAGCCCTTTATATTGATAATAATCCTGTCTTTGAATCGTTTTGAATCCACAAGATTCATAGAGTCTTAAAGCATGCTCATTAGTCGCCTCGACTTCGAGAAAAATATCATATCCAAGCTGGCATTGTTCAGCTACCACCTTTTTCAATACCTTTCTGCCAAGTCCTTTTCCCTGGTATTCCGGTAAAATGGAAAATCCATAAATCCATGCTTCCCTACCTGACTGATCAACACGAATTTTACCGACAGGACAGCCATCCTTTTCAATCATCATGGTTTTCAGGGTATCCTCGTGCAGGATGCGCTGATAATAATCCCTCGCCTCTTTTTCCGTAAATCGGAAACACTGAATATCCAGCTGAATTTCCGTTTCCTCATCCTCTCTCCGTGAAGGGCGAACGACTGCATCCTCATAATCATCAAGCTCCGTTCCAGACCATTTCATTTGAAACTCAGAAAAAGCGAACTCACATGGCAGCTGTTTCAAAAACCCTGTCCCTGAATGTGATTGAGCAGGCGAGTTCAAGATGATCGACTTATAGTCGCGCTCCATGGCACTCCTTATAGCGTCGTCCAACAGCTTTGTAAAAATTCCTTGCCTCCGAAATTCAGGATGTACCATCCCACACATCTCCAATTTACTTCCAAAATCGTAAAGACCAAGAAAACCAACAAGTTTTAATCCATCATAGTGAAGAAAATCATTCTTATTCACACCATTTCGACTGCGAAGTGTCTCCCAGTTCAGCTTTAATGTAAAATCTTCCCGCTCACATTCCTGCTGTAGAATCCGAATATCTTCTAGCTGTTTTTCATTCAAAATTCCCACCCCTTTTCCATACTATCAGTTTATTACCAAAAAAAAATAAAAGCAGCATCCTTTTACATGGATGCCACATACTTTCCATAAGTTTTCTACAAATGTTGTTTTTTTAAAAGTATTTTCACTTTAATCCATAAAACTAAGATCGTATGAGGGGAGGATTTCCTATCTAATTCCATTGACGGATGAATTATTGTAGTAAAATGATTCCAATTGACGATTATTTTTTACCCATTTTGTGCTATATTCCAAATAATGGTCTGCGATTTTTTTATTTGACTTTAAAGGAGGGATTCATTGGTGAAATAGTACCTATTTCTTTATACCCGAATTCCGGACCCTTTTTAGAATAGAATCCGAAATTCGGTTTTTACTACCTAGCACATTACGTCCTGAGGTTATCGTTTCGTTTTATGAGCGGACTTTTTTAAGTTCTCTACGTCCGTTGTCAGTTCTTTTAATTGTTTACCGAAGCGGAAGAGCAAAAACATAGAAACGACGAATGGATAGCCAAATTCGCTAACTAATGACACCCACACAGTAGCATCCTCAATCATCATCCTCTTCACCCCTTTTCATGTATCTGATATCTAAAGTGAAACTTGTTTAAAAAAATCAATCTAGCACTATTGGTTTATGGATAAAGGAACAAATGTTCCTATATAATTGATTTATTCCCCTTGTCTATCACTTTATTAAATAAAGGAGGGATAGCAATGAACCAGTTAACTTCTCATTTTTTTTCTCATTCATTGGAGTTTCTGCAACAACAGTACTCATCTTTCTTTGAACAACCGATCATTCAAGTATTTTTACAGAACCCAGAGCATTTAAAGATTTTTACCGAAACTCTTGATTCCCCTTCTTCACATAACATTTGTCATCTCAACGAGACCTTCAAAATTTTCTATTACCGGGCTAAAGTATACAAATACATGTGCTCCTTGATTTACTTTTTCTCCGTTGATTTTGATAAAAGGGCACGGAAGCAGCGGGAACGCTATCGAATGGTACTTGATGCGACACCAAAGGATACTTTCGGAATGATCGATCGAATCGGCACTTTGGACGTTCAACTTGAAAAGATGGGGGAAACGAATGAGCTCTCTTCACACATAAGTGATGAAGAGATGATAAAAGCCTTGAAGAAGTTAACAGCCAAACAAAGTCTAGTACTGACCATGATCTTTTCCTATGGCCTATCCAACAAGGAAATAGCTGCCTATTTTCATGAATCTCCCCAGAATATCTCAAGCATTCGTAAACAAGCTCTCAAAAAACTTCGAAAGCACTATATGGATGAGGTATATAATAGAAAGGAGAAAAGCCATTGTGGATAAAAAACTATCAAAAGAAGAATTGATGAATCTAATCGATTCTTTGAATCCTAAAATAAAAAAATCTTTAAAAAACACCAACTATCAAGACCGGAATGATCTGGAACAAGAGATTAAACTCAAGATCATTGAGTCATATGAAAAAATCGTTTCAATCGAGGCCCCTAATTTTGAGGAGTTCCTTGCAGAATTCCTGACTAAGCAAAAACAATGAAAAAGTACCAAGTCCAGCATGCATGCTGGACTTGGTACTTTTTTGCTGAATATCAGTATAATGGATTCAATGTCAGCTTATCACCTTTTGGATCATCCAATACCGTTTTGTGATAAGTACCTTCTGCCCAATCATCAAGCTGATCGTGGTACCACTCGCTTTTTACGTTACCTGATTGCCCAGGCCCAACGAGGTGATATCCCTTATTCATGTCGGATAGGTCAATGACAAATCTCCAGGAGCCACCATGATTAACGGTTCCGTTATCTAAAAATGCCGCTGCCTGTACGGTTACACTGCTACCGCCGACCGGCAATCCGCCGCCGCTGTTAAATAAATAATTTAACGGGGCGACACTTCGTAACGGATGGTTGAACCTTACCTGATGATAGTCTCCCCATTCCCAATCAGCTATATCGTCACCTTGTGATTCTTCCAGTTCCATTAACGTCTCCTGTAACGACTTGGCGAGTACCTGCTCCAGTCCGCCTGCCTCTTCAATCCAAGGACCCGGCTTACCGCCCAATGCCCGCCTTAGTAGTTCATCAACGGCCGAACGCCTTCCATTAAAGAGGTTGAGCGTTTCTTCCGGTATTTCTTCTGTAAGCAAAACTTCCCCTATTTTTTTCATCCATACATTAAAAATCATCGGTGCTGCTTCATCAACGGAATCAATATGATTCCATTTCTCCAGAATCCTTAGTGCCTTGTCTTCCTGTATTCCCGATGGACCTTTCAGTACCTCTATAAATTGAGGGACAAACTCCTTAGCCTGCAGATTCATCTGATCCATCTGCAAGCTTTGCATATCTTCTGCAGTAAGCTTTTTATTCGCTTTTAAAAACTCCTGTATCCTCATCTGACGGTACGGCTGTGCCCAGTTATTGCTGATATGGTAAGGATAATCATCTGAGATGACTTTATTATTCGCTGTCGAAATGAATCCCTCTTCCGGATTGACCGTTTTTGGAAGTTCATCAAATGGAATGTAGCCTTTCCACTCATATTCATCCGTCCAGCCAGGTACAGGCAGCATACTATCGCCTTTTTTACGGATAGGGATTTTCCCATTCGCCTTAAAGGCAATGGTCCCATCGACTGAGGCAAAGACGAAATTCTGTGCCGGCGTTTCGAATTTCAAAAGGGCCTTTTCGAAGTCTTTCCAGTTTTCCGCTTTATTCATATTAAGTACCGCTTCAAGCTCTGCGGATGGATCAAGTGCCGTCCACCTTAATGCAAGGACTGTGTCTTTTCCGCTTTTCCCGGCAAAGTCGGAGACAACCGGTCCATGACGGGTAACCGTCACTTTATAGTCAAGTGTCTTACCATCCTTAACCTTGATCGGTTCGTTTAAGATGTGAGCTTTGTCCCATTTATCTTTGAAGGCGAATTCTTTCTCGTTTTCCGGGTGTCTCTTCTCAATATACAGATCCTGGACATCCGGGCCTGTATTCGTCACACCCCAAGCGACCTTTTCGTTATGACCGAGAATGATACCCGGAATCCCGGCAAAAATAACACCGCTCACATTGACTGTCGGGGCCTCCAAATGCATTTGGTACCAAACGGACGGTGTAGCTAACCCCAGATGGGGATCATCCGCCAATAACGGCTGCCCGGAATCCGTTTTCTTGCCAGATACGACCCAGTTGTTGCTGCCGTTGAATTCATTAGGAACAACGGCCCCGACGAAGCTTTTTTCAATATCCAGTTCTTCCTTGCTGATGATATATGGTGCGCCCTCTGGATAATCCGGGAATAGATCATACGCTTTTTCCTTTGGGAAGGTTTGCAGCAAATACTGTCTAAACGCCTGATCTTCCCAGTTCCCGCCTAAATCAAAGGCCATATACTTACCGATGGTGAGCGAATCGACGGGTGTCCACGGTTCTGGTTCGTATCCAAGTAAAGTGAACTCGGTCGGCCATTTCCCATTCTCCTTCAATTCATCGATATATAAATTTACCCCTTCTGCAAACACATCCAAGGCTTCTTTACCGTCGCTTGTATATACTGCATAAGACGCTTCAGCTGCCCGCCTTAGCCCAAGTGTGCGGAAATATTTATCATTTTTGACGGTTTTCTCACCAATCACTTCACTCAATCTTCCTGACGCCTGACGCCTGCTTAAATCCATTTGAAATAAACGGTCCTGTGCTTGGATATACCCTTGGGCTAAATATAAATCATGTTCATTCGCTGCGTTGATATGCGGGACCCCGCTGGAATCCCTCACAACTGTTACTTGTTTCAAAAGGCCTGGAAGCGAAATTTCCCCCTTTGTTTCCGGCAAGGACCTTGAAAGAAATACATTTGCTGCAATCAAGACAGACAGCAAAAGTAAAATAAGGATTGCAAGACTCCATAGCACCCGCTTTTTCCACTTCCGTTTTGGTTTTTGCTGAGGTACGGCAACTTCCATCGATTCATCTCACTCCCCCCTTAAAACTCTCTTACTATCTACTTAAGATATTCCGCGTCCCCACCCACCTTTCCTACCAACTTCCTAACATTCCCTCTGTTTATTTCCGGAAGGGAGAAAGGTGCAAGGACGGTTGTTCCCGCTCAAGGTCGGATCTTCCGCTAAAGGTCGAATTGTTACGGCTCAAGGACGGATTATTCCGCACAAGGACGAATTGTTCCCACTCAAGGTCGGATTATTCTGCGCAAGGACGAATTGTTTCCGCGAAATTCGATAAACATTGTCAAATACAAAAACACCGATACAATGTATCGATGTTCAGGGGATGTTAGCTATTAGCAATTATGTATTCAATCACCTTATCTGGATCATCCGTATAAAAAAGGGCCTTATCGAAGTCATGGGCTGCCTTCGCCTCAGCTTCCATGTATTCAACCGGGGATAGGAAACCAAAGAGCCTCTTCCATTTATGATTTTTCTCCAGAAGTTTTCTTTCCCTTTTTATATCCTCTGGTATGAATTTATTAATGATATAACATGGGTCAGAAAATGCATCAGCATTAAAACGCTCGTTCAAGGTTTGCAATTTTTCCCGATCCCACTCCACCCTTATTAAGTCAGATATGACCGACACATTTTGGACTGATTCAAGGATGCGTTTCGACAAAACATCATATTCTTCATCCTCTAACCCATTATCCGTCATGATCCCCACACAATACCATTTTTCATTCGGATCAAGTTCTTCATTTTTCTTGAAAAACACTCTTCATCCACCTTCCTTTCGGGCTTTACATGTCCTATCTCTTTTTCTTGTATGCTTTTCCGTATTCACGTTTTTCCCATTCATTATCTAAATGAATAAAGCAACATGTCCGTATTCACGCCATTTCACTATATCATGGAGATATATCCATATGACGAAAAATGAAGAAAGCTGCTGGTAAGGTTGCCACCATTCACCAAACTTCTTGCATTTAGGAAACTTCATGACATACAAAAAAAGATACCCTGAAGAGGATACCTCCATCATACTGGCTGAAGGGCCAGCCCTCTTTGTTTAAGCAGATATTCCAGTGCCTGCCTGAACGATAGAAAAGGTTTTACCTGATTAGACAAATCAAGTTTGACAATCTCTTTCACCACATCAGGAGCAAAACCGACAAACATCGTTTCCGTTCCCATCAACGCCAGTGCCCCACTAATTGATCCAGCAGTGTGAGCATATTGCTTTCCTTCGTAAAGGTAATGCCGGAGAAATCCATAATCAATACTTCCGCATGCAGGTCTGCACATTTTTGCAGTACCGTCGATTGCATCGACTCCATTCTCCAATCATCAATGCGCCCGATCAATGGTAAGAGCAGCACATCCTTTAAAACGGTCTGAACAATCGGAGTGGACAATTCTTCCATGACTTCCTGGTTTTCTTTTATTTTCTGCAAAGAATCGTTTGCCGCTTTTGCCATTTCTTTATAATGATTCACATAACTTATGCTCACACAGTGTATGAATTGATCCAGTATTGCATCAATTATCGAGCTTGCCTTTAGCAAAATTTCAATGGAGTAGTAGCGGTTGCTTACTTCTTCTTCAATGAAACTCCAGAAAAGGTTACGCACCAGCTGAGCTTCCTCAATATTTTTATTTAAAGGGATTCCCATGTCCACGACGAGTGGGCCCTCTTCTTCAAACAACTCGATATGCTCCACTAAGATATGTTTGAATTTTTCGATTTTTTCACCGATCATTCTTAATTCTTCCATGTAGACCTCCCACACAGGGCTTTTATCACATTTTATCAAATAGTTAATGGTAAAGGATATAAAATCCTTCTATTACCAAAATGATAATAGACGTTTACCCTTCTCTTAATAAGGGTATTATGATATATGACCTGGAGGGATTATCATGAAAAAGGATCAAAAAGACTTTGAATCTGAAAACATGAGCGATTTAGTCGAACTCATAAACAGTAAAAATAACAGCCGCAGAATCCTCGATGTACTACGGCGTAATAAAAAGGATAAAAATAAAAACAAAGATAAAAAGTGAAAAAGCCCATTCCAATATGGTCTGGGTTTTTAAATGGGATAAAATAAAAGAGCTGAGTTTGTTTTTTGAGCAAACTCAGCTATACCTGCCACTATCTTTTTCTTCGAATTTCCTTCACATGGTTTCCTTCCGTGGTAATATAAACTGTTTCATCGATTTTGTATGTTAAATAACGGTCACAATCGATTTCCAACGTTTTCCCATTGTTGAATTTCATTGCGCAATTGGATCCCTCTTCGGTTTCCGTCACATCAATGACTTCGTTCGTCTTAAAACCGACTGCCTTGCCATCGGAGAAATGTGGATAGTATTTTTCAACAATCTCCACCTTTTCCAATCTGCCCGGACTTGTTAAGTATACAACGAATAATATAATTAAAACGGCTATTAACCCAATGAGAATTACTGCTTTTCGTTTCACTCTATCTATTACCCTCTTCTCTTATCAATCTTTTATTCAATATCATTTTTCACTAGATTATATTCAGGATTCCGGAAAATCATGATAGAAAAGAACATTTTATTTAACGATTTTCACTTTTTCAACCATCATGACACAAACGGCAGCAAGGATGATTAGGATGGATACAGCCGAGATGACCCCTCCCCAACCGAACTTCATCAGGAATAAACCTCCTGATGCTCCTACTACACTTGACCCCGCATAGTAAAACAGGAGATATAAAGCGGATGCTTGTGCCTTTTCACTTTTATCAGCTAACGATCCGACCCAGGTGCTCGCAATTGAATGAGCTCCAAAAAAGCCAAATGTAAACAGGGCAAGCCCGATTATCTTCAACAAAAGTGGATCCAATAAGGTTAAAAGGGCCCCCAGCAGCATGATTGCGATTCCGGAAAGAAGAACAAGCCTCCGACTATATTGATCGGCAAGCTTCCCCATCCATGTAGAACTAAATGTCCCCACTAGATAAATAATGAAAATGAAGCCGATCAATGTCTGTGATAAATGATATGGCGGTCCCATTAATGGTATACCCACAAAGTTATAAACGGTAACGAACGAGCCCATTAATAGGAAGGCCATCCCGAATAAAAGTACTAGTCTGCTATTCCAAAAGTTATTAATAAGGGAGGTTTTAATTCTCGACAATGATACTTTTTTACGGACAGCATGCTGCGAATGTGGAAGCATCAACCAAAAAGCCAGACTGATGATCAAACTTAAAGCCCCAAGGCTGCCAATCGCTATGTTCCATGAGAAATGGTCGGTCAGCACTCCGACAATCAGCCTGCCTGCCAATCCGCCGATACTCGAACCACTCACATAGATTCCCATCACATAGCCCAGGCTTTTCGGATCGAATTCTTCATTGATATAGGCCATCGCAATTGCCGGGAAACCTGCAAGCACCGCTCCTTGAATCGCCCGTATTGCAATAAGGATGTATAGGTCATCCTGGATGAAGCTGACGCATATGGATAACAACGCAGACAGAGTGAGCGCTGTCCCCATTATTTTTTTCCTATCGATATTTTCTGAGAAAAAGGAAACAAGCAATAAACAGATGGCAAGCGTTCCTGTTGCGAAAGATAATGTAAGACTTGCCATTGCAGGAGAGACTCCGAATTGCTTTGCGAAAACCGGAATGACCGGTTGGGTACTATACAGATCCGCAAACGTTACAAAGCTACCAAGAAATAAAGCCAAGATTGTTTTCCTGAATGATTTACCAGCAGGCTCGATATAATTCACTTTTGTTCAGACCCTTCACTATTAAACTTCCCCCCTATGTTAATACGAACTTCCTGAGTTGTCTATTTCGCCACTTATGGCCAAACGGAAAATCAAGTTCCAGCAATTTACAAAAAAACCCTTCACTGCATGCAGTGAAGGGTTTTTCATTAATATGAACGTTTATCATCCCGCTCACTTTTTTTAAGCAGCCAGTACACAGGCATACCTATAAAGAGGATGATCATCGAGTACAGGGCATTTAAAGGTGTTTGGATTAATGTGCTTACAACAATATATATTGCACCAGCAATGGCCACAATGGGAATGAATGGGTAAAACGGTACTTTATATGTTTTTGCATCCGGATCTTTCTTGCGTAAGATGAAGACCGCGAAGAAGGCTAATCCATAAAAACAGAAGACAGAGAATACGGCCATATTGGTAAGTTTGTCAGGGTCTGCTACAACCATCATTATGATGGCAATGATCACTTGTAATATCGTAGCATTTATGGGCGTTTTAAACTTGGGAGATATTTTCCCGATTTGTTTATGGCCAGGCATCATTTTATCAGTCGCCATCGCCAAGGTTATACGCGGAAAGGTCAGAAGCTTTCCGTTCAAACATCCGAAGATTGAAATCGCTATTCCGATTGATATCAATTTCCCGCCCAATTCACCAAATAGATGCGTTGCCGCAACATTCGCTGCATTCGTACCATGAGCTATGATTCCCTCTGCTCCCAAAACATGAAGCATGGCAAGGTTCACAGCCAAGTAAGCGACCATGACCACGACTAATCCTGTTATGATTGCTCTCGGCAACGTTTTCTGTGGATTTTTCATTTCCCCTGCCATGAAGCCGACATTCATCCAGCCATCATACGCCCAGAGGGTAGCCAAAATCGCACCGGCCATACTGATTTTCATTGAACTTTCACTACTGATATTGAATACAGGCATATTACCTTGTGCGATACCGAACACCGCTATGAATATGATGGGGATCAATTTAGCAACAGTCGATAATGTTTGTATTATACCGCCGTATTTTGTCCCCAGCAGATTCATGCCTGCTATAAATACGATCGTAAGAATGCCTATTGCCAAAGTGTAATCTGAAGCGATATTAAATATTCCTGCGACTAATAACCCGAAGTATAAACTGAGTGCGCCCATGACTGCAGGTCCATATACCAATGTCTGAACCCAGCCGCATAGGAATCCCCATGCTTTTCCGTACACTTCTTCCATATAGACATATAAGCCCCCAGTTTTAGGAATCCGAGTACTCACTTCCGCAATCGTCAATCCGCTTGCAAGGGTAATCAGGCCACCTATCAGCCAAGCTAATAAGGCCATGGTTGAATTACCACTTAACTCAAGCACGTCACCAGGTCTCATGAAAATACCAGAACCGATAACTGTACCAACTACAATAGATGTTCCAATCCAAAAGCCAATCGTTTTTTTCAATTGGTCATTCCCCATGATGTCCTCCCCAGGTGTACACATGTACTTGTTTTATACTAAAATTATATCATATAAATTATATGGAAATAACTTATTCAATAATTTGAATAGTCCAATAAGGTTCCGGACACGTTGGTATTACTGTGCTTGGCTAGCTTTATTACAATTATATTTTTTTTACTAATTATGTCTGGAACTGCAACAAAAACCGAATATTCTCTGTAGAAAAAACGTTTTATAGAAATTTAACTCGATAATAACGAATTAAATATCACAAAAGGAAAGTATCATTCGTTATATATACAGTCTGAGATACCCGGTTTTTTCTCGGACACAAAAAAACCACTCCGAATCAACGGGGTGGTTCCACTCCTCTTTCAAGCTTCAATTCGTATTACCAAATAATGAATAAAAGCACAACCGCCAAGACAATCCGGTAGATGGCAAAAGGAGTCAATTTAACTTTATTGATTAAAATCAAGAAAAAGCGGATACAGAATAACGCAAAGATGAATGCGCTGATGAAACCTGCGATAATGAATGGCAGAACTTCAGGTGTGATGTAATCCCAATATTTAACTATCTTTAAAAGACTGGCACCCGCCATGATCGGCACCGCCATGATGAATGTGAAATCGGAAGCAGCCCGATAGCTCATTCCTAATAGCACACCACCGGAAATCGTTGAACCTGAACGTGAGAATCCCGGCCATAGGGCCAAACATTGAATTAAACCTACACCCAAAGCTTGTTTATAAGTGATTTGGTCAACCGTTTCTGTGGTCAGCTTTGGACGGAATTTATCAGCCGCAATCATTAAAAATGCGCCCAAGATTAATCCAACGATAACCGTCTTCATGGTAAATAAATTTTCATCGATATAATCTTCGAACAATAGACCTAATACAGTAGCTGGTAACAATCCGACGATGATCTGCAAGAGGTTAAGCTTTTGGCCCTTCACAGCAGATGGGTCTTTCATTTTCCTTAAACCAAGCAAGTCCATGAATCGCCCCCAGAAGAGCACGACTACAGCGAGTATCGAACCAAGCTGGATAACCACCTTGAACACATTGGCTATTTCACTCCCGAAAAGTTCGTTCGATTTCAGCCATAAATCATCAACGATAATCATGTGCCCTGTAGACGATACAGGAGCAAATTCAGTTAATCCTTCAACAAGACCAAGGACAACAGCAACAAAAATTTCCCACATATTCATTTTTTTCACCTCATAATTCGTACACCTGTTATGGAAATACCATATGTATTTTACTCGTTGTTTAAAATATTGTCTATTAAACATTGCTGAAACAATTTAGGGATACATGTATGATAGGGTTCAAAATAAAGTTTAAAGGGGAAGTGATGAATTTGCAAAACATATTGATTTTCGCCCATAGAGGGTCCAAAGGGACGCATCCTGAAAATACCATGGCTGCATTTCAAGAGGCGGCAGAAATCGGTGCCGAGGGGATCGAGTTCGATGTCCACCTCAGTTCTGATGGGGAATTGGTCATCATCCATGACGAAACGCTTGATCGAACGACCAACCTTACTGGTTATGTAAAAGATCATTCGTCACAAGAGCTGAAGACGGCTGATGCCGGGGGCAAATTCTCCAAGGAATTTCTTGGGGAGCGGATTCCTTTTTTAATGGACGTTTTCGACTGGGCTAAGGGAAATGCTTTATTGATGAATATCGAAATCAAAACGGATAAACTCGCTTACGAAGGGATCGAACAGAAGATCATTGATTTAATTCGTCAATATCAAATGGAAAATCGGGTGATCCTATCTTCCTTCAACCATCAATCAATTGAAAAAGTGAAGATGCTTGCCCCAGAACTTGAACGTGCATTATTGTTCGAAGGACTTCCTGAAAACTTCGAAGAAATCTTACGCAATAAAAAAGAATCAGGTTTTCATCCTGATAAAAACAGCCTGACTCCAGCAGTTAATGAAAAAGCGAAAAAACTTGGATACAAAATCCGCCCTTGGGTCGCCAATGATGAAGCGGACATCGTCAAGCTCGCAGAGATGGATGTCGACGTTATCATGACCGATTTCCCTGAAAAGGCAATCAAGATTTTAAAGGCTTGGCAGTCACATGGCTGAATAATGCGAAAGAGAAGGAGCGATGCCCCTTCTCTTTCAAATCCATATTTATTCAGTTATTAACGAGAAAAGTTTGATCCGCCTAATTGTTGTTCAGCCATTTGAACTAAACGTTTTGTGATTTCCCCACCAACAGATCCGTTAGCGCGAGAAGTAGTGTCTGCACCTAAGTTTACACCAAATTCACTAGCGATTTCATTCTTCATTTGTTCTAGGGCTTGCTCTGCACCAGCTACTACTAGTTGATTGCTGTTATTGTTGTTTGCCATGTGTTTTCACCTCCTACTAATATTAATTAGCATTTTTAGCTTAAATTATTATTGCCAATTTATTGAATATTTTTCTTTACGATTCCTTCAATCCAAAGCTCTTTATCATGAATTTCTTTTTCTGTTCATAAACTGTTAGGAAACTTTCAGTAGGAGGGAAAAGATTTGCAAATACATGTGGTTAGGCCAGGCCAGACGTTATATGGCATCGCCCAGACGTACAGCGTAACTGTTGATAGGCTCGTGGAAACAAATAAGATTCCTAACCCAACTAATCTTGTTACTGGGCAGGCCCTTGTCATTCCAATTGTCGGCAGCTATTATTTCGTTCAACCCGGTGATAGTCTTTTTTCCATTTCCCAAAAGGTTGATGTCCCTTTTCAAGAATTGGCAAAAATAAATGGCATTTCCGAAAATCAAAACTTATCCGTTGGATACCGTCTCTATATTCCAGCACGTAAGAAAAGGACCGCCGAATTCAACGGGTATGTCGAGCCGAGGGGTACAACGGTTGCACCGGCCCTTGAAACGGCTGCAAGGGAAGCTGGGCCCTATTTAACCTATTTGGCCCCATTCAGCTTCCAGGCGCTTCGTGACGGCTCCTTAAAAGAGCCATTGCTCAATGAATTCCCTGCCATCGCCAGGGAAAATAAAAATGTCTTGATGATGGTGATCACGAATCAGGAAAAAGACCAATTCAGCGATGAGCTCGGGCAAATCATCTTGACGAACACTTCCGTTCAAAATAAGTTCCTGAACAATATCGTTTCAACTGCAAAGAAATATGGATTCCGGGATATCCACTTTGACTTTGAGTTTTTAAGGCCGTCTGATAAAGAAGCTTATAATCAATTTCTCCGAAAAGCCAAGGAACGTTTCAAGAAAGAAGGATGGTTCATTTCTACGGCACTTGCCCCCAAAACAAGTGCCGAACAAAAAGGCCGTTGGTATGAGGCTCATGACTATAAAGCACATGGCGAAATCGTCGACTTCGTTATCATCATGACTTATGAATGGGGGTATAGCGGGGGACCGGCAATGGCTGTATCGCCAATTGGACCTGTTCGGGATGTGCTCGAATATGCCGTCACTGAAATTCCTTCCAACAAAATCCTGATGGGGCAAAATCTATATGGCTATGATTGGACCCTGCCTTTTGTACAGGGATCCACTGCCAAGGCTGTAAGTCCGCAGCAGGCCATCCAGATTGCAGCTGCCAATAATGTTGCCATCGAGTATGATGAAACCGCACAGGCCCCGCACTTCAATTATACGGATATTGAGGATAGGCAGCATGAGGTGTGGTTTGAAGATGCCAGATCCATTCAGGCAAAATTCGATTTAATCAAGGAATTGAATCTAAGGGGGATGAGTTATTGGAAGCTCGGCCTAGCCTTCCCTCAAAACTGGCTGCTCATCAGTGATAACTTCAACGTACGCAGAAGGGTCTAAGAACAGATTGAGCCTATTTATCAAACTTTTGGAATACCGAAGCGCAAACGGACATATAATCCATCATCGAGCATGAAGTCCAGTTCAGGATACGTGACTCAGCCATAAAAGCCTTCCGACGTCTTCCGGAAGGCTTTTATCATTTCCCTGTTATCCGAGTTGCACTTTTTTAGATAATCTACGAAATTCATGATTCAAAGTTTGTCTGACTGCCTTATGAGCAAAGCCTTTTTTGACCATACTAAAAGGAATAGCTTAAGGGGTGTGAAAAACATGATTCGATTCGGTCCATACATTAGCACCGTTCCTAGAATTCCGCGTTTCATCAGATTGCTTTCTACCATCGCATTATTTTTACTCTCCTTCGGGGTATTGATCCACCTTGTGGAGCCGAAAAGATTCCCTACTTTACTCGATGGCATCTGGTGGGCAATCGTGACTATGTCAACGGTAGGTTACGGAGATTACACGCCTGTGACCAATCTTGGTAAAGTCATTGGGATCACCCTCATTTTGTCAGGTGCAGGCCTGATCACCTCTTATTTTGCGTACATTGCTAAAATGTCCATTTCCAATGAACAGCAATTTCTAACAGGAAAGAAAGTATTCAGCGGCGGTGGCCATATTATCATTGTGGGCTGGAATGGCCGTTCCAAGAGAATCATCCAAAACATTCATAATAGTACTCATCATCAATCTATTGTCCTTATAGATGATACGCTGCAAAAGCACCCGCTACCAAGAACGAATATCCACTTTATCCAAGGAAAAGCTACATTGGATTCCGTTTTGCAAAAAGCTAATATAAAACAGGCCATACGCGTCCTTATCACTGCTGACCTCAAGCAAGACGAGCTGCATACGGATATGTTCTCGATATTAACGTTACTGGCCGTCAAAGGCTTGAATCCGCATTTGTATTGTCTTGTGGAAATATTGACGCAAGAACAAAAGGAAAATGCTTTGCGGGCAGGAGCGGATGGTATTGTCGAAACGAATAAATTTGCAAGTGATTATATGCAGGATTGCTTATCGAGAGGGATCATTGTGGAAGCTGAAGAGCAAAATGAATGGGATGGATTGAACATCAAACAACTGGCCATCCAGAGTGACTGGGCAGAATTGACGTTTAAACAGTTGAGCGCCAAGCTATTTGATCAAGACATTCTATTGGTGGGCATCATTTCAGGAGGCGAGACATTCATCAAGCCTCCTGCAAATGTAATCATACATCGCAATGACACCCTGCTCATCATTGAAGATTAATGTAATAAAAGCTTTTCCAAATCATGGACAAGCGATTTACCATAAGAGATATAGTTTTCCGGAAATTCGGCATCCGGATTTTCCGGCTCAGCAAACTGATTGAAGGAAGCGGTGAGGTTTCCGATATTTCCTTCACCGTCAACACCGTCCTCGTATTTATGAGATAACAAAAACGGTTGTAAAAGTTCGACCATTACCCCATCCTGATCGAGTGAACCATCAACCGCCCTGAAAGGGACACGCAA
This sequence comes from Peribacillus sp. YIM B13482, assembly GCF_042787975.1. NCBI lineage: Bacteria > Bacillati > Bacillota > Bacilli > Caryophanales > Bacillaceae > Peribacillus > Peribacillus sp. YIM B13482. Next base: position 21,825 of record NZ_JBHZPF010000001.1, read on the forward strand.
AAACTGGTACCCATCACTGTTATCCATTTTATAATCAAACGACCCGTTGTCATAATCCCAGCCTCCGCCTATCACATATCCTTCCGGCTTTAACTTCGTCTCCAGGTCGAACAAACCGAATGTTTTCCCTTCCAACTCAGAAGAAATTTTAATCATTGTAAAAAACCTCTTTCGCTATTTTTTCTATTAGCTTAACCAAAAGGCCTTTTAAAAAACCCCTGGAATGACTCGATTGTACCCTCGATTCAGGATAAGAAGATTGGCTTCCTCACTGATTCCCAAGGTATCCTTACGCTCTTTTATAAAGTTTCTTTCAGCTCAGCGCTTCCTTAATCGCAATTGCTGGATCTGCACCTAGATTGCCGCACTTCCTGTTGCAGCTGGTGGATTTTCTCCCACTTTGCTTAAAGCCTTTTCATCCATGCCGAACCGGAATTTGCGGAACCTGTGTAATTGGAATTCATCATTGATGAATTGTGCACACATGAACCCAAATTTTTCGGTTTTTCAATGCAAGCATTCGAATATGTTAATTTAACTTTAGAGTTCAATAAAAAAAGCATGAAGCTGGATGTTATTCCTGCTTCATGCTTTTTTATTATAAGCGCTGTTCGAGCTCCGCTTTTTTCTTTTCATATCCTGGCTTGCCTAAAAGCGCAAACATGTTCACCTTATATGCTTCCACTCCAGGCTGATCAAATGGATTGACACCTAGTAAGTAACCGCTCATTGCACAAGCTTTTTCGAAGAAATATACAAGGTAGCCAAATGTATAAGCATCAAGCTTAGGAACCGTTACGATCAGGTTGGGAACGCCACCGTCCGTATGTGCTAAAAGAGTGCCCTCAAATGCTTTATTATTTACGAATTGCACCGTTTCACCTGAAAGGTAATTCAGGCCATCCAAGTCATTGTCCGCTTCTTCAATTAAAATTTCATGACGGGCCTTTTCCACTTTGATGACTGTTTCAAAAAGATCACGCCGCCCTTCCTGAACATATTGCCCTAATGAATGCAGGTCAGTCGAAAAGTTAGCGGATGAAGGGAAAATCCCCTTTTGATCCTTTCCTTCACTCTCTCCAAATAATTGTTTCCACCACTCAGAGAAGTATTGAAGTCCAGGCTCATAGTTTATCAGCATTTCAATGGTTTTCCCTTTATTGTAAAGGATATTTCGAACCGCTGCATATTGGTATGCCTCATTATCAGCTAGCTCGGAAGAACTGTAGTCCAACCTTGCACGCTCGGCTCCCTCCATGATTTGATCGATATCTGCCCCGCTGACCGCAATCGGAAGCAACCCAACTGCCGTTAAGACAGAGTAACGTCCACCAACATCATCAGGAATGACGAAAGTTTGGAAACCTTCCTCCGTTGCTACCGTTTTTAATGCGCCCTTTTCTTTGTCAGTGGTCGCGTAAATTCGGCTTTTAGCTTCTTCAACACCATATTTTTGTTCCAGCAGTTTCCTGAATATCCTGAAGGCCAGTGCTGGTTCAGTCGTCGTACCGGATTTAGAGATAACATTGATCGAGAAATCCCTGTTTTCCAGCAGGTCCATTACGTCTTGCATATATGTAGAGCTTATATTATTACCTACAAATAAAATTTGTGGTGTTTTTCTTTTGTCCGTCGGCAAAATGTTATAAAAACTATGTTGAAGCATTTCAACTGCCGCGCGCGCTCCCAGGTATGATCCACCGATTCCGATAACAAGTAACACATCTGAATCTTTTTTTATTTTTTCCGCTGCTTTTTTGATCCTCGAGAACTCTTCTTTATCATAATTGGCCGGTAAATCAAGCCAGCCAAGATATTCATTGCCTGCCCCTGTCTGTTCATGCAGAGAATGGTGGGCCACTTTTACAGCATCCTGTAAATAGGTAATTTCATGCTCCCCGAAAAACGGTAGGGCTTTTGAATAATCGAAACGAATATGGGCCATTCAAATTCCTCCTTGATTTTTAGTTTCCCTATCACTTTATCTGATGTAATTCTCATAATCAAGATATCGGTCAGGTAAATAATGAATTATACGTTCAAAGTAATCTCCCACCTGACAAGGCGGGAGAATGAACATTTCACTTGAATTATAATGAAGCCCGTAAAATGGCAAGGACATCTTCACGGTTCAGGATTTTGAATCGCCCAAATCCCCCTCTGCTCATCGCTTTATCAGCCATGACTTCCAATTGTGAGTCATCGATGCCATAATCCGAAAGATTGGTCGGCGCACCTAAGCTGCTCCAAAACGACCTAAGTCTTTCAATGCCCTCAAGGGCCGCTTCCTCATCCGTTTTACCTTCCGGATCAACATGGAACACACGGACTGCAACCTGTTTAAAGCGTGCAACATTTTCATGGAGCACATGTTTCATCCAATTTGGAAATAAGATGGCCAATCCTCCGGCATGCGGGATGTCATAAACAGCTGAAACGGCATGTTCAATGTTATGCGTTGCCCAATCCCCACTGTAGCCAACCCCAAGCGAACCATTCAAGGCAATATTTCCTGCATATAGGATAGTGGCCCTGTGTTCATAATCCTCCAGGTTTTCCAATAGTTTAGGCGCCGTTTCAATCACTGTCAGTAACAGCGATTCACAAAACCGGTCTTGAAGAGGTGCATGCGTTTCCGGATGGAAGTACGTTTCGAACACATGTGACATCATATCGACCATTCCGTATACAGTCTGATCTTTTGGTACCGAAAAAGTATTTTCTGGATCCAAAATGGAGAATTGGGGAAATACCAATGGACTTCCCCATCCATATTTCTCTTTCGTTTCCCAGTTTGTAATGACTGAGCCGGAATTTGCCTCGGAGCCGGTTGCAGCTAAAGTCAGTATCGTTCCAAACGGAAGGGCCTCTTCTACTGATGCCTCCTTAATGACTAGATCCCATGGATCCCCCTCATATTTAGCACCGGCAGCAATGGCCTTTGTCGCGTCAATGACACTGCCGCCTCCAACAGCAAGCACAAAGTCGATACCATGTTCTTTACAAAGGTCAACACCCTTCCGGACTGTTGAGATGCGTGGATTCGGTTCAACTCCGGAAAGTTCGTGCACCTCTGCATCGATCTCTTTCAAGGCATTGATCACTTTTTCATATAAGCCATTTTTCTTTATGCTTCCTCCACCGTATACAAGTAAAACCTTATCACCATATGCAGGAATTTCCGTTTTTAAACTTTCAAGCTGATCTTTCCCGAAAATTATTTTAGTAGGGTTTTTATAAGTGAAATTCTCCAAAAGATTTCTCTCCTTAATGCCACATCGGCCTCTAGAAAATTGCCCACTTGGCCACTGGCAGTTTTTTTCTTTTCTTCATTATGACCAATGTTCCATATAAATACAAAGCATCCGTCCGGAACTTCTGCAAGGATGTATATTTACATGATGAAAAAGCATGATAAGTAAAGAACTGATTTTTTCAAAAAAAGGAGGCTGTACAATGAGCGGAATACAAAGAATTGCACTTGTTCTTACAATAATCGGGGCAATCAACTGGGGATTAATAGGGTTTTTCCAATTTGACTTGGTCGCTTCGATTTTCGGAGGGCAAGATGCTGGAATGGCCCGTATCATTTATGGATTGGTTGGAATTGCCGGCCTAATTAACCTTGGTCTTCTCTTTAAACCAAGTCCTGAAACTGCCAGTGAACCAGAAACCAAACCGACTCGTTGAAAGGGATTTTGTTTATATTCTATAAAAATAAAGCCAGACCATGGATAAAAAACATGGCCCGGCTTTATTTAACTTATTTTCATGAAATCATGAAAATGACAAAAAAAACCGACTGATCGATTGATCTGTCGGTTCACAAAATTATTTTTTGATTAGGTCTTCGCGTTGAGATTGTTCAATCCACTCTTGAAGTTTGTCTTTCAATGTGTTGAAACCTTCAGTAGATTCGATGTGAGATGTTGCTTTAACAGATGCTTGGCGTTTTTTTGGAGCTTTTTTCGGAGCTTCAGTACGCTCAGGAGCTTCTTCTGTTGCGCGGATCGATAAGCCGATTTTTCCAGCAGCTGAATCGATTGAAAGCACTTTAACTTTTACTTCATCGTTCACTTTTAAATGTTCGTTGATATCTTTAACGAATCCGTGAGTAATTTCAGAAATATGAACTAAACCTTGAGTTGATTCATCTAAAGCAACAAAAGCACCGTATGGTTGAATACCAGTTACTTTACCAGTAACTACCGCACCAATTTCGAATTTTTCAGACATGGTAACACTCCTATTTTATATATATTTTTTCGTCTTTTCACGCAATAAAAAATTATATCACATAATTGGAAAATAATCAAAGTTAAGTATACCATACTTTTTTAAATTTTACTCATTAAAAATGTTTGTTTTTTGGAAATAATAAATATTATAAGAACGTTATTTATAATTTAACCTAAAAATTTGCAAATAACCTCCATTTCCTTAAGATATTTACTCATTTTTCTAAAGATTGTAATATTAAAACACTACCCATTTCCTCATAATCATAGTAAGATGAGAAAATGTTTTAAAGAAATTATTGTTTACAGCTAGATAATCTTTACATCTAAAGGAGTTTTTCCATCATGTCAAAACAAGAACAATGGACTTCAAAACTTGGGTTTATCCTGGCAGCCGCGGGATCCGCTATTGGATTAGGCGCCATCTGGAAGCTCCCATATATGACTGGTGAAAATGGTGGAGGGGTCTTTTTCCTGCTCTTCATTTTGTTCACACTGCTTATCGGTGCCCCCATATTAATAGCGGAATTCACAATTGGCCGCAATGCACAGAAAGATGCCATTAGCGCATATAAATATATCGCCCCAGGAAAACCTTGGGCTTTGATCGGATATGGCGGTGTCGTCGCTTCCATCATTCTGCTTTCCTTCTTCAGTGTCGTTGGCGGCTGGATCATCTCCTATTTAGCAAGAAGTTTAACCGGTTCCCTTTCAAACTTAACCCAGACTGAATATGGAAACTTCTTCAATACGATAATCAGCAATCCTTATGAAACGGTTATCGCTCAATTATTATTCATGGTTTTAACCATTTGGGTCGTGCAAGGGGGCGTATCCAAAGGAATTGAAAAAGCGAATAAATATATGATGCCTTCATTGTTCATTCTTTTCATTATTCTCCTCATCCGTTCCTTGACTCTGGATGGAGCAATGGAGGGTGTAAAATTCTTCTTGAAGCCGGACTTTTCCGCTTTATCAGGGGAAACGATCCTATTAGCTCTTGGCCAATCCTTCTTTGCACTTAGTGTTGGTGTTTCAGTGATGGTAACCTATGCATCCTATTTAAGTAAAAAAGAAGATATAACTAAATCTGCCTTCTCGGTGGTTGGACTGAATATCTTCATTTCCTTGTTAGCCGGTTTAGTCATTTTCCCAGCTGTTTTCGCACTGGGCTTCAGCCCTTCTAGCGGTCCTGGACTAGTATTCGTCGTGTTGCCTGCCGTATTCAATGAAATGGCGCTCGGCGGGATCTTCATGGCCATTTTCTTCATATTATTATTATTCGCCACACTTACAACGGCCTTCTCCATTCTCGAGATCGTCGTTGCAGCCATGATCAAAGGTGATACCGCAAAGCGGAAGAAGGCTTCTTGGATAGCTGGTAGCGTCGTTTTCTTGATTGGAATTCCAAGCGCATTATCATTTGGGGTGCTTTCAGATGTGAAGATTTTCAATTTATCCATATTCGATTTGGCTGATTATCTGACAAGCAATATCGCACTGCCAGTCGGCGCCTTGTTCATATCCCTTTTCATCGGCTATCAAATGAAAAGGATCGAGGTCCAAAAAGAGTTCGAAACTGGCGCAGATTCCGGCCGGTCACTTTTTAAACTTTGGTACTTCCTGATTCGCTACATTGTGCCGATCATGATCATACTCGTATTTCTTAACTCAATTAATCTCATTTAGTAATCCAAAATGCCGTTTCGATATTTCTCGAGGCGGCATTTTTTTTCACAAAACCTACATATTCATTTGATTTCCTTTAGTTATAATATGGTAAAATCATTACATAAAGAAAATATTTCCTGAAAAAGGAGTGCCTGACTATGTCAAATATCGCGAAGAATATCCGGCAATATCGAGAAGATCATAACCTCACTCAACAGGAACTGGCTTTGAAATTACGAATCGGCACCAAAAAGATTGAAAAGTATGAAACTGGTGAATCGATTCCTGATACTCAAACCATTTTACGGCTTTCGACCGTTCTTGACATTCCAGCTTCAGAGTTCTTGAAGGACGCCCAAACCGGGAACGCTTCTGGTGTTGACGAGGACATAAAAAAGCTGATTGAAGAAATCGGATCCAAAAAGGCTGAGCTCATCCTAAGAACAGCTAAAGACTTTAGCGAAGAACAAATTCTGAATGTTATGCATACTTTATATAATACACAAGCTAATTGAAAAAAATGGTCGTAGTATGTGTATTTTTTTTCAGAGTGCTGGATATACTATGATTAACACTTTCTATGTTAATCCATTAGATTAACTCTTTTTCTAATTCCCCCTATGGAAAGGGATCCGGCTGCTTATAACGGCCGGATCCCTATTTTTTTGCTTTTATTGGCTATGGTTCTTCATGAAACGTTCCATCCTTCTAAGCGCTTCTTGAAGTTGTTCCATGGAGGATGCATAGGAACAGCGGATATGACCTTCACCGCTTTCCCCGAACACATCTCCCGGTACAACGGCTACAAGTTCTTCCGTCAGAAGTTTTTCAGCAAATTCCAACGAAGTCATCCCTGTTTTCTCAATGGAAGGAAAAGCATAAAATGCCCCGCCAGGATTGTGACAATCAAGACCCATATCGTTAAATGAATTCACGATATAATTTCGTCTTCTCCGATAACTCCGACGCATTTCTTCTACATCCTGCATTCCGTGCCTTAAAGCTTCCAATGCAGCATGTTGAGCAACAGTCGGCGCACACATCATCGCATATTGATGAAGCTTAAGCATCGCTTCAGAAATTTCCTTAGGTGCACAAACGAACCCAAGACGCCATCCGGTCATTGCAAAGCCTTTCGAAAACCCATTGATGACAATTGTCCGCTCAAGCATGCCGTCAATGGCAGCAAAAGAGGTGAATTTCTCATCATAAGCAAGTTCAGCATAGATTTCATCGGAAATGACAAGCAAGTCATGCTTTTTAATGATATCAGCAAGCATCACTAATTCTTCCTGTCCAAGCTGGGTGCCAGTTGGATTATTCGGTGAACAGATTAAAACCGCCTTCGTTTTAGGCGTGATTGCCGCTTCGAGTTGCCCGGGAGTCAACTTAAAGTCATCATCCTTTGAAGTTTGGACCGTGACCGGTATTCCCCCTGCCATGGTCACAAGCGGTGCATAGGCGACGAAACAAGGTTCCACTACAATGACTTCTTCCCCTGGATTCAAGATGGTCCTCAGGGCAATATCGAGAGCCTGGCTTGCTCCGACCGTGACAATGATTTGATCCTCTGGTCTATATGAAACATGGAACTGCTTCTCCATATACCAGCTGATTTCCGACCTTAATTCAAATAATCCTGCATTAGCCGTATAAGAGGTATACCCTTCCTCCAAGGAGTTGATCGCAGCTTCCCTCACTGCCCAAGATGTAACGAAATCCGGTTCACCCACACCAAGTGAGATGACCCCTTCCAAATTGGCTGCCAGGTCGAAAAAGCGGCGGATGCCTGATGGTTTAAGCTCTGCAATCGTTCTTGAAACATAACTCGTTTTAATCATGGTGACACCACTATCCGCTTATCTTCATCAGTTTGGTCAAAAATTGTGCCATCGTGCTTGTATTTTTTCATAATGAAGTGAGTCGTCGTAGAAATGACGGAATCCAGTGTCGAAAGTTTTTCTGAAACAAAGTTTGCCACTTCGTTCATAGAACGCCCTTCGACAATGACTGATAAATCATAAGCCCCCGACATTAAATAAACGGACTCGACTTCTTTGAATTTGTAAATCCTTTTTGCTACCTCATCGAAACCGACACCGCGTTTCGGAGTGACTTTTACATCAATCATCGCTGTGACACCATGGTATTCATCCACTTTTGCCCAGTTAATGACTGTTAAATAACGTACAATAACCCGCATATCTTCTAATTTCTTCAATGTTATTTCAATGCCCGCTTCTGATAGATTGGTCATTTTAGCCAAATCCTTCAGATCAATCCGGCTGTTATTTTCAATGATTCTCAAGACTTCCAATTCCTCTTCATTCAAGTGCATTGGAAAACCCCCCTTTTGGAATTCACTAATTTAGATGTGATGGTTTGGCTGGCAGATTAGTCTCACGAATTACCTTATTAGACTTTTTTAGAATCCTATATGACAATATAAATTAATAAGTCCTATTCTGTCAGGATAAACTTATACTATTATATCAAAATTGGTTGGCGACCTGTTATAGTAATTGTCTTTTTTCATCGTTATTATTACAATTACTGTTATGCAACAGTATTTAAGGACCTTTTTTGGGATATTCAGGTGAACACACACTTGTATCTATGACTAATACCAGAGGAGAAAGGGATTTATATGGAAATTCATACAATCAAAGGCATTGAACGGGTGGAAAATATAGAAATCTATTTTGAATATGACCATATGGATGATTCCTTCCCCACACTTGTACTGCTTCACGGGTTTTTGTCATCCAGCTTCAGTTTCCGTAAATTAGTGCCCTATTTGATCAAGGAATTCAATGTGATCTCAATAGACCTTCCCCCATTTGGGCAAAGCGGAAAGGATTATCGATATACATATTCATTCCGGAACATTGCTAAATCCGTTGTTCTGTTCTTGGAGGGGAAAAACATCAGGAAATTCAGTATTATCGGCCATTCCATGGGCGGGCAGATTTCCCTGCAGCTCATAAAATCACATCCTGATCTTGTCGACCATGCCATCCTCCTTGCCGGATCAGGCTATCAGCCCAGCTATTCGGAAAAAATGAAGATGGTCAGTTACCTGCCTTTCTTTTCATTCGGGATAAAACGGTATTTACAAAAGTCAGGGATCGAAAAGAACTTGAAAAATGTCGTTCATGACCCGACCATGATTGACGATGAAATGCGACAGGGCTATCTAGGGCCATTCATAAAGAAGCATGATATTTTCCGTGCATTGGGGAGGATGCTCCGAGATAAGGAAATCGATTTGTTGAAGGAAGACCTTAGTGATATCCATACGCCTTGCCTGCTTATATGGGGAAGGCATGATAGAGTGGTACCGTTGGATATTGGCCAAAGGCTCCATGATGACCTGCCTAATTCCGAGCTTGTTGTCATTGAGGATACCGGGCACCTTCTTCCAGAGGAGAAACCGGAAGAGGTTTATCAATTAATTAAGGAATTTCTTGGTGTAGCCTCCCCAACTTAAAAAAACAAAACTCACGAGTAAACAGCGTAAACTTACGAGTAAACAGCGCAAACTCGCGAGTAAACAGCTCAAACTCACGAGTAAACAGCGTAAACTCACGAGTAAACAGCTCAAACCCACGAGTAAACAGCTCAAACTCACGAGTAAACAGCGTAAACTCACGAGTAAACAGCGCAAACTCACGAGTAAACAGCGTAAACTTACGAGTAAACAGCTCAAATTCACGAGTAAACAGCGTAAACTCACGAGTAAACAGCTCAAACTCACGAGTAAACAGCGCAAACTCGCGAGTAAACAGCGCAAATTCATGAGTAAACAGCTCAAACTCAGGAATAAACAGCGCAAACTCACGTGTAAACAGCGTAAACTCGCGAGTAAACAGCGCAAACTATGAGTAAAGAGCAAAAAAACAACGTAAAAAAGGTGACCCTTATTTTTGGGTACACCCTTTTTCACCTTTAGATCGAACAGCTGGCATCATTTTTTATGATGAGCAGTTTCTGTGCAACTTCCAGGCATTTTTCCATCTTAACGGTTTCATCGAAAGCGAACTCGTAAATGGACTTTATTTTTTCCGCCAGTTCCTGCGGGCTATCTATATCCCGGATTGCTACGACCGTATCCGCAATTTCCGGTTCATATAGATCCCATCCTATCTGGAAAGGGTCCCATTCTTGCAAAACGGCAACCAACGCTAAATTCATTTGCTGTGTATCCATAATTCATCACCTGCTCAATAGGTTTTCAAAGAACATGTTATCATAGTATCATAACAACAGGCTTTTCACGAAGACGACAAATTTTTATTCGGCGGTGGACATTTTGAACAAGTCAATTTTTGAAGAACACATTAACAGAGAAAATTCAGGATCCGTAAAATGGGATAAAAACTCGCTCAAATCATTGTATGGGCGCGAAGATGTTCTGCCAATGTGGGTTGCCGATATGGACTTCCCATCTCCTGAGGGCATTCAAAAAGCGTTAATAGAACGCTTGAATCATCCAATTTTCGGTTATACCGTCCCTTCCGAAGCGGTTTTCACCGAAATTCAACGCTGGCTTAGAGACCGGCACTCCTGGCAAATCGATAAAGAGTGGATTTCATTTAGCTCTGGCGTCGTTTCTGCAATTGGTACAACAATCCAAGCTTTCACGGACCCGGGCGATAAAATATTATTACAATCACCCGTCTACACACCATTTTTTGATATGATCAAAAATAATGACCGGGAAGTGGTCAATAGTCCCCTTATCATAGAAGAAGATCGCTTTCAGATTGATTTCGCTGATTTTGAGGACAAGCTGAAAAGCGGAGTGAAGCTTTTCCTTTTTTGCAGTCCACATAACCCTGGCGGGCGCGTTTGGACAAAAGAAGAACTCCTCCGAATCGGGGAGCTCTGTGAAAAATATGATGTAGTCATCGTCAGTGATGAGATTCATGCTGATTTATTCCATACAACATCCAGACATTATCCGATAGGCTCGCTTTCAGAGAAGTTAGCCGACATAACCGTCACGTTAATGGCGCCAAGTAAAACATTCAATATTGCCGGCCTTCAGGCTTCATTCCTGATCACCGGTAATGAAAAATTGCAGAAGAAATTGCAAAAGGCACAAACGAAATTGGCATTCCATGGCCTTAACATCCTCGCTTTAACAGCGATGGAAGCCGCGTATCGAGAGGGCTTAAACTGGCTGGAAGACATGATTGGCTACATTGAGGAGAATATAAAAGTGGCTGAGGAATTCATCGCTGCTGAAATCCCTTCTTTGCATGTCATGCATCCGGATGCTTCTTACCTTTTATGGATTGACTGCCGTAATCTTGGATTGAATGACAAGGAAATTAAGGAACGGCTGATCCATCAAGGGAAGCTCGCATTGGAGCCTGGTTCAAAATATGGACCTGGCGGAGAAGGTTTCGTCCGAATGAATCTAGGTTGTTCACGCAGCATGATGATGGAAGGTCTAAACCGTTTAAAATTGGCTTTTTCATAAAAAAAAGAACCAGGTTTAAAAAATCCTGGTTCTTTTTTTCAATCTTTCTCTTCATCAACATAAGGATCATGCTCATATCGCGGCAAATCACCAAACGGAGTTTGAATATTTTCTTCAAAAAGTTCTTCCTTCAATTCTTGATATTGGGAGTTCGGGTAAACCGTTACCTCTTTACCGTATATATCCACACCAACAAAATTTTCATAATCTTCGACATATCCGATATTTTCTTCGGACTCAACATACATATCTTCGTAATCGCTTGGCGGATTTACAAAATCGGAAGGCGATTCAGATGTTCCATAACTGGCAACATCCTGCCACGAATCTTCCGCATCGTAAGCAACCGATTCGTGCCGGTCATCATAATCAAACTTTCCAAACGGTGGTCCCAGCACTTCCTCTTCGATCGGCCGATTGTGCGAAGTTTCCTGTGATGGGGTATGCTCGACACAATAAGTCGTTGTAGGCATGGCTTTCAAACGTTCAATAGGTATTTCCTTTGAACAAACCTCGCACTTTCCATACTCACCTGCCTCGATGGCAGAAAGCGCTCGATCAATATCCCTTATTTCATCCCGATCATGCTCGGAAAGGGCCAAATCCTTTTCCCGTTCATATAACTCGGTTCCTTCATCGCCGGGATGATTATCGTAACTCGATAGCTCACCTGTCGAATCCTCCAAGCTTCTTCTTAAATCGTAGTTGCCTGAATCATTTAATCGCTCTTTCAACTCTTGCTTCGTTTGCTGCAATTGCTGTTGAAATTCTTTTAGCTGCTGATTGGATAGCATGTGCAACATCCTTTCAAAATCGTTCTTCCCTCTAGTATTTCTCTCTTCCCTTCATTCCATAAAGGTACTTTTTACCTTAGGAATAATTTAATTGAGGCAACAGAAGCTAAATTAGAAATATTGATTCTAGGAGGGCTTTCATTGTATTTCTATAAAGAAGATTTAATCAATATGATCGTTCCAGATAAGCCTGATCCCAATGCAGCAAAGGTTCTTCAGGAAACGCTTGGAGGGCAATTCGGTGAAATGCGGACGATGATGCAGTATTCTTTCCAAAGTGCCAACTTCCGCGGCAACGCTAAACAATATCGTGATTTAATCCGCGGGGTTTTCCTAGAGGAACTAAGCCACGTAGAACTTGTCCAATCAACCATCAACCAGTTGCTGAATGAGGTTGGTGGGGATATGCCCGGAGATTCCGGGATCGATGGTGCCCCATTGGATGATGCCATCCAGAGTGGTGCAAATCCACATCATTTCATAATCGGTGCGAAAGCGTCCCTGCGTCGACGCTGGCGGCAATCCATGGAATGGATCTTGGGTTTATGATCACGGCAATCTTGTGGCGAACCTTTTGAATAATGTCATCCTTGAATCTACGGGGGTTTTGCAAAAGTCGAGGATATATGAAATGAGCTCCAATAAAGCAATGCGTGAAACACTGGCATTTTTAATGGTCCGCGACAATGCCCATCAAAATGCATTTGCCAAGGCATTGGAAACTCTTGGGGTCAGCTGGGGGAAGATCTTCCCTATACCTAATTATGATTTGAACAAATATCCTGAATGCCGAAAATATGTGGATTTGGGCTATCATAATGCTCAATTCAATTTCAGGCTGGATCAAACTCAAATCGGCTAAATTTTCCAAGGGGAGACACCGAGCCGAAATGGCGGAAACCTTGCCGTTACCGAGCCGCCAAAAGGATTCCCGGTCCCGGAAATGCCAGATATGCCAAATGAACACAGCCCTGGTTTGAGTGATTTGAACAATTAAAAAAGAAGGCGGACACATCATTCCGTGTTCGCCTCCTTGTTTTAATTATTTATATATTTCTCAAAAACATAGCCAAAATCTTTCACATGGTACTTTTTCCGACTGTCCATCAACCATTCGAAAGCTGCGGAATTAATTTCCTTGAAACTTGCAGCCATTTGGCTTCCCTCTGTCCGAACCTGGTTCAAAGTGGAAGAAGCAAGGTTTACGCTTTGCTGTGCAAATTGAAGGGCATATTCATTCTCATGGCAAATTTCCGATATTTTAACTAATGATTTGAACAAATCCTTTAATTCTTCAATGAACTTCTTATGGACATCAATGGAGAACGTCTTTGCACCGATCGTAAATTTAATTTCCGCATCCAAATCCACGGTCCCTGCCGTTTCAAGTGTTACGCTGGAAATATTGTACTGGCTGTAGCTATATCTTGTAAGTGTACGTTTTTTGCTTATGGCACTTGTCCCGTCCAAATGTATGAACGCTTGATTCGTGAAACAGTACTCATCGGTTTTCGATTTTATCAGGAAATAAATTTTTTCCTCGTCTTCATGCATGATATAGTCATCTGCATCCACCTTGTCATAATTGGCAGGGCTAATCACACTTCCAATATCACTAAGTCCAAGGGCATCAGCCGCAATTTTCTTAAACATCCCTATTCCCCCTATCAAAATTCAGGCATTATAAGTATTTCTCCAGTATTATCTCATCTCGGATAGGAATTCCCTCAAAACTGTAAAATGGTATTTCAGGTTTGATTTTCCGTGATTCTTCAACCGCATTTTTAACGATTTCCGCAATGACATAACCACGCTTTTGAAAAAACTTCAATGCCTGTAAATTATCGTTCGTTGTAATCGCTTTAATAGTATGGCAATTTTTCTCCTTGGCGGTATTTTCCATTACATAAAGCAACGATGAGCCCACTCCTTGATTCTCATGCTCACTATTCAAAGAAATGATTTGGCATACATGGTCGGACAACTTATATGTTCCCAACCCCATGATTTTTTCATTCTCGTCCATCACTCCAAAACCCTCAAGTTCCGCATAATGAAACAAACCTCTTGAAAAAACGACTTGAGTCGTCTCCCAGTGCTGAATGAAAAAACTCTTAACTGTATCCGTCGCAATCATTCTTTTAGCTACGATTTGCATAACTATTTACGCCCCCAAAGTTTCTATCTCTATGCTTATAGTATAAATTGCTTATGCTGATAAGGGAACAGTTTATTCTTCATTCAGGTCCTTTACGGCCTTCTAACAAAACATAATACCATTCATATTCTAATTAGCAAAAAAAAAGGCTGGAACTCTAGTGAATCCACTCGCATCTTCCGGAATCAAGAAATAGTATCATCCTTTATACGCTGGTTCCTTTTAGTGACTTCATCTTCGAATTGCTTAGTTTTCAGTTCTTCTTTTTTTGAATATCTTATAATTGCCCTCATCGTTAAAACGGCTGCTACTAAAAAGATGAAGCATGTTATACCCGCAGAGATATATTCAGTCTTGTCTTCTGGAAAGTAAAGAAACAAACCTAGTAAAGTATGATTGAGAAAGTCCATTCGATACATCCTTCCTGATAGGAATTAAAATGCTTTAGCCCATTATATCAATTGCCAGAACAATCCACTAGTGGAGCAAACCCGCTAAAACCTAAAAAAACGAGAGGCACTAAGCCCCCCGCTTCTCTTTTATTTATAAAATGGTGATTCCTTTAATGACTACATCCACTGCTGGCTTGTCTCCCGCAACTGTCTCTACATTAGCAATCGTATCAACAACGTCCAGGCCTTCGACCACCTGTCCAAAAACAGAGTGTTTATGGTCCAGCCATGGTGTGCCGCCTTGTTCCATATAAGCGTTGATGATTTCTTCCGGATAACCGGCTTGCTTCATCTGCTCACCCATCCTGCTGTCTACATGCTGGGCCTGTACGACGAAGAATTGGCTGCCATTTGTTCCCGGGCCTGCATTTGCCATGGAAAGAGCTCCACGCAAATTGAATAATTGCATGGAGAACTCGTCCTCAAATGGAGCTCCCCAAATACTTTCTCCCCCCATTCCAGTACCTGTCGGATCTCCGCCTTGAAGCATGAAATCCTTGATGACACGGTGGAAAATGATTCCTTCGTAGTAACCGTTTTCAGCATGAGTCATGAAATTTTCCACTGTCTTTGGAGCCAGCTCAGGGAATAATTTAATTTTAATATCGCCCATCGTCGTTTGCATGATGACCGCTTTTTCATTTTCCAAAACTTCACTTGTTAATTGTGGAAAATTTGTCATTGTATATACCCTCTTTCTTTTTTTAAATAAATGGCCTGTAACGCCATTTTCCATCTTCATTTGTACACTTTACACGATTTTCATAAAAAAAGCATCTTTGCGAAATTGAACGAATTCGCTGTGAAAAATCGTTGTTCTTATGTATCATGAAGGAAGTTAAAAGAAAGGTGGTAGGGAAATGTCAGAACAGGATTTTAAAATCGGCGATAAGGTTACCGCCATATATAAAACCGGAAAATACATCGGGGAAATCACCGATATCAGACCTGCTGCATATCTTGTTAAAGTGTTGGCTGTCATGAAGCATCCCATGCAGGGGGATCTTCATAACCCGAAGCAAACAGAAGTGTCCATGTTCCATCAGCGGCGTGCTCTTGCATTCCGGGAGCAAACCAATGTACCTAAGAATATGGTAAGGGGCTTTGAAGAGGAAATTCCTGAGTATAAGGAGTCCTTAAGAGAAGCTGTTGAGAAAATGAAACACACCTTAAGCGAAGCAAACACAGAGTGGAATGATAAAAGCTTACAGCTGCTTGAAGATCTGGCGGCGGATTATTTCAAATAAAGCATAAAAGCCAAATCAGTAGTATATGATTTGGCTTTTATAACGCTAAATGATTCAATACCTTTGATAAATCAATGCGATCGCCAATTGTCGTCGGTTCATGATTTTGCATATAACTTTTATCTTTCTCTACTAACTTAAATATATTATATGTCGTAATTGCATCATCCAACGCCCTGTGATGCTTGCCTGTCCCTTCTTTGCCATAGGCCTGTACAGCCTTCCAAAGTCCGGTTTGATTTTGATCTCCGAAAAAGCGTTTATACTCCAGGCAAAGATCTATTTGTTTTCCTGAAAAAGGGAAATCCAATCCTGATTTCTGACAGTTCTGGCGAAGTACCTTCATGTCCATATTTCCCCAAGTCACAATCGTCGTCGGGTGCTGCTCATCTATTTTCTTCAATAAAGAAATCAACTCTTCAAATGAAATCCCCCGGTCCACCTGATCTTGGGTAATATTCAAGAACTTCTTGCATCTCCCCGTTAGGACTGGAAATTTCAATGGGTTAACAAAAGAAGAGAATTGTTCCTGAATTGTCTCATTAATGACGCTGACTAAACCGACCTCAATGATTTCTGGATAAAAACCTACTGGATTCGCTTTTCCTTCCGGCATCGTAAATTCAAAATCAATGAATACATATTGCTGTTGTTCCTCCATTTTAATGACCCCCTTCTTATTCTTGACGTCAACATACAAACAAAAATTGGTTTTTATTTTCTCATGAGAATATTATAACAGAAGATTTAGAAAGTTTTTCATTGGATCATATTACACCATTTAGATACGACTTCTGCCATCATTCTTGATTTACTCAAAACTATATATTATTTTCCTTAATTGGTTTTAGTGTTTGGACGAACCGAAAGTACCATTCTTTAATCCCTGCATTATCGCCAAGAATATACTAAAAATATATTAGTTAGGAAGTTGAACTATGCGCACGTATCTTGGTTATATCACGATTTTCTTCACAGTTCCTGTATTGTCCTTTTCATTTTCCTTTCCTATCACAAGTGATCCTTAGCCCAAACTCCCTATCATGTACTTCACTTAGGAATCCCATTGATTCGATAGAGCTGGCTCAGGACTAATTACATGACGGCTGCAAATGGAAAGTGATCAGTGAAATTTCCAATGGTGAAAAACGGACTTATCTTAAACTTGATGGCATCCCCTTTTTCTGGAAAACCATTTCCCTTTCAGCATAACAGAGGATCACAAATTTTTATGATCATGCAGGTGTTGGCCTGTCCGGCATGGAAGGCGCATCTTATCAATTCACAAAATAAAACAATCGAACAAGGCGGCAGTACCATTACCCAGCAATTCACCAGGAGTGTTTGCCATTCCCATGAAAGGACGTATAACCGAAAACTTAATGAACTCTTTTACGCCTATCAATTAGAGCGAAAAAATTCAAAACCGGAAATCATGGAGCTATATTTGAATACGATATATTTCCAGTAATGGATCATATGGAACCGAAGCTGCCTCCCAGTATTATTTCAGTAAACCGACTGGGAAGTTATCAAAGGCAGAACTCACCTTACTGGCAGTAATCCTTAATAATCCGAAAAACTATAAACTCTTAATGTGCCGAAGATCGGAAGTACGATTAAATTAGACTTGTCCACCTCGGTCGACTTATTATCCCGATTACGTGACATATGCTCATCAGGAATTGAAAAACCTAGTGACATCCTCTGAAGGTCTCATAACATCCCTGCAAGGTTCTGATGTGGCTATACGCCATCAGGTGAGGCAGAGCTGGATAAAAGGATTGAAAAGCTTTTGATTCCGGTGTAACCATCCATACCGCACTCGATACCAAGCTGTAAACTAAAGCCCAAGACTGCTGTACAATCAAAAATCGGTGCAATGATATCGAGGAAGCTTTAGTGGTTATACAGCATCATACGCACGAGCTTGTCTCTTTGATTGGGGAAAAGGATTATAAAAAAAATTCTTTCAATCGGGCATACCAAAACTATCGGCAGCCAGGGTCAGCCATTAACCCCACTCCTTGATTCTGCCCACTATATAGAAGAAACGGATGCTGACATCAATCACCCAGTTAGCGGAGCAAGCTATTGAGCAAAAACTATTGTCCAAAGAATTATAGCGGTGACAGCTATGCGTTGGACACACTAAGTACTGCCTTTGCTCAGTCCTATATCACACCCGCCATAAGGATGTATTGAACAATGAATAAGCACCGCCAATTACATATATGACAGATTCCCTTCTTACACTGTTCAGTGTTTTACCTTCCGAAGCCTTGGAAAGGAATAATAAAGACTGCTCCATATAGTATCGGAGATCAACTTCAATCCGGCAAAAACCATAAAAAATTTAGGAGCAATACGATCAGCAGATTTCTAAATAACATGAGCATTTGCATTTTCCCATAAATGGCAAAGGAGAGGCTGAATAGTAGGATTGAAATGATTGGAAAGTAGCTAAGTAAATAAGCGTTTTTCATGAATTCTCCATCCATGCATCCTTTTCCCTACATTATGCAAACTATTCCACTTTTTAACAAAGAATTCTCTACTAATTCACCCTTTAAAACTTTTAAATTAAAATTTTTCGGGACGATTTCCCCTCCTTTTCTACCTATATATAAAACTCCATTTTTAGTCGGCCTTCACTGTTCTTAAAGCCATGCAAACCCACATAAATTGCGTTATACTTTTAAGCGAGGCAAGTATTCGAATCAAAAATACATATTCAACGAAGGTTCTCTAACGTCTAAGATTGCGTAAAAAAAGCATAATAAGACGAATGACTTCGTTTTAAAAAGGGGGGGGGAGTTTATGTCTTTACTGCATTGGGCGGTATTATCACCGTTTCTATTTGCACTTATTGTACCAATATTATACAAACTATTCCGACAAATACATACAGGATGGTTTGTATTGATTTTACCGATTCTCCTTTTCACCTATTTTTCAAGGTTCATTTCCTTGACCAAACAAGGGGATATCATTACGGAAAGGGCTGCATGGATTCCTTCACTCGGAATTCATATTGATTTCTATGTAGATGGACTAGGACTTTTGTTCGCCTTGCTCATTACAGGGATAGGTTCACTTGTCGTTCTGTATTCGGTTTTCTATTTATCGAAAGAGAAAGAAAAGCTGAACCAATTTTACGTCTTCCTTTTGCTTTTCATGGGAGCGATGCTGGGCGTCGTCCTTTCCGATAATCTAATTGTCCTTTATTCATTTTGGGAATTCACGAGTTTATCATCTTTTCTATTAATAGGATATTGGAACGAAAGGGAGCGTTCACGTTATGGAGCGCAGAAATCCCTGCTGATCACCGTGCTTGGAGGCTTAAGCCTGCTTGGAGGAATCATTCTCCTTTCCATTATGGGAAACACATTCAGTATACGTGAATTGATAGCACAAACCGGGGAACTTATGGACCACTCGCTCTTCATTCCTGCACTTTTGCTTGTGCTGCTTGGCGCATTCACCAAATCAGCACAGTTCCCGTTCCATATCTGGCTTCCTGACGCGATGGAAGCTCCGACACCTGTCAGCGCTTACCTTCATTCCGCGACAATGGTCAAGGCCGGAATTTATCTGGTTGCTCGCTTAAGTCCTGTTTTTGCAGAATCCGGATTATGGTTCTGGCTCGTTTCGATTGCCGGATTGATTACCTTGTTCTGGGGCTCATTCTCTGCAATCAAGCAGACTGATTTAAAGGGGATTCTCGCTTTTTCCACCATCAGTCAGCTCGGATTGATCATGTCGCTTTTGGGACTTGGTGCGGCGGCTCTCCACTTTGATTCGTTAGGGGAAAATATATACTTGGCGGCCACGGTTGCAGCAGTATTCCACCTAATTAATCATGCGACCTTTAAAGGCAGCCTTTTCATGGTTGCAGGCATCATTGATCATGAAACCGGTACGCGTGATATCAGGAAGCTTGGCGGATTGATGCAGTTGATGCCGATTACTTTCACCGTCGCCGTCATAGGTGCTTTTTCAATGGCTGGCCTTCCGCCCTTCAATGGTTTTTTAAGTAAGGAAATGTTCCTGGCCAGCATGGTGAATGTATTGGAATTGAATATCTTCAATATGGAGACATGGGGCATACTGTTCCCTGTGATAGCATGGGTTGCCAGCGTATTCACTTTTATTTACAGCATGATCGTCGTGCTCAAGCCCTTTACAGGCAAACTTCAGTTACAACTATTGGACAAGAAGCCCCACGAGGCACCGATCGGGATGTTGATTTCCCCGGTCATCCTTGCTTCGTTGGTCATCATTTTCGGTATCTTTCCAAACTTGCTATCTTCATCGATCATTGAACCTGCGGTAGCTAGCATACAGCCAAGCTTGGCGGGTCCGGATTTCCAAGTCCATATCGCCTTCTGGCATGGATTCCAACCTGAATTTTGGATGACTGTCGGCATCATTGCATTTGGAATCATTTTATACAAAACGTTTCCGAGGTGGCAAAAGATCCACCAGTGGATGCCTGAACGTTTATCCCTGAATGCTCTTTATGATAACGGGATAAGGGGGCTGGAACGATCAGCATCCTCCGTCATGAAATTTTTAATGACAGGTTCGATTCGGACGTATTTGCTTTCCATATTCCTTTTCTTCATTCTTTCATTGGGCTTTACACTCTATTGGAAGGATGCCTTTAAATTGGATACAGGAAATTTTGCCCCGATCGGCTTATATGAATTGGTATTAGCGGCAATCATCGTGATTAGCTCGATCGCCATCTTGTTTGCAAGATCCCGTTTAACTTCCATTATCATTCTAGGAGCGGTCGGTTATACAATTTCCCTATTTTTCGTTTTGCTGCGGGCACCGGATTTAGCCTTGACTCAACTGGTCATCGAAACGATTTCGGTATCCCTGTTTTTGCTCTGTTTCTTCCACCTTCCGTTAATGGCAAGCAGAAAGGAAGAACGGATGACATTCAGGTTGAATAACGCCCTGATATCCATTGGTGTAGGAGTCATCGTGACACTGATTGCCTTATCGGCACATAGCAATAAACTATTTGATTCCATATCAAGTTACTATCTTGAAAATGCTTATAAGGAAGCAGGCGGGAAAAACGTCGTAAATGTCATTCTCGTTGACTTCCGCGGACTTGATACGATGTTTGAAATCAGTGTCCTTTCCATCGCTGCTCTCGGAATATTCGCGATGATCAAATTGCGTTTGACAGGGGGGAAAGATAAATCATGAAGCAAAATGACCTGATTCTCCAAACGGTTACGAAGGTAGCCGCCTTTGTTATCTTGCTTTTTGCGGTAGCCATCTTTTTAGGAGGGCATTATTCGCCAGGAGGCGGGTTTGTCGGCGGTTTAATGACTTCAGCTGCCATAGTCTTGCTGTTGCTCGCTTTCGACATTAAAACCGTCGCAGGCATCTTGCCGATTGACTATAAGCTAATGATTAGTTCAGGCTTGCTCATATCAAGCCTGACTGTTGCCGGCGGGTTACTTTTCGGGGTGCCGCTCATGACACATGTATATCATTATATCGATTTGCCTCTTCTTGGGCACATCTCGCTTCATACCGCGGTACTGTTTGATCTGGGTGTTTATCTTGTGGTTGTTGGTGTAACGATGACCATTATTCAAACGATAGGGGAGAGTGAATAATGGAACTTTTAATGGCCATTGTCATTGGAATACTATTTATGTGTGCGACCTATTTAATGCTTTCAAAAAGCATTTTAAGAATCATAATCGGTACTGGGCTGCTCAGTCACGGCGCCCACCTTTTGATTTTGACGATGGGTGGTCTGAAAGGCGATTCCGTTCCATTGCTAAGTGATAAAGTTGCATCCTATGTCGATCCGCTTCCGCAAGCGCTTATCTTGACTGCGATCGTCATTAGTTTCGGAGTCACATCATTTCTGCTGGTTCTAGCTTACCGGACCTACCAGGAACTCGGTACGGATGACATGGAAGAAATGAGAGGTACGGAAACAAATGAGTAATCTTACTTTCATGCCTGTTTTATGGCCGCTTTTCACAGCCATCTTTCTTATTTTCTTTTCAAAAAAAATCAAGCTGCAAAGAGGGATATCCCTTTTTTCCTCTCTTATAGGAATTGCGATTTCCCTTTATCTAGTGTTCTCGGTTCATACTCATGGGATCTTGACTCTCGGTGTCGGCAGCTGGGATGCGCCATTCGGGATCGTGATCGTCGCAGACATGCTTTCTTCGCTGCTGGTCCTGACCACGAATATCATTGGATTTGCCATACTGCTTTACTCGTTTTACTCCATAGGTGAAGAACGTGAAAGACACTATTATTATCCTGTATTTCAATTCTTGCTGATTGGTGTTAACGGTGCTTTCCTTACGGGGGATCTTTTCAATCTATTCGTCTTCTTCGAAGTCATGCTGATGGCTTCTTACGTGCTGCTTGTACTGGGGGGGACGAAAATCCAACTGAGGGAATCATTGAAGTATATCATCGTCAATGTGCTTTCCTCTTCCTTTTTCGTCATCATGGTGGCGTACCTTTATTCAGTTCTAGGTACATTGAACATGGCGGACATCAGCCAAAGGATAGCGGGAGTAAACCAACCTGGAATCATCTCGGTGATAGCAATTGGCTTCTTGATCGTATTCGGTTTGAAGGGAGCCATTTTCCCGCTATTCCAATGGCTCCCTGGGTCCTATTATGCTCCACCAATCCCGGTGATGGCACTATTCGGGGCATTGCTGACAAAGGTCGGGATATATTCCATTTTCAGGACCTATACACTCATGTTTTACCATGACCAGGATTTCACCCATACTTTCCTTGCGATACTTGCGATCTTGACCATCATCATCGGTGTCATTGGTGCGATAGCCTATTGGGATGTTAAAAAAATCATCATTTACAATATCATCATCGCCGTCGGGGTTATCATTTTCGGCATCTCCGTCATGAATGAACAGGCCTTATCGGGCTCCATCCTATATATCATTCATGACATGCTAATCAAGGCTGCGCTCTTCCTGCTGGTTGGCATCATGATCAAAATCAGCGGATCGGATGATTTACGGGATATGGGCGGCCTGATCAAGCGATACCCGGCCCTTGCATGGACTTTCTTCATAGCTGCCATATCATTGGCGGGAATCCCGCCGTTCAGCGGTTTTGCCGGTAAGCTTTTGATTCTTCAGGGGGCTGCAGAAAAAGGGGCCTACTTTGGAATGGCCGTTGTCTTACTTTCTAGCTTGATGGTTCTATATTCCGTTATGAAAATATTCATGAATGGCTTCTGGGGAACCCCAAAAGCTGATTATGCCTTAACTAATAATACGGTGAATAAAATGCTGGTTCCTGCCGTCCTCCTTGTTATCACTTCCGTTTTATTCGGAGTAGGAACAGAATCGATTTACCCATTCATTACACAAGCTGCAGAAACATTAATCAATCCCGATATTTATATTAAAGCGGTTTTAAAGGAGTAGTGCCTGATGTCATTCCAAATTTTACTGAATGTGTTCCTTGCGTTTATCTGGATGTTTTTGAAAAATGAGTTTAACGGGAGCACTTTTATCATCGGATATGTATTGGGGCTCGGCATCATGTTCGTCTTCCGTCATTTTTTCAATGACCGTTTTTACCTGAACAGGGTGAATGCCGTCGTTCAATTGCTGCTTATATTCGCAAGGGAACTCTTACTTTCCAACGTTAGCGTCCTTAAGGTCGTGCTTAAACCGAGCCTTGATATGAGACCTGGCATATTCGCATTCGAAACCGCGCTAACTAAGGATTGGGAAATTACGATACTATCGAATTTAATTACACTGACACCAGGAACACTTGTCGTTGAAGTATCGGAGGATAATCGGATTCTTTATATCCATGCGATGGATATTGCCGACAAAGAAGAAGCCGTGGACAGCATTAAAAATACATTTGAAAAGGCGATCATGGAGGTGAGCAAATAATGTTCGATCTTATACTTAAAATCGCGTTGCTCGGTGTTTCGCTTTCCATGATAGGATTCTTATACCGTTTAATCAAAGGGCCTTCTGTACCGGATCGGGTCGTCGCGCTCGATGCGATGGGAATAAATCTTATCGCAATCGTTGCACTTGTATCCATTGTCATGGATACAAGCGCTTATCTGGAAGCCATTCTTCTGCTCGGAATCCTATCTTTCATCGGAACGGTCGCTTTCGCCAAATTCCTTGAGAAAGGGGAGATTATCGAAAATGACCGCAATCGTTGAAATACTATCAGCCTTATTCCTTTTAATGGGGGTCTTTCTCTTTTTAGTCTCGGCTTTCGGAGTCATCCGTCTGCCCGACGTCTATACAAGAAATCACGCTGCCTCAAAAAGCTCGACACTTGGAATCATGTTCATCCTGATTGGCACCTTGTTATATTTTTATTATAAACATAGCCTTTTCGATTTCCGGGTCGTGCTCGCGATCATCTTTATCTTCATGACCAGCCCTGTTGCCGGGCATTTAATCAATCGCTCTGCTTACCATTCAGACGTTAAAATGTGGGATCGAAGTGTCCAGGATGATTTAAAGAAAACCCGGTGATTCCTGCCATTGCAAAAGAGCTGCTCCGATTATAGGAGCAGCTCTTTTCATGTATCAATCCTTTAAAAATACTTGGTCCCCTAAACTGATTTCGCCCGTACGAATGACCGAGGCATATACGCCAAAATGATTGTTCCTTTCCTTGACGACAGTTTTCAAGAGTGATGAATCTCTTTGGGAATCGCTTGGATTGACTGTTATGATCATACAACGCTCACAATGCCTTTTTATCTCCAATTCTACATCATTTCCAATCAGAATCCTTTTTCCGAACCATTGCTCTTCTAAAAAGGGTGTTTTGTCCACTAAAGATAGCACCAAATTTTGCCTGAATCTCCTGCCATCCACTTCTTTTCCCCAAAGCTTTTTCAATTCGCCAATCGAGGCATCACTGACAAGCAGGATGTTTTCTCCCTCAATCGCACCGAACGGGATATGTGCAGGCGGATAAACAACGGATGTTGCCTCCTGTTTCAACAACCGTTCCATTTCCTCCTTAAAGGCCTCTTCTCCCCAAGCCAGCACGTTTCCTGAAGGGGTCTTCACTTTTATTTCCGGATATTGTTCTAGGGTTTCCTCACCAGAAAAAACAGCTTGATAACGGACCATTTCAGGAACTTGGGTTATCGTTAGGAACTTCCCGTGCTTGTCTTTAAAGGCATGACTGCGATCTCCATATAGCCCATAGTCCATCACCTTCGTTTTCTGTACATGCTCACCAGTGAATGATTTTACAGGATGGCGGGTGATTTCTTGTATATGACCAACCAGCATAAAAAAACTCCTTTCAAACAATAGTCTACTGCCATATTATACTTAAACCGGACACTGTAAAATCATTACGTTACATTTCAAAGCGATAGTTCCCTGATTCACTTTGGTAAGTCGATAACGGCCAATGTACAGCGTGAAATGCAGATAAGACGATCCTCTTCATCACGGATTTTCACGTCCCATACCATCGTCGTCTTCCCGCGATGGATTATGTTCCCTTCTGCTGTAACCAAACCAGAACGGACGCTCCTTACATGGTTGGCATTGATTTCAAGACCGACGACAGCTTGTTTTGTCCTATCTACAAGCTGGATTCCGCCAAAACTCGCAACGGATTCCGCAAGGGCAACGGACGCCCCCCCATGCAATAATCCAAACGGCTGCCTAGTTCGTTCATCCACCGGCATCGTCGCAATGACTTTCCCATCACCGATTTCCTTCATTTCTATCCCAAGCGTGCCTATCAAAGAACTTTCAATATTTCTCTCCATTCCAATACCCCCAACTCTTATGTTTTTTTCTACAACGAAATGATTCATTAAATTCCGAAAAAATGAATAACCATTCATTATAGTATACATAAAAAGGATGACTCAAGTCTATTCAAGTCATCCCTCATTATGAGAATTCGATTATTTGGAGAGTATTTCTTTTAATTCAAACCAGCTTGTCAATCTTGGAATATCCAAATCCCTGTTATAGGAGTTATCCATTGCATACACTTTCGTTGGGATATCCAATAAAGTTTCAAGTACTGCCGGTTTATCATCAAAATAATAATCCAATTCCAATCTGCGAATCGTATCAATTTTTTCATGATCCTTCATGCCGCAGTAAAATTGGTCATCCTTAACGGGAAAGCCGTTTTCAATCAACCATTTTTTCGTCCGTTCACCATGCTCCGCTTTTCTGGCTGTGATGTAATAGACTTCATGGCCATCGCGTTCAAGCTCCTGCAGCGTTTCCACTGCTCCCTCGAAGGCTGGACAGGATGAATAATACACTTCCTCGGCAAGGCTGTTCCACATCTTGCCCCCAGCCTCTTTATCAAGCCCGAAAGCTTCATGGATCTCTAACGTCTTTAAAGCTCTGAATTTCGTTAACTCTATGTTCTTATTAAGCTTTTTATTATAAAGATGGAAAGCGAACTCCCTCAAATTAATAAGGGTATCGTCAATATCAAAACCGAATTTCATATCCTTCACTCCTATTCAAACATTAGCGGCAAACTGTGCTGCGAAGGAAATTTCCTTGTTCACCTGCATGGCCTGTAATCTTTCAATTTCGGCTTTTCTTTCCGGTTCAGCGATTTTAAGTCCAAGGAAGCCAGTATCCTCCCACATGATGCATCCTTTAATAAGATCCGCTAATATATCGGCATCTTTCATGGCACAATTGAGTCCAAACGCACCTGTAGGCGTCATCGTATGGGCTGCATCACCCAATAAAGCAACGCCATCCTTTGTCCACGTTTCACAATAGCTGCTGTAAACATCCAATAAAATGAAGTCATTCCAAGAGCGGATATTTTCACACACAACCTTTTTTAGTTCAGGAAAGGCGATAAGCAAATCTTCAATGAATGGCTCAAAGGGCTGTTTTCGCAAATGGAGAAATGAACCATGTTCTATATTCCATCCAATTTGGATGAAACCTCCAGCCTGGGTGAAGAGGGCAACCTGGGAGTCATTGACCAATGCCATCTTGATCGAGGGCTTCCACCCCTCTGGAGCGGGAATTTTTGCCCACAGTAAATCATAGCCATGATTTTTAATAACTACTGGTATCCCCGCTTTTTTTCGAACCATGGAAAATCTGCCGTCCGCTCCGATTATCAATGAACTATGCACTTCCAGGTCATTTCCATCCTTTCGGGCCTTAACACCCGAAAACCGGCCCATTTCATTCTGAATCAAGTCCGTAACCCTCGTATTCATCATCAATTGAAAAGAGTCCAGCTTTTCAGCTTCATTCAATATAGCAGTAAGCAGATGATTCTGAGGGACATGTATCCCAACATGATCTACCGGCAATTTTGGGAAAATCCTTTTAAATATTTGGCCGTCATGCCAATATTCAATTTGTTCCATCCTAAGCAAGCCAAGCCTTTCCACACTCTCGAATAAACCGTGCTTTTTCAGAATGCCTTCTCCTTCTTCGTTCAGGAATTCGCCCCTGAACTCCCGTGCAACTTCAGAATGCCTCTCGAGCAGGACGACTGAAATGTCCTGTTTGGCCAATAGATAGGCTAGCAGCGCTCCTCCAGGTCCCGATCCGACTATGCATACATCTGACTTAACCATCATGCCTATCACCTGTTGTCTATTTTAATTTAGGATAAGCCGTGATGCGTATGTCCTCTCCAAACGTGTCCACGCCAGAGAAGGAAACATCCATCGCTTCATCCATCGTATCTACATTCATTCCACTATACGGTGTTAGTGAGTTTCGTCCGCCCAATAGTTTAGGAGCTATATAAATCAAGTATTTATCGATGAGCCCTGCCCTTAGGAAAGAGGCATTCACTTCGCTTCCACCTTCCAGCAAGACATCCGTAATCCCCTTTTTATACAGCTCTTCCATCAAGGTCCTTAAATTCAGGCCCGAATCGTTTTTGGGGACGAAAATGAATTCGATCCCTTTTTCACGTAGAGCTGCCATTTTATCGGCAGGTGCATGATCCTGCGTTACGATCATGGTCCTCGCATCTGATACCTGGACAACATTGGCTTCCATTGGAACACGTAATTCACTGTCTAAAATGATTCGGATCGGATTTTTCCCTCCGCCCTCCGGAAGTCTGGTCGTAAGTGATGGATCATCGGCCAATACAGTCCCGATTCCAACGAGAATGGCATCGACCTCATCCCGGAGCAAATGAACGGAATGACGGGATTCTTCTCCTGTTATCCATTTTGAATGGCCTGTGTGTGTTGCAAGTTTTCCATCGAGTGTCATCGCATACTTTGAAATGACAAATGGACGGCTCGTCAGCATATTGTGAATAAAACGCTCATTCAGTCTTTGAGCTTCCTTCTCCAGGACGCCAACTTCCACTTCAATGCCTGCATCCTTTATGATCGATATACCTCTGCCCGCAACTTCCGGATTCGGATCTTGCGTAGCCACTACAACCCGCCGTACACCTGATTCTTTCACTAAATTTGCACAAGGAGGGGTTTTTCCATAATGGGAACACGGCTCAAGAGTCACGTATAGCGTTGCCCCTTCTGCATACTCACCCGCCATTTTGAAAGCATGTACCTCTGCATGCGGTTCACCCGCTTTACGGTGGATTCCTGTCCCGGCTATCACACCGTCTTTAACTATGACTGCACCGACAACTGGATTTGGATTCGTCTTTCCTTTAGCACTTGCCGCCAAATCCAGTGCCAGCTTCATGTAATATTGATCATCATTCATGCGTTTAGCTCTCCTTATACAATCAAAGTTGGCTTCTTGTGTGGTATGTGTCCAGACTTCTTAACCTTTGTATCCAGATAGAAACTATTATCTTCCGTCAAACCGCCCCAAAGCGGGATATGGTCCTTTGCCGCTAGTCCATGCTTCATAAGTGCGTCCAACTTTTTAGGGTTATTCGTAATTAAAGTGACCGGATCCTCACGCAGTTCCTTCAGCACTCGAATGGCTCCCTCGTAAGACCGCGTATCGTCTTCGAATCCTAAAGCCTGATTCGCCTCGACCGTGTCATAACCTTCCTGCTGAAGTAAATATGCAAGAGATTTGGAAAAAAGGCCGATCCCTCTTCCTTCATGGTCCGCAAGGTAAAAAATGGCCCCGCACCCATGCTCGACTATCATCTTCATCGATTGATGGAGCTGGTAGCCGCAATCACAGCGTTTACTGCCAAAGATATCACCTGTATGACAGATGCTATGCATCCGGACCAGTGCATCATCCGACTTTTTAAAATCCCCATACACCAACACGGACGATTGCTGGCCAAAAGCAAGGTTGGCTTCCGAAAGCGAATCAAGCACCGCTTCCTTGTCATTATCCTCGCCATCGAGCTGGAGCCATGTATACCATTGAAAAACCGTTGAGAATTCTCCTTGTTCAATAGGTAGGTTCACAGGCCCCACTAGGCATATATCAGCCTTTCCCGGGGTTTTAAGAATATTCATTTTATCTATTAAAAGGTCTTTTGTTTGCTGGGTTATTTTCATGTTAACATCACCTATTTTATAATTTTATAGTGTGTCTTCTGCTTACTTTAGGTAAGTAAGTATATTACTATACACTATACCTGTCAATGAAGCAGTTTACAAATAATAGTGTGTCTTTCTTCATAAATTCAAGAAGATTTTTTTTCGGAAAAGGGTTATCCATAATCCGTAATCATAACGGCTGGCCTTTATACATATTTTAACGTATAAAGAAAACGTGTCTATAGACAGACTTTAGGAAAGGAAGGAAACCTTTTGGAGGATTTCCCTTATTTTTTATATGACCCTGGCCTATTTCCGCTTCCCGTAGGGTCAGTGAACATGAATCGGGAACTGGAAGGAACATTGCGTCCATACTTGGCAACCAATCCAGATCTGTTAGTTAAATCGGCAAAGTCATCGCAAGCTTTATTGCTTGATGTAAAAAAAGTCATGGATACATTAGCCACATCCAAGCCTTTCTCAAACAGGTTGATGACTGCCGCCCAAGCATCGAATAAGAGTTTAGTGGTTGATATGATCCGAAAGATAGGGATTAAAAACGAACCTGATATCAAGTATAACCCTGATGGGATCCGTTTTGATTTCTATCCCAAAACAGGGGATGAAAATTGTCATATCATCATCAGCTTGAAATGGAGGGATATATAACGTCCAACACCTTTTTTGTAAAAAAAACGAAGCCTATTTTCGGCTTCGGATCCTTTTTGGTTCATTTTGTTTTCGATTCAAAGGTTTCAACAAATAGTGCAAGCGTTCGTACCATCACACCTGTCGCCCCCGCCGTGCACAATTCGGAACTGCTCGAGGTTGTGGATGTTCCGGCAATATCCAGATGGACCCACGGAGTGTCTTCGGCAAATTCGCCTATGAAGGCTCCACCCATGATGGCATGTCCTGCCCCGCCAGGTGAATTATTTAAATCCGCTATTTTACTATTGCGTACCCGCTCTTTGTCCTTTTCTGTAATAGGCAATCTCCACATAGGCTCCCCGGCCTCCTCTGAGGCTTTAACCACTTGTTCATAGAATTCTGCGTCATTGGTCATTGAACCCGTCATATCCATGCCCAAGGCCGTTATAACACCCCCCGTTAAAGTAGCAACGTCAATAAGGTAGTCGGCACCATGATGTTTAGCGTAAGTTATGGCATCCGCCAAAACGAGCCGGCCTTCCGCATCCGTATTCAATATCTCTATCGTCTTGCCGCTCATGGCAGTGATCACATCATCCGGCTTGAGTGCTTCACCGCTGATCATGTTATCAGTGGATGGAATGACAGCCACGACATTTTGATCCGGCCCTAATTCGCCGATAATTTCCATTGCACCTAAAACAGCTGCGGCACCGCCCATATCCGTCTTCATTCCAACGATTCCGGCCTTCGTTTTCAATGAGTATCCACCGGTATCGAATGTGATGCCTTTACCAACCAACCCGATAACATCTTTCCATTCATCTTTACCTTGGTACTTCAGGACGATCATTTTCGGAGGTTCAACGGACCCTTGATTGACAGCAAGAAGGGCTCCCATTCCCAATTTGAGCATATCCTCCTTCTCCAGGATTTCCACTTCAAAGCCATAACGTTCACCCAAAGCAGATGAATAATCCGCCATATCCGTGGAAGTCAACAAATTGCCTGGTGTGTTAACCAATGTTCTTGCAGAGTTCGTCGCCCTTCCGAAGACTTTCCCTACATGAAGTGCGGCCCCGACCTCTTCTTTATCCGATTCACTGTAAACCGTAATCGATTCAATGCTTTTTTCGACCTGGTTCGATTTTTGCTTGTATCCGTCAAACTTATAGGAAGCAAGTTCAAAAGCCTCGGAACAAGCATGCGCTGCGTCCAATGCATCCAGGTTTTCGGTCGTGAATGTATCCAAAGCAATCGATAGCGTCGCAAGCCTGGATTCTTTAATCGTTTTACGCGCTTTTCCAAACGCTTCGCGCAGCGTTTCAAAGGATAGCTCCTTTTCCTTGCCCAATCCTACAAAAATCAATCTCTTTATGCCTAATTTACCTAATGTATGTATTTTAACTACTGATTTTTTCTTGGAAGGGATTTCTCCCGCTTTCACTAACTCGGTTAGGTGACCATCTAATCGTTCATCTGCCTCTTTCCCTATGCCTGTGAATTTTACAGGTCTGTCAAATACGCCTAGAATCAGGCATTCGTCAATCAAATCTATATTCAAGGAATCTTTTACTGTGAACATTCTGCTACCTCCTCCATTCGATTACCTTCATTATAACGAAATCTTTCGAAATTTTCGAATAAGGCCCATGAAAATAATATTAACAAGGGATATTGTTTAGAATGTGCCACTTTAGAGTAATAGTATAAGGAAGATCATATTTAATACTAATAACCAGCAGGGAATCGACAGGACTGAATGGAACTAATAATAAGGGCCTTGTACCGAGCAGGATTTCTTATTTACCCATATATGGATTTCATCGTTACTTATAACTAGAAAGAAGGCTGATACTCTTGGAATTATTTCTCAACTTCCCTTTAATCGCAGCATTGATTGCCATTTTCTTTGCTCAATTCATTAAAGTGCCCATCCACTTCATAGCTTTTCGTAAAGTTAACTGGTCACTTCTTAACTCCACAGGCGGTATGCCAAGTTCCCACTCTGCGGCCGTGTCAGCTTTAACCGTAGCAGTAGGGATTGAGACCGGAATGGATTCTCCTGTATTTGCCGTTGCAGCGATCTTTGCCGTCATCACGATGTTCGATGCGACAGGAGTAAGACGGCAGGCAGGAGAACAGGCAGCCGTCTTGAACCAGCTCGTCACGGACTTCAATACATTAGTCGAGCAAGCAAAAAACTGGCAGAAAAAAGCGGATAAACAGAAACAGCAACAATTAAAGGAACTGTTGGGCCATAAGCCAATCGAGGTATTTTTCGGAGCCTTGACCGGAGTATTCATTGCACTAGCACTTCACTTTTTCATCTTTCAAGGGTAGGTGGTCAATTTGAAAATAATCTCTCTTTGCCCCAGCAATACGGAACTCTGCACATATCTAGGGATAGAAGATCAGCTGATCGCTATCGATGACTACTCTGATTGGCCTGAAACCATACAGCACCTTCCTAGAGTGGGGCCGGATTTATCGATTGATATCGATCATGTAGAATCACTGAAACCCGATTTGGTGCTGGCTTCCCTTAGTGTACCGGGTATGGAAAAAAATATTGAAGGATTAAAAGAACGGAACCTCCCTCACATCATCTTCAATCCGCAATCACTTGAAGATATCGCAAAGGATTTGCTGACCTTGGGCGGGGCCATGGATCTTAATGATAAAGCAGAGGAGCAGGCAGCAAAATTCCGGGATGCCATCCTTCAATATAAAAATGTCGCCGACAAAATCGAAACAAAGCCGTCCCTATATTGGGAATGGTGGCCAAATCCCTTATTCAGCCCTGGGGGAGTTAACTGGTTATCCGAGATCAGCCTTCTTGCGGGAGGATATAATCTATTCGAAGATGTGGAAATGGCAAGCATTCAAGTCACGTCCGAGGAGGTTCAGAAAAAGGATCCCGACCATATTTGCTTAGCTTGGGTCGGTGTCCCATTACGAAAAGTCAACCCGGCGCTTGTCAAGAAACGGCAAGGTTGGGCCGATATGAAGGCAGTCCGGGCTAATAATATCCACATTATGGAAGAACCCTTATTCTGCCGGCCTTCCCCCCGTTTACTGGATGGGCTGTCAAAATTGGCAAAGACTCTGCATCCTGAGGAGTACAAAGGCATGGCTTAAGGGCGTTTCGAATGAACAAAAAAGCTGCCCCAATTGTGGCAGCTTTTTTAACTCCATCATTTCATTAAAAAGCAAAGGAAGATACATTCTCGTTCAATGTTTTTCCGGCGATTTTAGGCTTGAATACTTGCCTGATCTTGGTTTCATTCAACTTGTTTAGCTGTTCTTCAGATAACTCGCCGTTCCCTTTTTGCACAACATATACTTCAAGGGTTTTCTTTCCCCACTTCTCGTACACATCTTGTACGGTGTCATAGTATAGATCCAGATGGTTTCCTTTGATTGCCCCGCCCTTGTCCGCTACAACCCCATATCCATAGCCCGGAATCCAAAGGATGGTTCCGAGGGGGAATACGGCAAGATCAGCGGCAATGGTTGAAAACAGATCCCGTTTCACCTTCACACCTGAATAAGTGATTCCATAAGATGGGCTCTCCGGGTACTTTCCCGTTGATTCATACCCTGCTGTATATCCTGTAGCCAAAACTTCATGCTTCGGATATTTCAAGAGCTCGATTGCCTCCAATATCGTCGTAGGACCACCATTGCCCGTGGATGCGGATGACATTAGCGTTGCCACTTGACCTCCACTATGGATCGCTTTATATTCGAGACCAAGCATTCGATGTTGTCTCATTGCCCCTTCAAAAGGATGATCTTCAGGCATAGCCCCAAAAACATGATTTAAGGTTGAATCGATGGCCAAGATAAATAATATGATAATAGCAACCCTCAAAAATAATGCCTTTACAATCTTCATATGTATTAATTCCACTCCTCTCACAAGGATATTTGTTCCCTTTCCAGAGTGAAAGTATTCATAAAGCATGAAAAGATCCAATTTTTCTTACAAAAAAAGGACCGTCCATAAATGACGGCCCTTCCCATTATCAAAACATTTGATATCCTTTATTCCTTAGAATCCTGATGACCACACCAGCTAAAACCGCGCCAAGCAGCCCGCTTGATAAAATAATGATGTCTGCCGTATGCAGGGCTGTAAGGTTCGTTCCAAGATTAGAAAAAGATATTCCCGGATTTCTAAAATATTCTATTAGCTTTGTTTCATTGACAATGATGATGAAGACGATTGGAAATAAGATGACCATGATCCAAGAAGAACGAAAGAGCATATTCAGCAAAAAGCCAATTCCGAAAAACAATATGAAAAATAAGAGTATTGAGATAATTAAAACAGGCAATGGCATGTTATTCTTGACCCTCCTTAAAAGCGACACCTTTAGTTTACTGAAAAAATAATTGCTACGTCAACGACTTAATGCCAAATAATACCGAAGAAAAGATAATTACCCAAATCACATGAATAATTTATATGATGTATAGCCAAAATGATTTCCCGGGTTCAACCCATCAAGCATCGTCTGCACTCTTTCCTTTTTAAAAGCTAAAAGCTGTTCCAATAATAACGATTGCTTCCCCTCTTGTATGAGTAAATCAGGGTCATAAAATTTAGCCTCATATAACTCATCCAGTTGAGCGGTGACTTCAAAACTGATCGGTTTAAGTAAAAATACCAACATATTATCACTTATATCCCCTTTGATGACTCCGCTTCTAACTCCAACAATGCCTTCGATTTCTGTATGAATGCCCGTCTCCTCCAACACTTCCCTTACGACAGCTTCATCAACGGTTTCATCATTTTTGACAAAACCTGCCGGAAGCGACCACTGCCCTTTCAATCCGCCATACCTTTTGTTCACGACCAGCCACTCGCCTTTAGCAGATATCACAAGGCCGGACACTGCCAACCAAACATTTTTGCATCGTTCCACCAAAGTCCACTTCCCCTACATTCATTATAAGTTATGTAAACTCCAAACCGCTAGAGTACATACGTAATGCCAATGCGGTCAAAGGGGAGGATTATTTATTCTAGTGCTTCGTCATCCTTACCCCCATTATATTCCACATATGATAGGTGCATACTCCCCGTCCCCGCTTCATGGCACGCTCATCGATAGATGCCATTGAAAAGGCCATTCAGGGACAATCCCCAAATGGCCATCACTTATATATCGAAAAAATCAAAGGACGTTGAATTTACCTTTCTTAGCAACCAAGGAAGCTCCGCCAATCATTAGCAATGCTCTGTTATCAACCATTTTCTTCATGAATGATGCAGTCTTGCCTGTAACTTTCTTGCCGAATACAACTCCAATCGCATTGTCATCACCAAGTGAACATACCGTTCCTTTGTTTTCGAAAGTGAACGTTTCAAGGTCACTTTCGTTACGAACCAATTTAGTCAGGTTCTTCGCAATGACTTCACCTTGTTGCATGGCGATTTGTGCAGTAGGCGGGTATGGGCGATTAATTTCTTCGTTGATGATCAACGCGCAATCCCCTACGATGAAAATATCGTCATGACCCGGTGCACGCATGTCAAGGTTCACTTTAATACGTCCGCGCATTGCTTCAAAACCTGATGCTTCAATCACTGAATTACCACGCACGCCAGCTGCCCATACAACGGTCCCCGCCTTGATTTCTTCCACTTCATCTTCGCCTCTTGCGACGATGATACCTTCAGGAGTTGCCCCCTTGATCGGTGTACCGATTTTGAATTCCACACCTTTTTTCTCAAGGTAAGAAACTGCATAATCCACTAATTCCGGATCGAAGCCAGGGAGGACGGCTGGTGCTGCCTCTACACAGTACATACGAACCTTTTGGAAATCGATGTCGTATTCTTTACAAAGTTCAGGGACACGGTTAGCTAATTCTCCAAGGAATTCGATACCCGTAAAACCTGCTCCGCCAACAACGATCGTCAAGCGGTCTTCATTTTTCTCGACCTCAGAACTGTACGTAGCAAATTGCAATTGGATATGATCACGGATTTCACGTGCAGTGTTCACGTTAGAGATAGAGAAAGCATATTCTTTTAGTCCTTGGATCCCGAATGTTTCCGATTCCGGTCCAAGTCCAATCACTAGGTAATCATAAGAAATTTCGCTTTTTTCAAGGATGACTTTTTTGTCTTCTGTTTTCACTTCCAAAACAGAATCTTGGATGAATTTAACTTTGCTGCCGTTAATGACACTTTTGATTGGATAGCGCACACGATCATGATGAAGCGTACCAGCAGATGCTTCATGCAGCCATGTTGTTTCATAGTGGTAATCATTTTTGTTAACTAATACGATTTCAGCTTCATTTTGACCTAATGCCTTCTGTAAGCGAGTAACAGTCATCAGTCCACCATAACCTGCTCCTAAAACAACGATAGTTGGCTTTTTCAAAAGTATTCGTCCACCTTTACGATATTTTCTTGTGATGCTTTCCATAACTAAAATCTATTGTCTATCTTTTTAATTTCCATTATAAAAAGCACTCTTATACATTTGTGACGTATTTCACGTAATACTTCGAAATTGTCATAAAAAATTCACTAAATGATGTCTAAGTAAATTTTAGTCTTTTTCCATACCTTTTTCAAGTAACAAACCGAACTTTTTCGCGTGAAAATAAAGCTGAAAAACGATGCTTTTCACCCCGTGAAGGACCATATTCATACTATATGTTCAACCTTGGTAAAGAGTATTTTTACCCACTTATGAAAGGGGGTGAACAGTATTCATAATGTAACCGTCCCGTTATAGTCAAAACTTTCTCACTTTTCTAATCTTTCTCCGTTTTTTAAAAGATTATCTATGTTAAAATAAGAGAATAAATTTCAGCAAACCTAGTATATCGGAGGGATAAAGTTGGAAGTTAACGAAAAAGTTTATGACATCACCATCATTGGCGGAGGCCCAGTTGGATTATTTACTGCGTTTTATGGCGGCATGAGGCAGGCATCCGTAAAAATCATCGAGAGCCTACCGCAATTAGGCGGACAATTGTCGGCCCTTTATCCTGAGAAATACATCTATGATATCGCAGGTTTCCCCAAAGTGCGTGCTCAGGAGCTAGTGAATAATTTGAAAGAACAAATGGCAAAGTTTGAACAGACTGTTGTCTTGGAGCAAGCCGTTCAAGAAGTGGAAAGGCAAGCAGATGGAGTTTTCAAGTTAACGACGGATAAAGAAATCCATTATTCCAAGACCATTATCATCACAGCTGGAAATGGGGCTTTCCAACCCCGCCGCATCGAAATTGATGATGCAAAAAAATATGAAAGCAGCAACCTTCACTATTTCATCGATGACCTCAATCATTTTGCTGGCAAAAAAGTGGTGATCTTCGGAGGTGGGGATTCAGCAGTTGACTGGGCACTTATGCTGGAGCCGATCGCCGAGAAAGTGAGCATCATTCACAGAAGAGATAAATTCCGTGCCCACGAACATAGTGTAGAAAACCTTAAAAATTCAAAAGTTAATATAAAGACTCCTTACATACCTTCAGAGTTGATTGGTACAGACGGCCGGATCCATACAGTTGTCATCAAGAATACAAATGGTGAAGATACAGAGACGATGGAGGTAGATGCAGTCATCGTCAACTACGGCTTCGTTTCTTCTCTTGGCCCCATTAAGGAATGGGGACTTGATATCCAGAAGAACAGTATTTTGGTGAATTCAAGAATGGAAACGAATATTCCAGGAATTTATGCAGCCGGTGATATCGCAACATATGATGGCAAAGTCAAATTAATCGCAAGTGGTTTTGGCGAGGCCCCCACTGCTGTCAATCACGCCAAGCAATATATTGACCCAAAAGCAAAAGTCCAGCCCATGCACAGTTCTTCCATGTTTTAATAATATTACGCAAAAACCGGCTTTCTTAAAGCCGGTTTTTTTCTCCCTAATTCCATGATTGTGGATAACTGTTTTCCATCGGATCACTTTTTCGTCCTTTCCCGCACTTTTTTCGACCGTCCACGAATTTATTCGTCCTTCATGGCACTTTTTTCGACTGTCTACGAATTTATTCGTCCTTCATAGCACTTTTTTCGACCGTTCACGAATTTATTCGTCCTTCATGGCACCTTTTTCGACCGTCCACGATTTTATTCGACCTTCATGGCACTTTTTTCGACCGTCCACGATTTTATTCGACCTTCATGGCACTTCAACCCAAACAAACTGAAGGGGGCACTTGTTAAAGTGCCCCCCCTTTTCCAAATGAACAGAAATTGTTAGCAATTCTCCGGCGTACCGGCGTTTTTTGCCGTTTTGAAGGAAGACCCGCAACCGCATGAAGCGATGGCATTTGGGTTTTCGATCGTAAAGCCTCCACCCATCATCGTTTGTTTATAATCAATTACCGTTCCATTCAATATATCTGCATCCCCGTTATCAACAAGGATCTTAATTTCAAACTGTTCCAGCTGGCTATCTTTCTCTCCGGGCTCATTTTCAAAACCCATTCCATAGGATAATCCACTGCAGCCCCCGCCTTTGACGGCCACTCTTAAAAAGGAACCCTCTTCACCATTTTGTTTCATCATTTCTTTTATCTGAAAAGCAGCAGCTTCCGTTATTTGAACAACTTCACTCACAATAAATCCCTCCTTCTTCTTATAAGTGAGATAGAACTATTTCTCTTTATAGTATATACCAAAGAATTTCCCACGCTCAATTTTCCGGCTTGAAAAAATTCATATTCCCGCACCTATTTTACCAACATTATTTAAAAAATGGTTTATAATAAGGTTTGTGGGTATATAGGACTGAATATTTTGACCCAATCAAAAAAATTTAAAGTAAGGGAGGTAATCTCCATCGAAGATATACAGCCTCTATATGACAAAAACATGGAATGCCTTCTATGCAAACAAAAATCAACCACAAAAAGGGTACGATCGCATTTTGTAAAAGTAGCAAAATATGACACGGACTTTTGCCCCATTTATGCTGATTCAGCCGTTAATGCCCTTTACTATAATATTTTTGTTTGCCCTCACTGTGGCTTTTCCTATTCCGATGATTTCTCCCGGTACTTCCCTCAAGCCACAAAGGAAATCATTATGGAAAAGGTAAGCTCCAAGTGGGTTCCCCATCATTTCAGCAATGAGAGATCCATTAAAGACGCTATCAATACTTACAAGCTGGCTAGTTATTGCGGGGCTTTAAAAAAGGAAAAACATATTATCCTGGCCGGAATCCATTTACGGATTGCCTGGCTAAATAGGATCAATCGGTCCAAGGAACAAGAAAAAAGGTTTTTGAGATTCGCACTTAAGGAATATGAAGCATCCTATTCAACGGAGGACTTCAGCGGTACCCAGGTATCTGAAGCCAGAATCCTATATCTCGCTGGCGACATCTCCAAGAGAATAGGGAATGAAAAGGCAGCAATCAAGTATTTTTCGTTAGTATTCGAAAGACAAAGAAATGCCCGTGAAACCTCCATCATCCAGATGGCCAGGGACCGCTTTCAGGAAATTAAGCAAGAACAGGGCAACTCCCCACCCGTTGCTTGAGCTATGAATGGATAAAGCAATGAAAAGGCTGTCCCAGGCAGGAACAGCCTTTTTACGTTGTTGATGATTAAAACATGTCAAATTCATCAATGAACTTATATATTTTATCTACCAATTCATCCGTTGTGTCACCGGAAACCACTTCACCGTTTACAAGCGCATATAAGTTACTGGAGCATTTGCCGCAATATCCCAAACAACCGTATTCTAAGATATCTAAATTCGGATCCCGCTCCAACCTTTCCAGAGCCTCTTGAGCACCGCTAGCCAGATTGCTTACACAAAATTCAATAATCGGGTACATTGTTTCACCTCACAGTTACTAACAAACCATCTTATTACTTTTCCCAATTACAGTCAATATTTACGCATATAAAATAAGCCGATTTTAAGATACAGGTTGTGATTTCCTTTTATATTCGTTATACTTTTGTCGGGGTACGTAAAAAAGAATATTAATTAATTTTTTATTCTTACTACTATTGGGGTATATATATTTAAATAAACTTAAAAGGTTCATTTGGGGAAATCCTATAATGGGATAGTTGTTTTCACAAGTGAGCATTTATCAAATTTTTAAGAGATCAAATAAAGGGGAAAATAATATGAAGAATTTAGTCATACTTGGTGGTGGGTATGGTGGTATGCGCATGTTGCAAAGATTGCTGCCTAATCAGCTTCCTGAAAATGTGAGCATCACGCTTATCGACCGTAATCCTTATCACTGCTTAAAAACGGAATATTATGCTTTAGCAGCAGGTACCATTCCTGATCAGCACATCCGTGTTGCATTTCCTGAACATCCTCGCTTGAAGAACGTATACGGAGAAGTACTTTCCATCGATATGGAAAATAAACAAGTCATTATAGAAAATCAAGACCCTGTCGTTTATGATGATTTAGTCATCGGCCTTGGCTGCGAAGATAAATACCACAATATTCCTGGAGCAGACACACACACCTATAGTATCCAAACAATCGATAAATCACGCAGCACATATTCAGCTTTGAATAATTTAGGGGCTGGTGCAACCGTTTCTATCGTAGGTGGCGGACTTAGCGGTGTTGAGCTTGCAAGTGAATTGATTGAAAGCCGTTCAGATTTAAACGTTAAGCTATTTGACCGTGGACCGCATATTCTATCTGCTTTCCCAGAAAGATTAAGCACATTTGTCGAGTCTTGGTTCGATAAACATACAATCGATATCGTCCATCATTCAAATATAACCAAAGTTGAGCCAAACCTTCTTTATAATGGCGACGAAGCAGTTCAAAGTGACGTCATCGTTTGGACAGCTGGAATTCAGCCAAGCAAAATCATCCGTGATATGGATATTGAAAAAGACCGTCAAGGAAGAGCTGTTCTGACTCCTCAGCATTTCCTTCCTACTAATGACAGCATCTTTGTGGTCGGTGACTGTGCAAGCCTGCCTCATGCACCTAGTGCTCAATTAGCGGAGTCCCAAGCTGAGCAAATCGTCCAGGTCCTTGTGAAAAAATGGGCAAATGAACCACTTCCAGAAAGCTTCCCTACCATGAAATTAAAAGGGACATTAGGTTCTCTTGGGAAGAAACAAGGTTTTGGTCTTGTTGCAAACCGCCCTATTACGGGAAGAGTGGCACGATTAATGAAATCAGGCATTCTCTGGATGTATAAATACCATAACGGTTGATTCCAAACCTTCTTATGCGATTACATTTTATAAAATGACCCATAAATGAGCTGAGCGCAGCTTATTTATGGGTCATTTTCTTTTTTCTTCCATTATATATCACACCTGCATTGTATATCCATGTTTTTCCATAGTTTCTACCACTTTTTTGAGCCGCACATTTCCTTCTTCAATAATTTCATCTTCAATGAGGACCAGTGGATAAAATAAATCTTCTTCGATCATCTTCATGGCAAAGCTCTTTTGCTTCACCTTTTCTGGAGGATTGTATATATCTATATAGGTTATTTTGAATTTCTGCTCAGGGAACTTTCTCGTTAATGCAGCCTCAAGCCACTCACAAGTATCTTTCGAAGAGGGAAGATTTACACAGCTCGCGCAAATTTGCTCCGCTCCATACACTTCTATCTCAATTTCTTTCATTACCATACTCTACCTCCATCATTTTAGTATTTTCACTTCATTTTGCATACTTTTAAGAAACATTCACCTGTTTCCATCTTACCAGAATAATATAGATTATATTTCCGCAAAGTTACAGTTGGATTTTTTACTACCTTCGCATTATAATATGATTAGGAAAGGAGTCGATTGCAATGTCTGAACAAACAATGGAAGTTCAAGTTCAAGAAGTCCTAGATAAACTTCGTCCGTTTCTTCTTCGTGATGGCGGTGACTGTGAACTAGTTGACGTAGAAGATGGAATTGTAAAATTACGATTACTAGGAGCCTGTGGGAGCTGTCCTAGTTCGACCATTACGCTAAAAGCTGGGATTGAGCGTGCCCTTCTTGAAGAAGTCCCTGGTGTAGTGGAAGTTGAACAAGTTTTCTAATAGCCCTTTAAATAACATGCAGCGTATGGATGAAGGATCACCTCATCTATAAACGTTCAACCTTTTTCATGCAGACCGGAACCTTTTCTGGACTGTTATAAAATAAAGCTGACTCGGCTTTTGCCCTATCAAATGATTTGATACGGCTTGACGCGGGTCAGCTTTTTTATAATCTACTTAAATCAAGCATGGCTTACGATTTCAAAAATTTCAATTCCTTTTTTTCTTGTTCCGAAAGGATTGCCGTATGGCTGCCATCATTATCGATTTCCAGCTCTTTCACAAGAAATTCCGGAAATTTCCCCTTCAATCCCGTGAACACACTTTCACATTTTTCTGCGGATGCCAAGCATAAAACAGTAGGACCTGCTCCGCTTAGGGCTGTACCAAATCCGCCTTCTTTATGGACAACTTCTTCTATAAGTGCTAAATGAGGGACTAACCGCGCCCTATAGGGTTGATGGAAACGATCACTTTGCATCATTTTACCAACAATCTTCCAATCTTTGGATAAAATTCCCGCAAGCAAAACATTGGCGGCTGCACTTCCGTTTATCGCTTCTTTATAGGAAAGCGAATTAGGAAGGACATCTCTTGAATCCTCAGTAAGCAATTCAAAATTGGGAATGACTGCAATCACCTTAACTCCTTCGATCGGAAACGAAACGACATCCGTTCCTTCCTCTGTATGCAGACCCACAACCATTCCACCATACACAGATGCCCCTGCATTATCCGGGTGCCCTTCAAAGAGGGAAGCATGCCTATTCTTTTCCTCATCGGATAAATGGAGTTCACCAACGATGTTCGCTAATTCAATACCAGCTACAATGGCAGAGGCACTGCTTCCAAGCCCCCGTGCCAGTGGAATTTCACTAGAGACGAAAAGCCGGCATGGGGATAGTTCCTTTCCATAAAAAGCAGCCGTTTTCTTGGCAATTTGGACGATATAATTACGGTCATCCCTTGGAAAAACAGACATCTCTTCTGAGAGCGGAACGACTTCCCAATGATCTGATGTAGATCCGTGTATTTCCAAGTAAAGTCCTAAGGCCAGGCCGATGGAATCGAATCCTGGTCCTAAGTTGGCCGTACTCGCTGGTACACGGATCAAGAACATCTCGGAATCTGCACTCATGCCTGGTTCACACCTTGCAGATGTTCTAAAATGACCTCTTCATCCATTGGCAACAATGTCGGTTGAATCGTGCTTGTATCGACTGCCACATTCGGATCTTTCAATCCATTTCCTGTAAGTACAGCAACGATCTTGCTTCCTTTTTTGATTTCACCGCTTTTTAATTGTTTATAGATGCCTG
Organism: Peribacillus sp. YIM B13482; assembly: GCF_042787975.1. Lineage (NCBI taxonomy): Bacteria > Bacillati > Bacillota > Bacilli > Caryophanales > Bacillaceae > Peribacillus > Peribacillus sp. YIM B13482. Next base: position 65,373 of record NZ_JBHZPF010000001.1, read on the forward strand.
CAATGGAGGCACATGATGCTGGCTCAGCAAATACTCCCTCTTTTTTAGCGAGGAAATGATAGGCTTCCAGAATTTCTTCGTCTGTCACCTCATCAATTTTACCTTTGGATTCATTTGCTGCTTCCACAGCGAAGTTCCAACTGGCTGGATTACCAATCCGGATGGCAGTTGCAATCGTTTCGGGGTTTTCGATAATGGTATCCCTGACAATTGCAGCCGCACCTTCCGCTTCGAACCCTCTCATTTCAGGAAGGCCCGTTTGTTTCGATTCATTATATTCTTTAAACCCTTTCCAGTAAGCCGTGATATTACCTGCATTGCCGACTGGGAGCGCCAATATATCCGGTGCAGAGCCGAGAGCGTCACAAATTTCGAAAGCCGCTGTCTTCTGCCCTTCAATCCGATATGGGTTGACCGAATTCACAAGAGTTATCGGTGAGCTCTCACTAAGTGAACGGACGATTTTTAAAGCCTGGTCGAAGTTCCCTTCGATCGAGATGATTTCTGCTCCGTACATAACGGCTTGAGCGAGCTTGCCCATTGCTATTTTGCCTTCTGGAATGACAACGATACAGCGCAGGTTGGCACGAGCGGCATAAGCTGCGGCAGCAGCCGATGTATTCCCAGTAGAAGCACAGATGATCGTGTCGCTACCCGCTTCGATCGCTTTGGCGACGGCCATGACCATTCCGCGGTCTTTAAAAGATCCAGTTGGATTCGCCCCTTCATATTTTACATGTAAGTCGATTCCCCACTCTTCGGATAATCGATTCAGTCTAATTAAAGGTGTATTACCCTCCAAAAGGGATAGTGCAGGTGTATTTTCATTGACAGGTAAAAAATCTTTATATGTGCTTATAAGTCCTTGCCAGCTCATTTGATGTCCTCTCCTTCAACTCTGTATGTGCTCTTCACTTCTTTTACCATATTGTAATCATGTAATTTCTGTATTATTTGCTCAAACGCAGCCAATGTGGCAGTATGCGTAACTAATACGATTTCGGAAGATTCCTTTTCATCCAGCGGCAATTGAAGGATTTTATCGAACCCTACCCCATGCTCGGCAAATAAATTCGTGATTCGGGCTAAAACGCCAACTTCATCCTGAACATGCAATCGAATGAAGAACTTAGCGAAGATCTCAGTTGCAGCTTTTAATTGTTTCGGGTATTGCGGTGAAACCGCACTACGGCCATTTACGCCCAGCCTCATATTCTTGATGACCGTCACCATATCCGAAACGACTGCAGTCGCGGTCGGCAAACTTCCCGCTCCTGGTCCATAAAACATCGTCTCCCCTACAGCTTCACCATAAACGTATACCGCATTATATTCATTATTTACCGATGCTAACGGATGTGACTCCGGAAGAAGTGCAGGCTGGACGCTTACTTCGACCCTATCCCCTGCCCTAGAAGCGACGCCGATCAACTTCATTGTATAGCCAAGCTTTTTACTATATCTCAAATCCTCTTCGGATATCTCGGTGATGCCCTGTACATCCACATCATTCAAGCCAATGTTCATTGAGAACCCGAGTGTGGATAGTATCGCCATTTTACGGGCAGCATCCAATCCTCCTACATCGGCTGTAGGATCGGCTTCAGCGAATCCCAGCTCCTGAGCTTCCTTCAATACGTCATCATAAGCTCTGCCTTCCTTGCTCATTTTCGTTAAAATGAAGTTTGTCGTTCCATTGACGATTCCCATCATTTTCGTGATGCGGTCAGAAGATAATCCATCGACAAGACCGCGTAAAATCGGAATTCCGCCTGCAACACTTGCTTCATAGAATAAATCACATTGATTCTCTGTGGCCAATTCCAGCAGTTCCGGTCCATATAAAGCCATTAGGTCTTTATTGGCCGTAACGATATGCTTTTTATTTTTTATTGCTTCAATCAGATAACCGCGTGTTTCTTCAATTCCACCCATAACTTCAATTACAACATCAATCTCGGGATTCGAAAGGATATCCTCAGGATTGTCAGTTAACATATCTTTTTCAATATCGACAAGCCGCTCCTTCGTCGTGTCTTTGACTAGTATCTTCTTAATGGATATGGAACAGCCCACTTGATGCGTGAGCTTGTCCTGATGACTTTCGATGATTTGTACGACTCCTGATCCGACTGTACCTAACCCCAATAAACCGATCGAGATGGCTTTCATATTTGGTTCCCCCTTAAGAACTGTTTACCTGAAGAAAACATTTGTATTTGTATAGTAGACATTATAAGATTAATTCATATAATTATCAATAGTTAGAAAAGATGGATGTACGAACTTTTTTGTCCATCCCTTGAATGAGTAAGAACGGATAACACTAATTTTTCATGGGAAAACCATTTTGAAGATTATTACTTAACGCTCTTTAATGAATCATTTGTACCCATTACGATATGTGGCTTTTGCAAGGGATCCATCCATTTCAGTAAACTGAGGACGTTCTTTTCGGCAGTGGCTATACATCCCGCCGTCGGCTTTGTTTCGCCTCTCCATATATGAAGAAAGATTGCACTGCCTTTTCCTTTTATGATGGGATTCGTATTATAATTGATGACCGCCCCATACTTATATAGTTCATGATTCATCCTTTCGAAAGACTTCCATTTATCTGCCGGATTCCCTTTATAGGTTTTCCACTCGTTATAATCCTTTGATGTTTGATCATCAATCCAGTAGTCATAATTGGTCGTTTTCCTATAGCTCATTTTCATACCGGCCGGCTTCGTTTCGCTTCCAAAAGCAGTACCAAATGAATAAATCCCAACCGGGGATTTTCCATCGCCCTCTTTTTTGCTCTTCGTGAAGCCGTTCTTCCCAATGACGCCTTCCATCCCCTTTAATGCCCGTCTCCATTCACCTTGTTTCTTTTCATACGTTTGGATCGTGACCTCCGTATCACTCATCGATTTCCCTTTTACCGATACAACTTGGTTAACACCCTTTCTCATATCGAATTTCTTCAGAAGGGTTTTTTCATCGGAACTGAAAACCTCTTTTGCATCTGCCATCTTGATATATGCAGTCTTTTTTGAGTGACAGACCTTATACCAGTTTCCAGTTCTCCCACTTGCCGATAATTCTTTATTTTTGTTATAACTCTTTAATGTTTTACTTCCAGCCGACGCCTTTTCTTTCATATCAGTAGTAGACTTCATGACAATCTTGAATTGAGTTGCTTCGCAACTTATTTTCGTTTCAGCTTTCGCAAGATTTGTCGTCTGGATGACTAAAAGGAATAAAAGGGCCGCCATTATCAATCTTTTCATGGACTCACCTTTCCACATCTTTAAGTAATTCACTTTAAATATCTAACTATTCAAAAAAATCTTGTTATCATCATAACATAGTAATTAAGGATGGATCATATTTCTTTCCTAAATCCAGTCAATTTGAGGTAAATTATATTGCTTGGCCGGAACTTCCGCCAATTCATAAAAATGTTTGAGGAATGATTCATAGTGTTGGGAGGATTTCGTGATCGACGATATTTTGTCCTCCAATTCATTCGACCTTGATTCCGTCGTTTTTGAAAAATACTCTTCTACTGTTTCAAAGTAATGAATGGGAAATAGCATTCTTGAATATAACAACCGGGCTGAAAAGCTGGAGAATTGATCTATAGCCTGATATTCGTGAAAGAAATGGCCAATGCCTTTCTGATGGGTATGTACATTTTGAAAATAGTGTTCCCTCACCCATTCCGCCACATCCCTGGTGCCGTGGTCGAACACCCAATCAAACGGATTTTTCATCCATTTATTGCTTTTCCAGGTATCATGTAAAAAACGTTCATAACATACTGTTCCACTATCGACAATTTGCGGGGTATCATCAATTTCCGTGTCGACCAAATATTGAATCGCATTTTCACCAAGTACCATATAATAGGGAAAGGTTTCTATAAATAATTTTTCAAACTGGTTATCAGGATGGGCATTGAGCTTATCCCTCCAAATCATTTCTAACTGATCGATCCTTTGTTCCCACAGCTCTTTCCATTTACCAATCCTTGAACATGTTCGAATCGTTTCATTAATATTTCTCCCACGCTGGTGAAATCTTGCCAGCCGTCTTCCTGGGTTGAAATTTTTCGGGCCTTCTAAAGCCTGATTGGCAAGAAGGATGAATAATTGTTCATCCGCTTCCGAAACAAAACTTCCATGATTGGCAAGGACAAAGGCCGATACGTAGCGATCTCCTTGTGAAATCAGGTGTTGAGACATTTTATGCCGTTCCACTAATTCCTCCTGCTCCATATTTCCAATGGGAACGATGCTGTAAACCATATTCCCTGAACGGAAGCTTGGAAACCTGCTATTGGTTTCTTCAAGCCCTACCTGTATACCATAATTATTAAAAATGATTTCTTCTATCATGGAATGGCCCCCCTCAATAAATGGATATAATAGAAATATTGGACATCATATACTTATATATATGTGGAATAATCCGTTTTCTGAATGATTATCGAAACCTTATTGGAAATTCGCATTAAAACTGGGTTTTCATTTTAATCAACTAAAAACTGCCGGCATTAGAACTATCCCTTTAAAATATAGAGAAATGGGTGATTACATGGCTAATATTGAACAATCAATTTCTGAACAAACGGCTCGAAGATGGTTAATTGAAAGAGGAGTGAAATTGGAGGATATCGCTGAACTTGTCATGTATTTACAATCAGGTTACCATGAAAATCTCCAAATGGCCGATTGCCTTCACAATGTAGAACGGGTCCTTTCAAAACGCGAGGTCCAAAATGCCATACTGACCGGCATACAGTTGGATATTCTAGCCGAGAAAAAACTGCTCGAGGAACCCTTGCTAAGCATCATTGAAATAGATGAAGGCCTATATGGGGTGGATGAAATATTAGCTTTTTCTATTGTGAATGTTTACGGATCCATCGGCTTTACTAATTATGGTTTCATCGATAAGCAAAAGCCGGGTATCTTAAAATATTTGAACGATAAAAGCACAGGTAAGGTAAATACCTTTCTAGATGATATTGTCGGAGCAATTGCAGCTGCCGCTTCAAGCCGGCTTGCCCACAGAACCGAAAATGCAGAATAGTAAGCCAAATTCATTTCATTGATTTTCACTGTTTTGCGACATAAAAAAACCAGGGCTGCTTTCGCAGGCCTGGTTTTTTCATTCGAAGCGCCATAGGTCGAGCGTGTCCACCACATGCGTCGGCTGCTCCTTATATTGCTTCAAGCGTTCTTTGGTCGTTACCCCAGTATGTACAAGCAATGTGTCGATCCCTGCATTAATGCCGGCGAGGATATCCGTATCATAGTTATCCCCAACCATGATTGTCTCTTCTTTAGGTACCCCTAATACTCTTAGAGCCTGTTCCACTATGACGGATTCAGGTTTTCCAATGAAAATCGGCTGTACCTGAGTCGAAACGGAAACAACGGATGTCAAAGCACCATTCCCCGGCAAAAGGCCTTGTTCAGTAGGAATGGCAATATCGCCATTTGTTGAAATGAAAACTGCGCCATTTCTAACTGCAAGGCAGGCTTTTGACAACTTTTCATAATTGATGCCGCGGTCGATGCCCATTACCAAAAAGTCTGGATGCTCATCCACAAGCTTCATTCCTTTTTCCTTGAGAGCCTCGATAATGCCTTCTTCACCCACTACATAGACCGATGCAGCTTCCTTTTGTTCAGCTATGTAATTCGCTGTGGCCATGCTTGTCGTGAAAACCTGATCATCTTCCGTTGATATGCCGATGCTTCTCAATTTATCCGCTACCTGTGCCGGAGTCCGGGACGAGTTGTTGGTGACGAATAAATAAGGGATATCCCTTTTTTTTAGGTCATTTATAAAACCTGCAGCTTCCGCAATTTGTTCAGTCCCGCGATACATGGTGCCATCTAAGTCAATTAAATACCCTTTATACGACTTCATTTGAATTCGCCTTCCTAACAATACTAGTTTTTAAAAGCAGATACAGGTCCCAATTCGTTTGTTAAATAGTTCCTCACCAAATTCGGGAATTGCTTAAATGCCGCGATATTTTCCGAGAATACCTTATGCAGTTCGTTGTGATCAACTTCAATGAAGTCTTGAACCAGCATTTTCCTTAGCGGCAAAACCTTTTTAAATTGTATCGCTTTTTCTTCTGAAATGACTTTTTCATCATGAAGGATATCGATAATATCTTCGTAACTTCCCGGATCACGCATAATAAAACCATCAATTACTGCATTTCCTACATCCAACACGGAATCGATGGAAGTCTGTATGAGCCTTTCAGCGATAAGTTCCTCAATGTCTCCATCCCAATTATCATGCCCTTCAAAAAGCCCAAGCTGCTTTTCAAGAAAACCTAATATTTGTTCAATCTTTTGGCGGTCTACAAAGTACATTTTTTCCAGATCCTTTCTGATCTAAGATGATATAGGAAGCATTACTATGGTTGATTGGCCAGCCGAGTTATAACCCTGTACCAAAACAACCTTGTTCCTTGATAATACCATAGCTTCTCCCCTACTCTCAATTCCTTCAGCCACAACCTTTGAACCGATCCCTCTACTAAACATCGGCAGAAACGTACATTGACTTCTTTACAGGGGTCGCATTTCCCGTCCTCCATTGAAATAAAAGTAACCAAAATTACGTCCCATTTGCATTCTTGACAATTTTCCTTTAATCGACGAAAACTCTCTCGCGGCATGATTGCTGGACGATCCTAATGCATCAAGACGCGTGACGAAGTTCCTCCACCTTTGGAAGCCCGAAAATGTCTGTTCCCCTATTGAAGTCACTTTGTTATGATGGAATTACAAATGTGAACATAAGAAGGGAATGATATTATGGAAGATCGTTTTTATTTATACAATGACGTCGTTGATTCAAAAACCCGGTTCATAAGTTTCATGGGCGAAGAATCAAGATTCGATTTGGCCATTACGACAACTGATCGTTTTTATGGGAAGAAACTTGTTTTAAATATGCAGAGTAACCGATTCGCGATCATTGGACCTGATGATTTAGAAGAGGAAGGCTATCTTGAGCATGCCTTTCAGTTGTCAGAAGCGGAAGCGGAAGAATTAAGTCACTTTTTAATGGAAATCGTCTGAAAGCTGAAGTTTTTTTCTTAATCGGGAAAACCTACTGAATGTACGATTACATGAGGGGGGATTACCTTGGGCAAAGAAGAGGAAATATACCACGATTTCTCCAATGTCGAAAAACAGCGGGATTATTTAATTCCTGAAGAATTTCCCGAAGGACCTTTTGGATCATCCAGAGCAAAGGATGAACCAGTTCAAAATAAAAACACGCCATGGCAGGAAGGGCAACGATATCAAAGTGCCTTTAATTTTGAAAATAAATCGTTGCACGAAGACTTACCTCGAAAATATCCTGGTGCTCATCCGACACATGATGATCCAGAAAACCATGAGCAGCCTCCTTATAAAGGATACGGAAGCTCTTAATATGGAAGGCCAGAGTAAATTCTGGCCTTTTTCATTTCTTTATTTTCTTCATGACGAAATATGGACAGCCAAAATTGCAGTATTCATATAAATATTCAGTAAGCGTGCTTATTTTTGTATCGAAGGTCGCTTTCTGATTAGAATCATCAAAAAATCCACGCAGCCTCAATTGGCCGTAACCCCAATCGCCTACAATATAATCATACTTCGTTAAAATCTCACTGTATCTGGCTTTAAACGCTTCTTCGTTATAGCCTTCCCTTTCATCCTCGATTATTTCATAGGTCATGTTATTGATGTTAATCATTGCTTTCACCTCTCAAAAATACATTCCTTCTTAAATTATAACTGATTCCCCATCAATTACTAAGCGAAAAATAGAGAAATATGTTCATCCTAAAGTTACGGGGGTGTTATTGATGAAAAAAACGATAATAACAATAGGTTTAAGTTCGATTATTGCACTGACCGGATGTTCTAATAAACATGATCAGGGGCTTGGTGCAAAAAATCATGCTGGTAACCCAACAAACGTAAATAATCCGACCCAATATTATGACGAGGATTATCGCAATCATGACAATAAAAGTGATGATTTCGGTTTTACCCGCACCAATAGTACAACCATTGACGGCCGTAACATTTCTAACAAGGCTGCTTCCATTGACCGTGAACAATTGTCTGATGTCATTTCTAAGCTCAGTGTACAGATTCCAAATGTCAATGATGCGGCTACCCTCGTAACGGATGAGGAAGTTCTTGTTGTATACGATACAAATACCAAGGATCGGACTGAAACCGCTGACCAAGTTAAACGAACAGCTATGTCCGTCGTTCCTCGCTACTATCACGTCTACGTCAGTGATGATTTTCAAAACCTTTCCCAAGATGTCGAGAATTTCGCTACATTGAAATCCGGCAGCAAAGGGATCGACTATACGATTGAACAAACCATCAAAAGAATGCTGAAATCGCCTCAAGGATACAAAATGAGTAACGCAGAAAATGAAAACGGAGAAATGGTTAACGATAAAAGGGATCATCACGATAACATCAATCAAAAAATGGATAACCGTTAATTAAAAATGAAAGGACCGAATTTTTCGGTCCTTTATTTCACTCTATTTCAATAATTCTTCACCTTTGGTTTGCTTATGTTTAGCCGCTGCATTAACCTGTTCGTCCGCATGGTAGGAAGAACGGACAAGCGGGCCGGATTCACAATGGCTGAATCCTTTTTCCAATGCACGTTCCTTCAATTCGGCAAACTCCTCAGGCGTGTAGTATTTCAGCACCTTCAAATGCTTTTTAGTCGGCTGCAAATACTGGCCGATCGTCATGATATCCACATTATTAGCCCTTAGGTCATCCATCGTTTCGAGGATTTCCTCCCGTGTTTCTCCAAGGCCGACCATTAAGCTGGACTTTGTCGGAATCTCCGGATACAGTTCTTTGGCTCTTCTTAAAAGCTCCAATGAACGTTCGTATTTAGCTTGAGCCCGTACACGGTCGGATAGACTTCTGACTGTCTCTATATTATGGTTCAGAATGTCTGGTTTAGCATCCATCAAAGTCTTAATATTTTCATGCACCCCGCCCATATCCGACGGTAATACTTCAATTGATGTAAATGGATTCTTGCGTCGGATGGCACGGACCGTTTCAGCAAAAACTTCAGCGCCTCCATCCTTTAAATCGTCACGGGCAACAGCTGTAATGACAACATGCTTTAAATTCATCAGAACAACGGAATCCGCAACACGCTCTGGTTCAGCCCAGTCCAATTCATTAGGACGTCCGGTTGTAACTGCACAAAAACGGCATGCCCTTGTACAGATTTCACCTAAGATCATGAATGTGGCCGTTCTTCTCACTGCCCAGCATTCGTGAATATTCGGACATTTCGCCTCTTCACAAACTGTATGAAGATTTTTTTCCCGCATCATATTTTTTAAACCGAGGTAGTTTTCATTAGTATTAAGCTTTATTTTTAACCAATCTGGTTTACGAAGAATTTCTTTATTTGTAGAAGACATGAAAATGTCACTCCATTCTATAGAAATTAACACACCCTACTTTAACAATAAAAAAGCATTTATACAAGTTATAGTTGGTTTCCCATTATTTATTTTTCATGTTTAAAGCCAAATCAGCAAAACTATAAAAGATGGACTGATGTCTTTATAAATTGGAGATTCTCATGAAAGGAGTTGCCCCGTTGAAAAAATTATTTCTTCTTATCATAACTTGTTTGTTTATTTTGGATGCATCAAGCCAAATGGTTAATGCCGCTGATACCCCTGAAGTTTATGCAGGAAGAATGGCGCTTTATAGAAACATGGAAGCTACCCTGCAAATCCCATGGTATTACCTTGCTGGCGCTGATCAATATGAGCACAGCCTAAGGGCTGCCAGACGGGATTTAGAGCCGGCAAAGGGTTTAATTGGCATCAATATCGAGCCTTCAAAGTGGGGTGGGGCTCTCAATCCTCACTTAAACGATGTGAACCCGCTAACGATCACCTTTTTTGATGGGTTGGGCCAGGATGGGAATGGCGATGGCAAAGCTGATGTTACTAATGACACCGATCGATTATACGCTTTTTCGAAGCATCTCCATACTTATGGTTCAGATGAAGATAATATCCGGATCGGCTTATGGGAATATTATAAACGAGATAAAGCCGTCAGCATCATTATCGGCAATGCGAAGATTTATAAGAAATATGGCCGGCTGGATTTACAGGAAAAAGCCTTTCCAGTTCCAGTACGGACCCATTATACGTATTTAAATACATGGGGAAGCGCTCGTGGATGGGGCGGAAGGAGAATCCATGAGGGTACAGATATATTTGCGGATTATAGCCTTCCTGTTCGGTCAACGAGCTATGGAATCATTGAAATGAAAGGCTGGAATAAATTCGGGGGTTGGCGGATTGGGATACGGGATTTAAATAATACGTATCATTACTTTGCCCATTTAAGCGGATTTGCCGAAGGATTGAAAGTCGGACAAGTCGTCGAGCCCGGACAAATCATCGGAGGTGTAGGCAGTACAGGTTACGGCCCTCCTGGAACTGCGGGTAAATTCCCTCCGCATCTTCATTATGGGATGTACAAAGACAATGGAATCACAGAATGGAGCTTTGACCCTTACCCTTATTTAAAAATGTGGGAAAGGAAGGATTTAGCTAAAAAACAAAAGTGAGCGGCGACGAATTTCTCGCTGCTTTTTTTTGATTCGAACATAAACCCCCGAACTTGATGCATAGGTATTAGTAAAGGGGGCTAAAGCGTGTTCCGAAAAAGATTTCGAACAAAGAAATTCCGAAAAAAGGGGCCTCTTCCCACCCGAAAAGTTTTCCTCTACTCATTTATCCTTTTTATCATATCAAGCATCATGACTCTTTGGTATGTTGATAAATCAATTGAACCGGTGATCATGAGTGTAGCCGAATATGAAATCAAACGGATTGCAACGGAAACGATTCATGAATCTGTAGATGAGAATATATCCAAGATTGATATGAACAAAATCATCACCAACAACGAGGGTGGTAAGGACTCCAGTTCTTCCTATAGCTTCAATCCGGTCATATACAGTGAATTGCGCGCTAACATTACAAAGGATATTCAAAACAAGCTTGGCATCGAACAGGGAAATCCTTTTAAAAAGGGTTCCTCCAAAATAAATGATGAACAATATAAAAGTGTAGTCTATTATATACCATTGGGTGTCGTAACCGGGAATAACCTCCTTTCCAACTATGGACCTGAAATCCCAGTGAAAATGTCAGTCATCGGTAATGTTGAATCGGATTTGAAGACAAAATTGACAAACGCAGGCATCAATAATGTGTATTATGAATTGATTGTGGATTTTGATGTCAATATTCAAATCGTCATCCCCTCCTTCACTAAAGAGACCAAGGTCAGTCAGGAAGTGACAGTGGGCAGCTTGCTAATTGAGGGTGATGTACCAAGTTATTATAGTAACGGAAACGGTTCGGTGGCACCTGCCATCATGAAGGAAAACAAGGAATAAAAAAACCAGCTTATCCTTGAGTTTAGGCTGGTTCTTGTATATTGAGACATTTCATGATCAGCAAATGCAGGCTTTTATTCAAATCCACTTCATAGGACTCTTTTACCTGTTCCCCATTTTCTTCAAGTATCCTTATCGGTCCCCTATCCCCTCATTCTGAGCGGATACGACACCTTTTCTCCCATCATTCAATTCTACGGATAGACCATTTGGATAGATGGCAACTGCCCGGCGGAATGCCTCGATGATCGTATTGTCGAATTTTTTCCCGATTCCCGCATAAAGGATTTCCAACCCCTGATGAGGCAGCATGGCCTTACGGTAAACCCGATTGGAAGTCACGGCATCAAACACATCGGCAACGGCAATGATCTTGCCGAAATAATGGATTTCATCCCCTTTTATTCCACGTGGATATCCAGATCCATCAAGCCTTTCATGATGCTGATAGGCACAATTTGCAACTAAATGTGAAACGGTATGAACATTTTTGATTAGATGAAATCCATAATCGGCATGTTTTTGGATTTGTCTAAATTCCTTTTCCGTTAACTTACCGGGTTTATGGAGGATTCCCAAAGGTATGAACATTTTGCCGACATCATGTAAAATCGCTCCCAGCCCAAGAATTTCGAGATTCTTATTATTAATATTCAACTCCATCCCGATTGCCAGGGTATATAGGGTCACATTGAAGGAATGAGTAAAGATATAGTCATCGTATGTATAAACATCCGCCAATATAGTCAATAACTCATTATTCCTATTGAGCTCGTCCATGATGTTTCGGACGATTTGAGTGAACTTGACGTTAGGTTGCTCCATCGTGAAAGATCCATCAAGGTTCATTTCGTTTTTCATGTCCAGGAAAGTGGTTTCAATCCTATTAATGGCTTCTCTCCTTAGGTTCCCGAATACTGGTGGCATTGGAATAATGTCATCCGTCCTAGAATCTTGAATGTAAACTAAAGGAATATTAAGGGATACCAGTCGAGCGATCATTTTCTGCGTTAATGTAAGACCCTCACACAAGAGGATATGGCCCTGCTCATTATAAATGGCTTTTCCGAGCCTGGCTCCAGGGCTCAGGGACTTTGTAATAGCTAGCCTCATACTTGTACTCCATTTCCCAATTCAATATTTGTAAATCAAACCGTTCCTTTATAAGGGTTATCGGAAAATATCCTTATAAATGAATCCGTTTAAAAATATTTATTGAAAAATATTGACTATTTTCTTGGTGAATTAAAACAAGGCCCCCTTCTGGATAAAAGAAAGCCCACCACTTCAAATCATTTTGATTAATGCCTCTTTACCAATCATTCCTGGATAAATGCCTTTTTCCACAGCTTCCCAGGTAACTGATTCAAGCGGCGCTTCCAAAAGCTCATCAATCGATTTAACTCCTGTAGCCCTGCCTGCAAGGATTTTACGATCTCTCAATTTATCATTCAGCAGCGCTACATCCAACGCACCGCACATTATATATCCTTTATCGGAAGCGACGGCAAGTAAATTCGTTTTGGGCAGTCGGACAGAAATGGCTAGGAATGTATGATTATCAAGTATTATTGGTATCATGCTAATCATTGGGTTCGCCCCTTTCTTCCTCATACTTTATGAATGAAAAGGCGAAACCGTGATTTAGCGTTAGGCATCTGTATATATTTTTTTCAACTTCCATAAAAGGATATCCCGTAAGAATTCCGGTAATAGATATTTCTTGCGATTTGTGCGCTGAATACTTGGAAAAAAGTGCCCAAACGTGAACATATCAGGTATTGCCAGTTTATAGGACTTATCAGTCTCCAGTTTCTCCCCTTTTATCAATATCCCTTTTACGATTCCATTCTCCATTTCGTTAAATTCAATTTGATCATAATTCATGACGCCCATGATTTTTCCCCGGAAACCGAAACCTTTCACCTGAATGTGTGGCCACTCCTCATTTCTCGATTGCATTAAGATTTCTTTTAATTCATTCCCATTAACTTCAACGATGCAAGGATTGATGGGGTGTGGACAGATTCTGTGAATATCCCCTTTTGTGACAGGTCCCTTTGGCAATCCATCGAGCAGAAGACCCGCATTCAAAAAGGTGCAATCCGCCTGACTCCACTCCCTTAAGGCCTCACCAAGGATTTTCGTCAAAGCACTTACTTTGAACCAATCATTTTCCAGCGCTTCCGGTAAGTCAACTACGACCTGTTTTAGCGTTTCCCCACCGGCCTGATACATTGCTTCAATCCATGGTCGTTCATTCTCTAATTCCGAAAAGTCATTCGTATCATAGAGAATGGCACTCTTCTTGCTAATTCTCTTTTCCTGATTGACGGTCATTTCCACCTGCCCAACAAAAAAACCATATTTCCCTGCACCGCATAGGAGTGTATCATTGATCAATTTCCCTTGGTGAAGGATGTGGTGGGTATGCGCGCCAAGTATGACGTCAATCTCCGGAAAGTCCGCTGCCATCCGCTCATCATCATGGATGCCCAGGTGAGAAAGGATGATGATTACATCTGCCTCTGTTCTAACCCTTTCTAGTTGTTCCTTTAACTCAACGAATGGTTCTGTTAATTCCCAGCCCATCGCAGAATAAAACTTTTGAAAAAAAGCTGTCAGACCTATCAAGGCAATTTTGGTGCCTTTTACCGTTGTATGTATCCAATATGGCAGCGCCCATTCCGGCCTTTCATTATCCCCATAATAAATATTGGCTGCCAAGACCTTGAACCTTGCATGATCATATAAGGAGTCTAACGCATCATGAGGTAAAGTGATCCCTTCATTATTGCCGATGGTTACATATTGGTAGCCCGCTTCATTCAGAAGTTCAATATTTCCTTTACCCAACGTACCTTCTGTATATGGATGCCAGCGATCCACATGGTCTCCTATATCAAGTATGATTGCCTCTTCTCCCGTTTCTTGATGAAGTTGTCTTCTTTCTTTAAGAAACTTATCAATACGAGGCCAATTTTCAAAATGACTATGGAGATCATTGGTGTGATATAAATGAATGATTTCTGACATCATTTTTCCTCCTCGTTTATCCTGTAATACTTTGGTATATAAGACGTAAACCAATGATTATCAGTACTATTTTCAACATATTTTCAAGTGCCCCGCTCTTTAGGCGCGTATTGATGTAAGCCCCTAATTTAGCACCGAACCATGCACCTGGGATCAGGGCAAAAGCATATGGCCAATTTACATTTCCAAGGGAAATATGTGTAATCGAATTTGTGACCGAAGATAGAAATACCATGAACATCGAAGTCGCTACAGCCATATGCGGAGGGAAGAAGAAAAGAAGCATCATTACAGGAACCATTAAGGCTCCACCGCCAATTCCAAATAACCCGGAGCTGAATCCCACGACAAATGTAATCGATACAGCTATCAGGGGATGGTAACCATAAGAAAATGAATGTCCATTTTCAGTTTTATACGTCTTAACTATTTTCGCTTTACCAGGCTTGAAAACCATTGGCTTCAAACGGTTTTTCACTAATAACACGATAGCCATGAAAATCATGAAAGCTCCAAAGTACAATGAAAAAGCTTCGACATTAAGGTTTTTATTCACATAGGCTCCTATTATTCCACCAGGTGCACTGCCTATAAAGAAGATTAAGCCTGCCTTATAATCCACCACTTTATGTTTTAAATAAGATAAAGTAGAAGATAAGCCGGTAAAAATCATGATCACCGTTGAAACACCGACGGCGATCTGAGGTGTCAGTTCTTCTATTATATTTGTAGATGCACCTAAATATAAAAGAGAAGGCACAATGATGATGCCGCCGCCCAGACCGACAAGAGAGCCAATTGAACCCGCTAATAATCCGATACCCACTAATACTAACCATACCATAAAGAAATCCGCCTTTACCTGTTTGTGAGGATATTACCTCTTACTTGCTTGTCATACCATCTCTTTATTCATTATATAATGCGTCTTAAAACAAACCAAGCTGCCGGGGAGCCAGTCCTTCATATTCTATACCAAGCAACTCAATCATTTGTTTGGCATTATCAGCGGCATCTCCGCCTGAGTTATTATTGAACAGGACATATATCTCCTTGGATTCCTTTTCCAATATCCTGATTTTCTCCACCCATTCATTCAATTCCTGATGATTATATCGGTATAAGTACCTGACCTCACGCCAATTATCACCCGAAGAAGGTCTCTGCCAACCATGCAGGTTACGTCCATGAAAGCGGATCAGCGTTTTATCTTCATGGGTGGAATGGAGGACGATAGGAATGGATCCCTCCCCAGCCTGAGGCTCATCGCATACAGTGTGGACCCAACCCTCCTTTTGGATGAAGTCCAGGGATTGCTGGACCATGTTGGGTCTGTACCAGCTTTGATTCCGAAATTCTATGGCAGCTGGAATATCGCCCATTTCAGCTTTACACCATCTCAGGTAATTTACATTTTTACGTTTACAATCAAACCATGGCGGAAACTGAAATAGGATCATCGCGAGCTTGCCGGACTTCTGATAAGCTTCTAGAGAGTCCCGAAAGGCCTTGAACATTTCCTTTTTACTTTCAAATGGAATTTCCCCACGCTGATGTCCCGTCATCCCTTGATAGGCTTTAACGACAAACTGGAATGACGCTGGTGTCTCGGATATCCACTTTTCACTGTTCCTCTTTGGCTGGATTGCATAAAATGAGGCATCCACCTCCACAATGGGAAAATGAGCCCCATACTCTTTGAGTTTATCACGTTGCGACACACCGCCATGATACAAACTATCATGATCCCCCCAACCGGTCACACCAACATATATCATCTGACCATCACTCCTTTCGGGACAGGCCCCATTTCCTGGCTACTATTTTTTACCCTTGTATACCATATTCAATCTTTGATAAGGGTGTCGAATATCACTTTCCAAAACAAAAAGCCTGCCAAGTCTCCCTGGCAGGCTTTTTGTATGAATGGGTTATTCTAAATCGCCTTACAGGCATGACAGTCGGTTATTATCCGATGGAGCCTTCCATTTCGAACTTGATCAGACGGTTCATTTCAACCGCATATTCCATCGGAAGTTCTTTTGTAAATGGTTCGATGAAGCCCATTACGATCATTTCCGTTGCTTCTTGCTCAGAAATTCCGCGGCTCATCAAGTAGAACAATTGTTCTTCAGATACTTTGGAAACCTTCGCTTCGTGTTCAAGGGAAATGTTGTCATTCAAGATTTCATTATAAGGGATTGTATCAGATGTAGACTGATTATCCATGATTAATGTATCACATTCAATGTTCGAACGAGCTCCATCCGCTTTACGTCCGAAGTGAACGATACCGCGATATGTTACTTTACCGCCTTGTTTAGAAATTGATTTTGATACGATAGTTGAAGATGTATTTGGCGCCAGGTGAATCATTTTTGCCCCAGCATCTTGGTGCTGGCCTTTTCCGGCAATGGCAATGGATAATGTCATACCGCGGGCACCTTCACCTTTTAAGATGACAGCAGGATATTTCATTGTCAATTTAGAACCGATGTTACCATCAATCCATTCCATAGTTGCGTTAGCATCACAGACCGCACGTTTCGTAACCAGGTTAAACACGTTGTTTGCCCAGTTTTGGATCGTCGTGTAACGGCAGTAAGCATCTTTTTTAATGACTATTTCAACAACCGCACTATGAAGGGAGTTAGTTGTATATACAGGTGCTGTGCAACCTTCTACATAGTGAACGGATGCGCCTTCATCAACAATGATTAGCGTACGTTCGAATTGACCCATGTTTTCAGAGTTGATTCGGAAATAAGCTTGAAGCGGAGTATCCACTTTAACGCCTTTTGGTACATAGATGAAAGATCCGCCTGACCAAACCGCCGAGTTCAATGCCGAGAATTTATTGTCAGTAGGCGGAATAGTTTTTCCAAAATGCTCACGGAAGATATCTTCATTTTCACGAAGTGCTGAGTCCGTATCTTTAAACACGATACCCAAATCTTCCAATTCAACTTTCATGCTATGGTAAACCACTTCAGATTCATATTGAGCGGATACGCCTGCAAGATATTTTTGTTCGGCCTCAGGAATTCCCAACTTATCAAAAGTCTGTTTGATTTCATCAGGAACTTCATCCCAAGATTTTTCCGATTTCTCTGATGGTTTAACATAGTATGTGATTTCATCAAAGTTCAAGCTCTGCATGTCGCCGCCCCATTGAGGCATTGGCATGTTGTAAAAATGCTCCAATGATTTCAAACGGAAATCAAGCATCCATTGCGGTTCATCCTTCATTCGAGAAATCTCTTCCACGATTTCTTTTGTCAGACCGCGCTTTGAACGGAAGATGGAAACATCTTTATCCGCAAAGCCATATTTATAATCGCCGATTTCAGGCATTTTCTTTGCCATAGCTCGTATTCCTCCATTTCAAATGGCTGAATTACAACAGCTCATTTTAATTTAATTATTCCTTCAATCCCTTTTCCATGGCCTTCCAAGCTAACGTCGCACACTTGATTCGGGCAGGGAATTTAGAAACACCTTGAAGGGCTTCAATATCCCCAAGGTCCATATCATCATCGTATTCTTTTCCCTGAATCATTAAGGAAAAAGTCTCGGACATGGCTAAAGCAGTTTCAACGTCTTTGCCCTTAATGGCTTGAGTCATCATGGAAGCTGAACTCATGGATATCGAACAACCGTCACCATCGAATTTAACATCGTTGACTTTTCCATCTTCAATCTTCATCGTTAATCGAATCCGATCACCGCAAGTTGGATTGTTCATGTCAATCGTCATGCTACCATCCTCTAGCATGCCCTTATTACGTGGTTTCTTATAATGATCCATAATGACCTGACGGTAAAGTGTATCTAAGTTATCAAAAGACATTGCTGAAATACTCCTTCGTTTTAACAAGCCCGGACACAAGCTTATCAATATCTTCTTCCGTGTTATAGAGATAGAAACTTGCTCTTGCTGTCGAGGACACGTCAAGCCATTTCATTAATGGCTGTGCGCAGTGATGACCGGCACGGACAGCAATTCCATCTGCATCAAGTACGGTAGCGACATCATGTGGATGTACGTCATTAATATTAAAGGTTACTACACCCGCACGTTTTTCTGAATCTTTTGGACCGTATATCGTCAGCCCTTCAACTGCAGACATTTTCTCCATCGCATAAGCGGCGAGTTTATGTTCGTGCCGTTCAATATTATCCAAGCCGATTTCTACCAAGAAATCAATCGCAGCCCCAAGGCCGATGGCACCTGCAATGATAGGGGTTCCGCCTTCGAATTTCCACGGGAGTTCTTTCCATGTAGACTCATACAAACCTACAAAATCAATCATCTCACCGCCGAATTCAATCGGCTCCATTTTTTCCAGAAGTTCTTTTTTGCCATATAATGCGCCGATACCAGTTGGGCCGACCATTTTATGACCTGAGAAGGCAAAGAAATCACAATCCAGATCACGGACATCCACTTTTAGGTGCGGCGTGCTTTGCGCCCCGTCGACTACCATTATAGCACCGTGTTCATGGGCGATTTGCGCGATTTCCTTCACAGGATTGATAACACCAAGTACATTCGAAACCTGCATGATGGAAACGATTTTCGTTGCGTCCGTAATTGTTGCCCTCACATCATCAAGGGAAATCGTACAATCCTCCTGAAGCGGAATATACTTCAGTACAGCGCCTTTTTCTTTGGCAAGCTGCTGCCACGGAATGATATTACTATGATGCTCCATGTAGGAGATGACGATTTCGTCACCCGCTTTAATATTTGCACCACCGTAACTTCTTGCTACAGTATTTAAAGAAGTCGTTGTACCTCTAGTGAAGATGATTTCTTCTGTAGAAGAAGCATTAATGAACTTACGTACCTTTTCACGTGCACCTTCATACGCATCCGTAGCTTTTGTTCCTAGTGTATGCACCCCGCGGTGAACATTCGAGTTGTATCCGCGGTAATATTGCTCAATCGCTTCAATCACTGCAGCCGGTTTTTGAGAGGTTGCAGCACTATCTAAATAAACTAATGGCTGACCATTGACTTCTTGATCTAATATTGGAAAAAGCTTACGAATTTCGTATGGGTTCATTACTGTACTTTCCTTTCAATGACCGCTACTAATTGTTTTTTAACTCCCTCAATAGGAAGCTGGTTAACAACAGGGGCCAAGAATCCGTGAATGACAAGTCTTTCTGCTTCTTTCTTTGTAATACCACGGCTCATTAAATAATACAGTTGAAGCGGGTCAACACGACCGACGGAAGCAGCATGACCAGCCGTTACATCATCTTCATCAATCAAGAGGATTGGATTGGCGTCACCGCGTGCTTTTTCACTCAGCATCAGTACGCGTGATTCTTGTTCGGCATTAGCCTTTGTAGCACCAAACTCTATTTTCCCAATTCCATTAAAAATAGAGGATGCTGCGTCTTTCATTACACCGTGCTTAAGGATATAGCCCTCAGAGCGTTTGCCAAAATGAATAATGGCTGTCGTAAAGTTCTGTTTTTGTTCCCCGCGTCCGACAACAACGGATTTAGTATCACCGTGAGAGCCATCGCCCATTAGATATGTTGTATTATCTGAAATCGTATTTCCATCGTTCATCAGGCCAAGTGCCCATTCGATACGAGCGTCACGCCCTGCCACTCCACGACGGTTAACATATGTCGTAAAGCCTTTTGAAAGTGTATCGACCGCTCCGTATTCCACTTTTGCATTCGCATTCGCAAATACTTCCGTTACGATATTGGCAATGCCTTCGTTAGATTCAACATTTGAGAAATAGTTCTCCACGTATGTTACCGAGCTGTTATCTTCCGCTACGATCAATACATGGTTGAAAAGTGCAGTATCTGGATTATCCAACAAGAATACCGCTTGAATCGGCTCTTTGATTTCTACATTTTTCGGAACATAAAGGAATGCTCCCCCATTAACTAATGCAGCATGCAATGCTGTTAAACGATGCTCATCTATTTTAACGCCGTCTTTCATGAAATACTTTTGCACAAGCTCGGAATGGTCACGTGCCGCTGTGAAAATATCCGTAAAAATGACGCCTTGTTCTTTCACATTTGCTGACAGATTGATATGTGCCGGCGTATTGTTGCGTTGAATGTATAAGTTTCCGTTTTCTTCAATGATGGCTTTGATTTCTTCCGGAAGCTCCTCTTTAGAGGCAAAAGCTTCACTTTCAACCGCGTGGGTCTTGAAAGAAGTAAAATTCCATTTGTCGATTTTCGTTTTATCCGGCTTTGGCATCGGGAGCTTTTCAAATTCAGAAAACGCTTGAATCCGAAGCTCGGAAAGCCAAGCTGGCTCATTATTTTTAGTTGAATAAGAGCTTATATCCTCTTGTTCAAACGGTAATTTCGTTTCTGTAGTCATTGCAAATCCTCCTACTTACGCTTCTTCGCCAACAGTTTCGTCTTCAATGCCCAATTCTTGTTTGATCCAATCATAACCTTCCGCTTCCAGGCGGGCAGCAAGTTCAGGACCACCTGATTTTACGACACGTCCTTGCATCATTACGTGTACATAATCAGGAGTGATGTAATTTAATAGACGTTGGTAGTGAGTGATGATCAAGCATCCAAAGTCTTCTCCGCGCATTTCGTTGATTCCTTTTGAAACGACTTTAAGTGCATCGATGTCAAGCCCTGAATCAATCTCATCTAAAATTGCAATTTTAGGTTGGATCATCATTAATTGAAGAATCTCGTTACGTTTTTTCTCTCCGCCGGAGAAACCTTCATTTAAATAGCGTTGCGCCATATCTTCATCCATTTCAAGGAATTCCATTTTTTGATCCATTTGACGGATGAATTTCATCAATGAAATTTCATCGCCTTCTTCACGGCGTGCGTTAATGGAAGAACGTAAGAAGTCAGCGTTTGTAACGCCACTGATTTCACTTGGATATTGCATAGCAAGGAATAGACCGACACGAGCGCGCTCGTCGACTTCCATTTCCAATACGTCTTCCCCATCGAATGTGATGCTTCCGCTTGTCACTTCATATTTTGGGTGACCCATGATTGCTGATGATAAAGTGGATTTACCAGTTCCATTTGGTCCCATGATCGCATGGATTTCTCCACCTTTAACTTCAAGGTTTACCCCTTTTAAAATCTCTTTACCTTCAATTGATACGTGAAGATCTTTAACCGTTAATGTAGAAGCTGACATAATAATACCTCCGTGAACTAATTCCTATTTTATTACCAGAAAGTAAAGATAACTTTCTTTACTATAATTTGCATAAAAGCATTCTCAATTTATTCTCATTCCAATTTTATAACAAATCCAATTTAGAATCAACTAATATAGATAGGGGTTTCTACTTATTACATAGTAAAAACCTGTCCTATTCTTAGGATACTAACAGATAGGGCATATTTACAGCATATTCAGCCGTATTTTAGCTTTTGTTAAAATTATCTTATTATTCGGCAAACCTTCGTTCTTATTAATATATGTTCGACAGATTCGATTGGAAGGTATGAACGTTCCGGTTTGGAAAGAAAAAAATCGGACTGTCAGGCATTATGTAAGTTTATCCAATAAGGAAACCCTTATTTTCCGGACCACTTTCCATTTTACCTCTACAGACCGATCTTTTAAAGAACTCTTTTATATGCTTAGACGTGAATTTTGCGTTGAAGATCCAGGACCATTTTGTTGCACTTTACATGCTCCCTATCTCGTTCCTTCTCAACCTCGATACGGAGGTCTAAGTTCCTACTGTACTCACTGTAGCCAATCCCATGTGAAGACTGCATCGCCTTTTCCATTTCGCTTGTTACATTTAAATCAAGAGTATTGATAGTGAACCATCCTTTCAAATTTGTGTATCATTTTATTTCCTTCATTAACTATTTACCCTTCAGATTCGGGATTAAACATGAAAAACGACCTGAATTATATCAGGCCGCCATTCTTGAATCATTTATCAACCGGTACAACTGCACCATCATATTCTTTAAGGATGAAATCTTGAATCTCTTTAGAATGCAATACTTCTACTAGCGTTTTGATTTCTTCTTTATTTTCATCACCTTTGTTAACCGCAATCACGTTCACATATGGCGAGTCAGAACCTTCAATGGCAATCGAATCCTTCAATGGATTCAAGCCTGCGTCGATTGCATAGTTAGAGTTGATCAGAACTGCATCCCCTTCACCATTCTCATAAATCTTTGGAAGTAAAGCTGCTTCATAATTAGCATCAAATTTAAGGTTTTTCTTATTTTCAACGATGTCTTTTGTTGTTGCTGTCGTTTTATCTATGCCCTCTTTCAATTTGATCAGGCCATTCTTTTCCAACAGAGATAACGCACGTCCGTGGTCAGCAACCGAGCTGCTCATAATGATTGTTGCCCCTTCCGGAAGTTTAGCGATGCTTTTATATTTTTTTGAATATAGACCGATAGGCTCGATGTGAATTCCGCCCGCATTGACTAAATTATATCCATTCTCTTTATTGGCCGCCTCAAGGAAAGGTAGGTGCTGAAAATAGTTAGCATCCAATTCCTTATCATTTAAAGCCTTATTCGGTAAAACATAATCCTGGAATTTTTCAATTTTCAAATCTATTCCTCTTTCTTTAAGAAGAGGTTTAGCTTTTTCAAGAATCTCGGCATGTGGAACATTGGATGCCCCTACAACTAATTTCTTCGCTTCCTTTTCTGTATCGCTGCCACTTTTGTCCTTATCGGCTCCACAAGCTGCCAGAGCAATCGATAAAACAAGGACTAATGCAAACCCTAAAAACTTTTTCATCCTATTCATCTCCCTTATCTTTTGTCTAATTTAGATGTGATCACATCTCCAATAATTTGAATAATGAAGACGATAATCAGAATAACGATAGTCGCTACTAGCGTAACGTCATTGTGGCTTCTTTGATAGCCGTCTAGATAGGCTAGATTACCAAGCCCGCCTGCGCCGATGACCCCGGCCATTGCGGTATAGCCGACCAATGCAATCGATGTTACCGTAATCCCGGAAATAAGGGCCGGCATCGACTCTGGAAGAAGGACCTTCCAAATGATCGTACTCGTTTTTGCCCCCATGGATTTAGCCGCTTCAATTACACCTTTATCGATCTCACGGAGGCCAATTTCAACCATACGCGCATAAAATGGCGCCGCCCCGATAATAAGTGCTGGTAATGCTGCATTCTCACCAATCATAGAACCGACAAGCGCTTTAGTGAAAGGAATGAGCAGCACGATCAAAATAAGAAATGGAATGGAACGGAATATATTGACGACAGCACCAATGACTGCGTTGACCGCCCGATTTTCCCATATATTACCTTTGCCTGTCAAGAACAGGATCAGCCCTAATAGTATGCCTATAAAAAAGGTAGCTATTACAGAGATGCTTGTCATATAAAGCGTTTCTTTCGTTGCGTCTAAAATGGATTCCCAATCTACATTCGGCAATAATTCTTCAAGCATGAGTAATCACCTCCACGCCTACCTGCTGTGCTTTTATGAATTCTATTGCGCGGAGCATTTCATCCTCATTGCCATCAAGGTGGATAAACAACGTTCCATATGAACCGCTTCTTGTTTGGGATATTTTACCTTGAACGATATTGACATCCAACTCGAAGTTACGTACGAGCTTGGTGATCAACGGGCTTTCTGCATGATCACCTACAAAAGTCAATTGAATCACTTTACCTGCAGGAAAGCGTTCAAGCAAATGGTCCATCGTTTCTTTCGTTTCTTCTGGTTCCGTTACCTGTTGCACGAAACGCTTCGTCATTTGTTCTTTAGGATTCTTGAATACATCCAGGACAGGTCCCTCTTCAACAACTTGCCCGTTCTCCATCACGGCCACGCGATGACAGATTTTACGTATTACATGCATTTCATGTGTTATCAGGACAATCGTCAACCCCAGGCGC
Organism: Peribacillus sp. YIM B13482; assembly: GCF_042787975.1. Lineage (NCBI taxonomy): Bacteria > Bacillati > Bacillota > Bacilli > Caryophanales > Bacillaceae > Peribacillus > Peribacillus sp. YIM B13482. The sequence goes on from NZ_JBHZPF010000001.1 coordinate 89,819, forward strand.
TGATTGATGTCCACAAGCAATTCGAGTATGGAATCGGTAGTCTGTGGATCTAAGGCAGAAGTCGCTTCATCACAAAGCAGGACCTTAGGATCATTTGCTAGGGCCCTGGCTATTCCCACCCTTTGCTTTTGCCCTCCGCTTAATTGCGAAGGATATGCCTTTTCTCTGCCTTCCAATCCGACTAGCTTGATCAATTCGTTCACACGCTTGGTGCGTTCAAGTTTTGAAACTCCTGCAATTTCCAACGGGAAGGATATATTTTCCTGAACCGTCCTGGACCATAATAGATTGAAATGTTGAAAAATCATGCTGATTTCCTGACGTGCCTTACGGAGCTGAGCCCCTTTAATTTTTGAAACTTCCTTCCCAGCCACCACAACGGATCCCTCTGTAGGTGTTTCCAATCCATTGAGCATTCTGATCAAAGTACTTTTCCCCGCTCCGCTGTAACCAATAATACCGAAAATTTCGCCGTTATTTATTTCAACACTCACATTATTTACTGCCTTAATAGTCTCACCGTTTCCTTTTCCTGTTCGGAAAAGCTTACTTACTTTCGTCAATGTAATCATTAATGCTCACCTCTTTTATCCAATAAAACCTATGAACTTAGTTGATTTCTCTACATTATTAGTCAGTTTTTAATACCATTTTTTCCTTTCATGAAGGTTTTCCCAAATGAAATAGAAAAAACCTTTCTGCATGAGCAGAAAGGCAGGTGAAGAAGCTGGCCTTCCTCTCATCTTCCAAAGTAATTAAACTTTGTGTGAATTGGCACCTTTCCAAGGAATCTCCTTGTCGGTTGCCGGGTTTCATCGGGCACATCCCTCCACCTCTCTTGATAAGAGCTAATATATAGAATATTTGTACAGCATTAAGTTCTTTAGTATGGGGAAATTTTATCATAGATAAAAAAGGAGTGCAATGTATATTATTTCTAGTAAAAGAATGAACTGGACTTTTTTCTTAAACCGTTTTAGACGTCAGGGAGACGATATTCGTCGCTTTTTCAATTGCCTGCTCTAAATCTTCTATTAAATCCTCTGCATTTTCAATCCCGATGGATAAACGGACCTGATCAGCACGCACTCCCGCTTTCGCCAGACCTGCATCATTCAATTGTTGGTGGGTCGTACTGGCAGGGTGGATGATTAAACTCTTAGCATCCCCTACATTAGCTACATGGGACCATAATTCCACCGAATTGATAAGTTTTGCCCCGGCTTCGCGGTCACCCTGTATTCCAAAAGTCACAACAGAGCCTGCTCCCTTAGGCAAGTATTTGTCCGCAAGGGCTTTATCGGGATGATCCTCTTTACCGGGATGTGAAACCCAAGTCACGGCAGGGTGATTTTCCAAATATTGAATGACAGACTTGGTGTTCGAAAGATGCTCTTTCATTCTTACATGCAGCGTTTCAAGTCCAAGCGTAAACTGGAATGCACTTTGGGCACTTAGCGCAGGACCTAAATCACGAAGCAACTGCACTCGGGCCTTCGTTATAAAAGCAGCAGGTCCAACTGCATCGGCGTATACAAGACCGTCGTAGCTTGGGTCAGGCTCCGTAAAGCCAGGGTAGTTTGGCGAGTTCCAGTCGAACTTCCCTCCATCCACTATGACGCCGCCTAACGTCGTTCCATTCCCCAAAATCCATTTTGTAGCGGAATGGATGACAATATCCGCCCCAAAATCAATTGGTCTGCATAGATACGGTGTAGCGAAGGTATTATCGATAATTAAAGGTATCCCGGCTTCGTGGGCGATGTCTGCTACTGCTTCTATATCAAGGACCCTCAAACTTGGATTTCCGATCGTTTCAGCAAATATGGCTTTTGTTCTTGGCGTAATTGCCCTTTTGAAATTTTCTGGGTCATCAGGAGAAACGAACTTCACCTTAATCCCATATTTAGGAAGAGTATTTTCAAAAAGATTATACGTGCCGCCATATAATGTAGAGGCTGAAACAATTTCATCCCCTGCACCGGCAATATTCAGGATTGACAGTGAGATGGCTGCCATTCCGCTTGCAGTTGCCAATCCGCCGATACCGCCTTCCAATAAGGCCATTCTTTCCTCAAAAACACTGACCGTGGGATTATGGAGTCGTGTATATATATAACCATTCTCCTTTAAACCAAATAAATTCGCTGCATGGTCTGTGTCTTTGAACAAGTATGCATTGCTTTGGTAGATAGGGACTGCCCGGGCACCTGTTTCATCAGCTTGCAGACCGCCATGAACACTCAATGTTTCAAAACGCAACTTTTTCTCTGACATATGATTTCACCTTTTTCTATGGATTTAGTTGGAATTTCATGAAAACCTGGCCTTTCATAAACAAAAAAACCACTTCCACAAGAAGAGGTTTTAAAACACACCTCATCTTCCAGAGCCAACACTCTGCTGGAATTAGCACCGTATATAAATTTATACCGGTTGCCGGGCTTCGTCGGGCCAGTCCCTCCGCCACTCTTGATAAGAACTATTAAATTCAGCCGTTGCTTTCTTAATTCAAAATATAGCATTTTAGAATTAATCAGTCAACGAATTGTTAGAATATTCTTTTTTTAGTTTCAATTTGGGAGCAACATGTTCACAATAAAAAAAACAATCCGGTTCTGATTGGTTTCTTAGCTGATTTCCTTAAGCAATCCATACAAATAAGGAACGGATTGAAAGGCATATATTTTTTTGTGCAGCTGTCCTTTTTTGAAAAGCAATAAACAAGGGACACTTTCAATTTCATACGATTCGGCGATTGCTTGGACATAGTTCATATTCATTTTGCCTGCCTTCAATTCCGGGAAAAGTTCCATGGATATCGTCAGCATCTTGGAAGCCACCTGACAGGTACCGCATAAAGGCGTATATAAATATAAACAAAAGGTTTCCCCTTTTTCAACGGCAATCTTACACTCTTCTTCTTTCCATTCCTGCATCAATTAATCGTTCATCCTTTGACTTAAAAATTTCATTTTCACATTCATATTGGCAGATAAAAGCACAGTTGCGATATGATGTTCGGGTGAGCTTTCCACTTCTTTGTACATTTTATTAATATACAGGTGGTTCGCTTCCGGCATTTCCCTTCGGAATTGCTTCCGCAGCTTTTCTCCTGATTCATCTGCGTCAAACAGGAGATAAACATCACGTTCCATCAATTCATCCACTAATTCATCGAGCTTAGTTAATGATATGGTCCCATTCGTACACCTTATTTCCACATCTTCATTTAAAACGGAGGCAACTTTTTTTCTATCGGAACTGCCTTCTACAATGATCACTTTATCGAACTCGCCCCATTCCATGTCATCACTCCATCTCACGAATTATGTGCGCAACTGCAATTGTACAAAATGAAAAAGAGAGCAGGCCTTTTCAGGCCCCCCTCTCCTTCGTTTTAACCGTTAATCAAACTTTCATATTCTTCAGCGCTCATCAGATTTTCAATATCACTGCTATTTGATGGTTCAAGCACGATCATCCATGCTTTTTCAAAAGGAGATTCATTTACATATTCAGGGTTGTCACTTAAGTCTTCGTTTACTTCAACAACCTTGCCACTGATAGGAGCATAAAGCTCAGAAACGGTCTTAACGGATTCCACACTTCCAAATGGCTCGTTCGCTTTCAGTTCATCACCGATTTCTGGAAGCTCAACGAATACGATGTCCCCAAGCTCGGACTGGGCGAACGCAGTAATTCCAATGCGCACTGTTCCATCTTCCGTTTTGACCCATTCATGTTCTTTAGTGTAACGAAGTTCTTTTGGTGTTGTTGTCATTATTTTAACCCTCCATATGTACATCTTATTTTATCTATTCCATTATAAGGCAGATCTTATGTTTAAGTAAGGAATTAACCAAATATTTTGTTAAATTTCAGTTCCAAACCTGATTGAATTGCTCTTCTTTGAAACCTACCGTCACTTTGGTACCATCCGTAACAATCGGCCTTTTCAGAAGCATGCCATCTGTAGACAATATATCAAGCATCTCTGCATCAGAAGCTTCTTTCAGCTTATCCTTTAAGCCCAGCTCCCGATATTTTTGACCGCTAGTATTGAAAAACTTCTTCAACTCTAAATTGCTGATTTTATATAGTTGTTCGATTTCAGTTCGCGAAGGCGGGTTTTCCGCTATATGGATTGCTTCATATTGCAGTTCATGATTATCCAGCCACTTTTTCGCATTACGGCATGTGCCGCATTTTGGGTACCAATATAATGTTAAGCCCATCGTTTCACCACCTATCATTAGAATACCCGTTTTCACCACGCAATACAATGAAATATCCTTTGAATTCCCAATGAGATTTCATCAAAGGAAATAAAGGGAATGCCTTTACGGGCATCCCCTTTACAGATTCTGATTTATTGCTTATAGCGCATATTTTTCCGTTTCGATTACCTTAACCGAAGCTTCACGTTTTTTCGCAATGACATTGATTGGAGTGTGTCTTGTCAGCTTGCGAAGGGAAGCAAGCATGATGCGAAGAGTGTCGCCTGTTTCCACCGCAATTAACGTTTCCTTTGCATGTTGTTCTATTTCATTGAAAGCTTCCTGAACGAAAATTTCCGTATAAAGCACTTTTTGTTTGTTCTTCTCCAGCCCCGTAGACGCAATTGCTTTTTCCGTACGTAACACAACGGACTCAGCTGCATAGGCAAGGGAAGCTATATCAGCAATGTTGGAGAGGATTTCTTGTTCTTGATCAAGGTTTTTCCCGTATTTCTGTGCAGCAAGGCCACTAGCCAAAATACCGATTTTCTTAGCGTTTCTAACAAGCATTTTTTCTTGTGCCAATGGCTCATCGCCAGGCTCTTCCGGCATCATCATCATTAATTCCTCTTGCAGGCTTTGTGCCTTTTGAAGAAGTGGCAATTCCCCTTTAAGTGCTTTTTTCAGGAAAGTTCCCGGAACAAGCAATCGATTGATTTCATTTGTTCCTTCAAAGATCCGGTTAATACGGGAATCACGATATGCTTTTTCAATTTCATACTCCTGCATGAAACCATAACCACCATGTAGCTGTACGCCTTCATCCGTAACGTAATCCAATACTTCGGAGGCGAAGAATTTATTCACTGAACACTCAATTGCATATTCAGCGATTGCAGCTGCCATTGATTTTCCATCTTTTACTTGCTCATCCGTCAACTTGCTCTGTCTTTGATCATAAAGTCCAACGGTACGGTAAACAGAGCTTTCAGCAGCATAAATTTTTGCCGCCATTGTTGCAAGTTTTTCTTTCGTCAAGTTAAAATCGGAAATTTTCGCTTTGAACTGTTGGCGTTGATTCGTATAAGCAGCTGTAATCTCAAGGGCACGTTTAGATCCGCCGACAGCACCCACGCCTAACTTATACCTGCCAATATTCAGGATATTGAATGCAATGACATGCCCTTTTCCGGCTACACCCAAAAGATTTTCAACTGGTACAAGAACGTCTTCAAGGATTAATGTACGTGTAGATGAGCTTTTGATCCCCATTTTCTTCTCTTCAGCACCAGTTGATACGCCTTTATAATCTCGCTCAACAATGAAAGCAGAGAATTGTTCGCCGTCGATTTTAGCGTAAACACAGAAGACATCTGCAAAACCTGCATTCGTAATCCATTGTTTTTCACCATTTAAAATATAGTGGGTTCCTTCTGCATTCAATTTCGCTGTCGTTTTTGCTCCTAAGGCATCTGAACCTGAGCTGGGTTCCGTCAATGCATACGCAGCAATTTTCTCTCCCGTTGCCAGTAAAGGGAGATATTTTTTCTTTTGTTCTTCATTCCCGAATAATACGATTGGCAAAGATCCGATACCTACGTGTGCACCATGCGTAATTCCGAAGCCGCCTGCTAGTGCCATTTTTTCTGTAATTAATGCCGAACTGATTTTATCAAGACCCAATCCGCTGTATTCCTCAGGAACGTCAGCACCAAGTAAACCGATTTCACCTGCATGCTTCAGTAATTTAACAGAACGGTCAAATTCATGGTTCTCTAAATGTTCAACCTGCGGCAGAATTTCATTCACTACGAAATCCTCAGAAGTTTTGGCAATCATTTTATGCTCATCGGAATAATCTTCAGGTGTAAACACTTGATCATACGTAATATCCTCTACTAAAAAGGCTCCGCCTTTAATGAGGTTATCTTTAGTTTGATTCGACATGTTATTTCCTCCTAAATGTTAATGATAGTAAACTCGCCGGAAGCATGTTTACAGCTTCTGGAAAGGGTGGGTCACGCTAATAATTCAAATACTCCGGCAGCTCCCATTCCACCGCCGATACACATTGTCACGACTCCGAATTGTTGGTTTCTGCGCTTCATTTCATGAAGCAGGCTTAATGTCAATTTTGCTCCTGAACATCCTAGCGGATGGCCCAAGGCAATGGCTCCACCATTCACATTGACAATCTCTTCATTCAATCCCAGCTCACGAATGATTTGAATGGATTGGGAAGCGAAGGCTTCATTCAATTCAAATAAACCAATATCGGATAACTCAAGGCCTGCTAGTTTTAAAGCTTTAGGAATGGCTGCAATCGGTCCGATGCCCATAATTTCAGGTGGTACCCCCGCTACAGCAAAGGAGCGGAACTTACCAATCGGATTCATCCCTAATGAAGATGCCTTTTCCCCATCCATGACCATGACCGCGGCTGCTCCATCACTCGTTTGTGATGAATTCCCTGCTGTTACGGATCCTGTAACAGAGAATGCAGGTCTTAGTTTTTTCAGCACTTCAACAGTCGTTCCTGGACGAACGCCCTCATCCTGCGCAAATGTGAATGATTTTTCCTTTAATTTAAGATCAGGCCCCACTGAGCGGATGGTTACGTCAACCGGCACGATTTCATCCGAAAACTTTCCTTCTGCAATGGCCTTAGCCGCCCTTTGATGACTTTGTACAGCAAATGCATCTTGATCGGCTCGGGAAATTTCGTACTTTTTTGCAACGGCTTCAGCAGTATGGCCCATACCCATATAATATTCCGGGGCTTTTTCCGCAAGTTGCGCGTTCGGGCGTGTTACATGGCCCATCATCGGCAGAAGGCTCATGGATTCCGCTCCGCCTGCAATGACTGTATCACTTTGGCCAAGCATGATTCTCTCCGCTCCATAAGCGATACTTTGTAATCCGCTTGAACAGTAACGGTTAATGGTTATAGCTGGCACTGTATAAGGCAATCCTGCCAATGCTCCAATGTTACGTGCCATGTTCAATCCTTGCTCAGCTTCAGGCATCGCACAACCGATAATCAGATCATCGATGGTGCCTTCATAATTCCCTGCACGCTTTAACGTTTCCTTTACAACAAGAGCCCCTAAATCATCCGGGCGTACATTAGCAAGAGAACCTTTTTTCGCTCTTCCTACCGGAGTCCTTGCTCCAGCTACTATTACCGCTTCTTTCATGAGGATCCCCCTTACTCATTTTTAAGCTATCAATCTATTAACCTTCGTTTGGCCATATCTTCATCTATTATCAGTTACGGAGTGGTTTCCCTTTAACAAGCATGTGCTGCATCCTTGCTTGTGATTTTGGAGTTGAAATCAGTTTTAGGAACGCTTGTTTTTCTAGGTTCAAGATATACTGTTCATCCACTTTCGTGCCAAATGGGAGTTTCCCCCCTGCCAAGACGTATGCAAGCTCTTTGGCTATGACAAGGTCATGATCGGATAAGAATCCTGAAAGGCGCATGGATTCCGCCCCCAATAGCAGTGTGGCATAACCCGTTTCACCTACTACAGGAATCTTTGTGCAGGTTGGAGCAGTATAACCTTGTTCATACATGGAGATGACTGCCTGCTTCGCATCATATAGTTGATGATCCGCATTCACGCTTATTCCATCAGTTGAATTAAGGAAATTATCCCCGCGTGCTTCCTCAGCAGAGGTTGAAACTTTTGCCATGGCGACCGTTTCAAATACTTTGTTGGCCACTTTCTGTAAATCAAAGTCGACACCCTTCGGCATATTCCTCAATGTCTTCACATAAAGTTCTTTAGTACCGCCGCCGCCAGGGATCAAACCTACACCAGCTTCCACTAGTCCCATATACGTTTCAGTCGTTGCCTGGATGCGCGCAGCCGGAAGGGATACTTCAGCACCACCGCCAAGTGTCATATTAAACGGGGCTACCACTACCGGGACCGCACTGTACTTAATTTTAAGCATCGCCTTTTGGAATTGGCTGATGACCATATCAAGTTCGAGGATATTGTCATCTTGCGCTTCCATCAACATCATTGCAATATTAGCGCCAACACAGAAATTCTTGCCTTGGTTACCGATGACCAGGCCTTTAAAATTCGCTTCCGCTTCGTCGACCGCCGCATTGATCATTTGCATGATATCCAGACCGATTGCATTATTCGGTGAAGTGAATTCAAGAAGAGCCACTCCATCGCCGATATCTATCAAGCTTGCACCGCTGTTTTTCTTGATTACGCCTTTTTGCTTCTTGATTGCTTTAAGATTGATCACTTTAGGATTTTCGATAAGCTCTTTATATTCACCATTATCATAATAGTGGACAATGCCATTTTCTTCTTTATAGAAAGAAGTGATGCCCTTGGCGAGCATATCCTTCACCCATTGCGGAACTGTGTGGCCATCCGCTTCCATGCGGGCTACCGATTTCTCTACACCTATCGCATCCCAGGTTTCAAAAGGACCAGTGGACCATCCGAAGCCCCATTTCATCGCTTGGTCGATTGCCACTATGTCATCCGCGATGTCACCAAGCAGTTGGGCAGAATATACAATCACCGGATTCAGCACGTTCCAAAGCAATTGGCCAGCACGGTCTTCGCTATAAACAAGCGCTTTCAGTTTATTTTCCAAGCCCTTGGCCTGTTTAGCCATTTCGATGGAAGGCGTTTTTAATTTTTTTCGTTCAGCATATTCAAGGGTTTCGGGATTCAGTTCAAGGATTTCCTTGCCCCTTTTCAGGAAAAACCCTTGGCCTGATTTGCTTCCAAGCCACCCATTCTTAAGCATTTCATTCATGAAATCAGGTATTTTGAAAACTTCTTTTTCTTCCCCATCCACCTGGTCATATACGTTTTTGGCAACATGTGCAAAGGTATCCAATCCAACTACATCAAGTGTCCGGAAAGTCGCGCTAGTTGCCCTTCCGATCAACGGTCCTGTAACCGAGTCGACTTCTCCGACACTGTATCCGCCTTTTTGCATTTCCCGGAGAGTGACCAATAAACCATAAGTGCCAATGCGGTTTGCGATGAAATTTGGCGTATCCTTGGCTTCGACGACACCTTTTCCCAGTACATCTTCTCCGAATCGTTTCATGTATTCGAGCACTTCTGGTGAAGTAGCTTTAGTAGGGATGATTTCCAACAATTTAAGATAACGCGGTGGATTGAAGAAGTGGGTTCCCAGGAAGTGCTTTTGAAAATCCTCCGAACGGCCTTCTGCCATCGCTTCGATTGAGATTCCGGATGTATTCGATGAAATGATGCTTCCTGGTTTACGATGCTGATCTACCTGGGCAAATACACTTTGCTTAACCTCAAGTTTTTCAACGACCACTTCAATGACCCAATCGACATCCTTTAAGCGACTTATATCATCTTCCAGGTTTCCTGCCTCGATCAATGCAATATTTCCCTTAGCAGAAAGCGGAGCTGGTTTCTGTTTTAAAAGTTTAGTAATCGCAGTTTGGCTGATGCGGTTACGCACTTGTTCATTATCTAATGTCAGACCCTTTTTCTTTTCATCCTCTGTGAGCTCACGAGGTACAATATCCAATAATAAAGTCGGAATGCCAATGTTAGCAAGGTGTGCAGCAATCCCTGATCCCATAACTCCTGACCCTAGAACAGCAGCCTTTCGTATTTGTCGAACCAAGTTTATATCCCCCTTACACAATATATTGAATGAATACTCATTCATTTTTAATCCAAAAAATTTTGAATATTTTTTCTTATTATTAATATAGAATAAATTTGGAAATTCCGCAATGATTAAACAGGAAAAAAAATATTTTTCCCTCCAAATTACTTTGGTTATTTCTCCTCTGTTCAGTAAAAAATAACCGGGCAGGAGGTGAATTATAAAATGAAGAGTAAAAATAATCCTTCTAAAGCAGCTGTAAGTGCAGCAAGCGTAAAAGGCAATGCCGGACCTGGCGGTGAACGTCAACATGGAATCAATAAAGTGAACAGCCAGAACAATCAATTCAAAAAATAAAGCCTTCTGTTAGAGTAGCCGTCCCTTATCCGGGGCGGCTCTCGCTTTCTATTTCTTGAAAAGGCCTTTTAAAACGAAAGCAATATTGGCCGGTCTCTCCGCAAGGCGGCGCATGAAATACCCATACCAATCCGTACCATAAGGAACATACACCCTAACCTTATATCCTTCTTTAGCAAGTTCAAGCTGCTTCTCATTACGTATGCCATACAACATTTGAAATTCAAATTGATCCTGGGGAATTCCCTCCCCTTTGACCAAGTCCCTCGTATAATCAATGATTTTATCATCATGTGTGGCAACGGCTGTATAATTGCCATTCAGCAAATGCTTCTTGATAATTTTCTTGAAATTTTCATCGACGTCTTTTTTCTCGGAAAAAGCCACTTCCCTTGATTCTTTATATGCTCCTTTAACAAGTCTTAGATTCGGATGGTATTCATTCAGCTCCTCAATATCCTTTTCGGTCCGATACAGATATGCTTGGATGACAGTCCCCAATTCATTATATTCAGCCTTTAAGCTTTTGAATACATCCAAAGTTGGCTGACAGCGCGGAAAATCTTCCATGTCAAGCGTCACGAAAACCTTATGGGCTTTGGCTTCCGCTAAAATCCTCCGCATGTTGTTCATTGCGACTCGTTCGGATACATCCAAGCCCATCGAGGTTAGCTTCAGAGATAACTGTGAATCCAGTTCATTTCTGCCAATCATGCGAATCGCTTCTATACACTCATCTGCCATCTTCCTTGCTTCTTGTTCCTCTTCTATGAATTCGCCTAAATAATCAATGGTAACAGCAAGCCCTTTCCTATTTAGGTCTGCAATCACAACAGAGGCCAAATCCAATGTTTCTCCTGCCACGAAACGCGAGGCCCCAAACCGTAATCCGTATTTCTTCGCTGCCATTGTCAGGCTTTTGTTCTTTGATAAAAAAAGAAATAGACTTCTCAATATTCTTTCCATCTGCATTCCCCTCCAAATCATTTTGGAAAATAGATGCACAAGATTATTTTACCATTTAATTCAATTTTCAGAAATTTAGAATCAAGAATAAAAAAATTTCTTGAAGGGGAAATTAAGTACGTTTAAAGAACACTGAAGGAGGTAGAATGATGGAACAGCAAAATTCGTTTAACAGCCAACAGCAGTCCACCGGCTATATGACACAGCCACCGGAAATGGTTTCGGTAAAAGACAGCTTATACTTAACCGATATGCTTGCATGGAATCTGAATGCGATTAAAAAAGCACATTTTTTTGCCACTCAATGCAAGGACCCACAAATCATTGATGCGTTAAATCGGTGCGGACTCATGCATCAACGCCATTACGATACCATTTTGAAACATTTGAATCCGGATCAAAACCAGGTTCAACAACAATACCAGTAAAGGAGGGTTCTTGATGCCCAATGAAAACAAAGTCAAAAATCCAGAATCCCCTGTAGCAAAGACTCCTCAAATGAATGACAGGGATTTTATAAATGATATGCTCACAACTGAAAAGTACTTTTGTAACTCCTTTTCCGTTGCCTTGCATGAAATGAGTAACCAAGCATTATTCCAAGACATTTTCTCCGTTTCGAAAGAAAATCAGGAGATGCAGCGTGAGCTCTATAACCTTATGTTCGAAAAAGGCTGGTATAGTTTAGAAAAGGCGCAGGCTCCGAGCCTAAGCCAATCGTATCAACAATTTTCCGGATATAAAAATCAGTTCCCACCTGGATCGAACATTCAATAAGCAAACATTCAGGGGGAGATTCTGCTTCCCTTTGTTTTTTTTGCACAAGTAAAGCCGGCCACGGGAGGCCGGCTTTATATTTAGATATCCGTAGAAAACATATACTTCTTATAGTGATACCGAATGCTGAATATTAAGCCCATGGCCATCATGTTCCCCATTAGCGAGCTTCCTCCATAACTGATAAATGGAAGTGGAATCCCCGTAATCGGTAAAAGGCCTACCGTCATGCCGATATTTTGAAAAACGTGAAACGTCAACATGCTTATAACGCCAACACAGATATATGTATAGAAGTTATTTTTCGTGTCCATTCCCGTTTTTGTTATGTGGTAAATCAATAGGAAAAACAAGGAAATCAAGATGCTTGATCCGATGAAACCGAATTCTTCACCGATGATGCTGAAAATGAAATCCGAATGACTCTCTGGGAGATACACTACCCTCTCACCTATCCCCTTACCTGTGGTCTGGCCGGAGCCGATGGCCAGTAAGGATCTGGTTAAGTGGTACCCCTCGGAGCTCGCATAATTATATGGATCAAGCCAAGAATAGATACGGCCGAATTGATAGGTTTTTACCCCTAAGTATTTTTCCAGGATCTCCGGCTTCCAAAGGACGAAGTATAGGACCGTGGAAGCGACGGCGATTCCTCCCGAAATGATAGGCAGCAGAATCTTCCATGATATACCTGATATGAAAACCATTCCGAGCATGATTGACAAGATGACAAGCCCGGTGCCTAAATCCGGCTGTTGCATGATTAACATTAGCGGGGCACCTGTAACGAGACCGATTTTAATAAGCAGCCAGATATCCGTTTGAATCGTTTTCAGCGTGTTTTTGAGATGATGGTTTGATATAAGATTTGCTAAAGCCAGGATCAGGAAAACCTTCATGAATTCCGATGGCTGAATCGAACCGACCCCTGGAATTTTATACCAACTTCTTGCACCATTTATTTTAGGTACTACGCTTTCTGGCATTAGGATCAGCAATAAAAGCAAAAATAATCCGAATCCATAGGCATACCAGGAAATTTTTTTCAGTTGATCCGAATCAAGGGTGATAAACCCTAATACGATTCCAATCCCCACTATATACCAAAAGATTTGTTTGATTAAGAAGTTTTCCGCGTACTGTCCAGTCGTTTGGGCACTATAGATTGCTAAGCAACTTCCTACGAATAATAACAGCAATATTGTGACCAAAGAAAAATCTATTCGAGATGAAAATTTATTTTGTTCTTCCATACTTAACTCTCCCTTAAAAAGGCTCCTGCGATACAACTTTAAATACACTTATTCATTATACTTTAAACAAATAAAATCACAACTATATCGAAGAATAGTTTACAAGCTTCATGAAGTTATCTGCATGGAGCCTGCAGAAAGGGGGAATTTAACATGTGCCTCCTTTGATTTTCTCCAATTTCAGCACACTTCTGACCAATCCATGGCTTGGGGAAAAGAGAAAGGCCAATCCAACCATCCAACCGGATATCGAGGCATCCAAAATGGCAGCTGAATAATAACCGATGACTTAATTTAACACCCCGACCACTATACTGACAATATCATTCTACTTAACCGATTTGTCAGCAGATAAGCCGTTGCGGCAGGTATGATGAGCATTCCAACTACTAAAATGGAGAGTGCTTTTCCTTCGGTACATGAAACGTAATGATGAAGTTATATTTATATTGTGGAGTTTTTATGGTGAATATAAACTAGGGGAGCTTTTTCTAATGTTTATGATGGGACGACGTGAAATTCACGAGTAAAAGTGTGTATTTCAAGAGTAAACGCGGATTTCTCGACGGGCATCTGGCATTCCATGTGCATTGCCAATCATTTTTCCGGCTTTTTTAAAGAAACTGCCAAGTACGCCAATCCCAATTCGATTCCGCAAAGTACAAACAGGCTGATTAAAGTTTGGAACATCCTGATCTCCTCCTCCGCTAAGACTTAAACCAATCTTAAAGGATGAAACCCATACCAGAACAAGACCTTATTTGAAGAAATCTTCAGCAGCCATGATCTGTTCTCTTGCTCTGAAATGGGTTTCATACGGTACAATATAAAAAAAAGAAAAAATGGTGATCCCATGACAAACATTAAAGAAATTGCTCAATGTGCTGGTGTATCTATCTCAACAGTATCCCGTGTATTGAATAATCATCCTTATGTAAGCTCTGATAAGAGAGAGAGCGTTTTACAAGCCGTTGATCGCTTGAATTATTCGAGAAACATCAACGCCATTCATCTTTCAAAAGGCAAAACAAATCTTATCGGCATCATCATCCCCTTCACCAATCACCCATATTACGGGGCAATCGTTAACGGAATTACTAAACAGGCAAATGCAATTGGGTGTCATATAGTGATCTTTCAAACCCATTATGAAAGAGAGAAAGAAATCCAGGCTTTGAATATGCTGCAAATGAAGCAACTCGATGGCATTATCGTTTGTTCAAGAATTTCGGAAATGAAAATCCTCTTGGATTATCAAAAATACGGACCTATTATCTTATGTGAGGATACAGCCCAGGCTGAATTCTCATCCATCAGCATTGATCATTATGCAGCATTCTCCTGTGCCCTTGAATACGTGATTTCTAAAGGATATAAGAAAATTGGATACAGCCTCGGCCGTAAAAAGAGCAGGAACAGTTCTCTTCGAACAAAGGCCTTTAACGATATCATGAGTAAACATCAACTTATAAACAATAAAGAATGGTTGTTTGAAGGCAGTTATCACATCAAAGACGGTGTAAAGTTGTTTGAGGATTGGCATTCGATGATAAACAAACCTGAAGCCATCATCATCACTAATGATGACACGGCTGCTGGATTCATGCTCACCGCTAAGAAATCGGGTATGAGGGTACCTGAAGATGTGGCCATTCTGGGCTTCAATAATGATAGCCTGAGTGAGATGCTGGACATCACGACCATTTCCTTGCCTCTGGAATGGATTGGAAAAATGGCAGTGGATCTATTTGAGAATCCCGAATCGGTCCAACATGTAAAATTGGACTACGCCCTTATAAAAAGAAGGACCGTTTAATAACGGTATTGTTATCAGAATGGCTTTACTTTTATATATCGTTTCCTCTTCCAATCTTTCGAGAACTAGGAAAGAATAACCACATAAAATAATCATTGCGATATCCAACAAGTTATTTTATAATTTTGATATAGTAAAGTTTACTCAGTTACTAGCATTCTATTAGCGATTGCATAATTTTTCATGAGTACCATCGTACGGCCAATTACAAGCTGGCGTTACGATTTAAGAAAATTGAATACTTCCTCATTTACCGATGAGTTAGAGGCTGCAGCTTATAAAAGTAGAACGGACGAGATTCTGGAAAATTCAAGACTCCGTTTGAAAGGATAAGTTGCCGAAGTTAGGGTATATTCCATGTATATTCTCGCTGGCGGTGTCACCGAACAGGAACATCACTGTCACGTTTTTTCAAAAAAGCGTGGGGAGCTATCTTCGGAAGGATAAACGGGTTTATTATAAACAGCCGTCGATCTTTTTCGACTGCTGTTTTTTTATATTTCGTTCCCTTCCAATAAAAAGGAGTGTAACATCAATTGCCAAATTCACAATCAACATCAAGCCCCACTGAATTAAAAAGGAGCCTGAAGGCGCGGCACTTAATGATGATTTCATTAGGTGGAACGATTGGAACAGGTTTATTTTTAGCAAGTGGCGGTGCCATCCATTCAGCCGGACCCGGCGGTGCCTTGGTGGCATACGCGGTCATCGGCATCATGGTTTATTACTTAATGACAAGTCTTGCAGAAATGGCAGCATTCATGCCAGTGGCCGGTTCGTTCCGTGTCTATGCATCCAAATTCGTCGATCCGTCTTTCGGTTTTGCGATTGGATGGAACTACTGGTATAACTGGGCAATCACCATTGCCGCTGAATTAGCAGCCGTTGTCTTAATTATGAAGTTCTGGTTTCCTGATACTCCCTCCTTCATCTGGAGTGCTATTGCGTTAATCACTATGTTTCTTATCAATTACATGTCCGTTAAAGGTTTTGGGGAAGCAGAATTCTGGTTTGCCATGATCAAAGTCGTGACAGTCGTCATTTTCTTGATCACTGGTGTTCTGATCATTCTCGGAATCATGGGTGGAAAAGACCCTATTGGTTTTTCCAATTTCACAATGGGCGAAGGTCCCTTTAATGGAGGGTTCTTCACGATTCTAGGTGTATTCATGGCTGCCGGCTTTTCATTCCAAGGAACAGAATTGCTTGGAGTGACGGCTGGTGAAAGTGAAGATCCAGAAAAGAATATCCCTAAGGCGATCAGATCCGTTTTCTGGCGCATCATCTTATTCTATATCCTTGCCATTTTTGTAATTGGAATGATCATTCCGTTTACGGATTCACGTTTATTGAGTGAAGATGTTGCCGTAAGTCCCTTCACGCTCGTATTTGAACGGGCTGGCCTTGCATTTGCTGCATCCATCATGAACGCGATCATTTTATCATCCGTACTTTCCGCCGGTAACTCAGGCATGTACGCTTCAACCCGTATGCTCTGGGACTTGGCACGTGATGGGAAAGCACCAAAATTCCTTGGCAAGTTAGATAAAAGAGGAGTACCCGTGAATGCACTTATCGTGACTTCTTTAGTTGGCTGCGTTGCATTCTTAGCATCATTTTTCGGAGATGGTGTCGTTTATATTTGGTTATTAAATGCTTCAGGCATGGCAGGATTCGTCACCTGGGTCGGGATTGCGATCGCCCATTATCGATTCCGCAAAGCCTACGCAGCTCAAGGCCTTGATATGAATGCTTTACCATACCGGGCCAAAGGCTTCCCATTCGGGCCAATATTCGCCCTTGTCCTATGTATTATCATTATCATCGGACAAGGCTATCAAGCTTTCAGCAGTAATGGGATCGACTGGAATTCAATGTTCGTTTCCTACATTGGCTTAATTCTATTTTTCGTCCTATGGTTCGGCTATAAAATTAAACATAAAACGAAAGTCATTCCTCTTGAGGAATGTGACCTTAAATCAAAATAATACTAAAAAGGACCTGGTCTTCTCTAACGGAGAAAACCAGGTCCTTTTTCATTTCAAATGATACACACGACATTCATATGGACGCAGAGGCATTCTCGAGATTCCTTTTTCCCCCTGTTCATAATTACCGATCAGCCTTGTAGCAGAATATGAATTTAGCTCTTCAGGCAAAGAATATGCGGCATGCTCCTCCTTAAAGTTGCATAGCACTAACAGCTTTTCATCTTCAAACGTTCTCGTATAGGCAAATATTCGTTCATCATCTGGACAGAGCAGTTCAAAACGGCCATAAACGACAATTTCATGTTTTTTGCGTAATTGGATAAGCCTTTTATAAAAATGAAAAATAGAATTTGGATCATTGTAGGCTTTTTCTGCATTAATCTCGGGGAAATTGGGATTGACCTTAATCCAGGGAGTCCCTTTCGTGAATCCTGCGTTCCGGGAGTCATTCCACTGAACCGGTGTCCTCGCATTATCCCTGCTTCGGGCGTGAATGGCTGACATCATCCGCTCTTTTGACCAGCCATGCGAATTGACGAGTTCGTCATATGAATTCAACGTTTCAATATCCCGATATTCATCAATGCTTTCAAATGCAACATTGGTCATTCCCAGCTCTTCCCCTTGATATATATAAGGTGTACCTTGAAGCATATGAAGACAGGCGGCAAGCATCTTTGCGCTTTCAATACGATACTCTCCATCATTTCCAAACCTTGAGACAATCCGGGACTGATCATGATTGTTCCAGTATAAACTGTTCCAGCCATCCTCCTCCAAACCAGTCTGCCACTTGGAAAGAATTCGTTTTAAATCGCTTAGGTTCCACTTTTCGTTACTCCATTTCCCTTCTGGTCCGCCCCCCAAATCCATATGTTCGAATTGAAAGACCATATGTAATTCACCACGACCTTTCCCTGTGAACAATTGCGCTTCCTCCGGGGTGACTCCTGGCATCTCCCCAACGGTAATCACGTCATATCCTGAAAGTGCCCGTTGATTGATTTCCTGTAAAAACTCATGTATCCGCGGGCCATTCAAGAAAAAGGGGCTTCCATCACCAAACTGCTTCCCATGCTGAATGGACCCATCTGAATAGCTCTGATCTTTTGATAGGAAGTTGATGACATCCATCCGAAAACCATCGACACCCTTATCCAGCCACCAAGTCATAATGCTGTAGATTTCTTCACGGAGCTTAGGGTTCTCCCAGTTTAAATCCGGTTGTTTCTTGCTGAATAAGTGTAAATAATATTCATCTGTTCCTTCATCATATTCCCATGCCGAACCTTTAAAAACGGACTCCCAATTATTTGGTTCTTTCCCATGCCTTCCAGGTTTCCAAATATAATAATCACGCTTTGGATTGTCTATAGAGGATCGGGATTCCTTGAACCACGAATGTTCATCTGAAGAATGGTTGACCACCAGGTCCATCATGATCTTCATTCCACGTTCATGCAACGCCTTTAGTAGCCTGTCAAAATCAGCCATGGTCCCGAATTCAGTCATGATTGATTGATAATCACTGATATCGTACCCATTGTCATCATTGGGAGATTGATAAACAGGGGATAGCCATATCACGTTCACACCCAGCTCCTGTAAATAATCGAGTTTCATAAAGATCCCGTTTAAATCCCCTACCCCATCTCCATCACTATCCATGAAACTCCTTGGATACACTTGGTATACAACTGCCTCTTTCCACCATGCTTTGTCCATGCCTTTCCCCCCTCTTTAGCCGCATTGATATAATTTCACCAATACCCCTATTATAAAGGGAGAAACTTCAGAATATTCTTCTTTTATTCTACTATTCCCGTTTGAATCATTTCAATATCCAAATCCACCTCGATTGGAATATGAGGATAGGCCTCCTCCCAATGTTTTTGATTGAAATTTCTTGTTTTACTTTTAGCGATATCACCGAGTGCAATCGGATCTATGTTGCTTTCCTGAAACATGGTTACCATCTCATGTAATTTTTCACCAATGGCATGTTCTGCTTTGGCCTCTATTTGATTCAGGTCGACTGATTTACCCAAGTCATAACCTTGGACCTCAAGCAGACTCGCTTTTAATTTCACTTCAATCCTGACTTCGGGGTCTTGATTTGCATTCCTGATATCATAATGGACACGTGATTCCACGTTATTGATATCTGAAAAGTCATTTTCCTTCCATTTGATTTCATAACTCCCCAGCTTAAAATTTTCACTAAGGACTTTGAATAAAAATCCGTCCTGATAAGGGATATATTTACCGATATACTTGTCCCTTTTAAACAGGGCGATACCCTTTACCCGTATATGGTCTCCTGCAGTTTCCAATAGGGGCATGACCGGATCGATTCCTTTACCATGACACGCATATAAATACCTGTGCAAATCTACATCAGGCAAATTAGTCCTGATATTCTGTTCGATCAGCTCTTTCACTTGGACTCCTGGAGTTTTAATCAACTTCGGCTCCATTTTAACTACATCCTCCGCTTTGCCATGAACGATCGCTAAATATAAATCCCTTCCCACCATTGGGTCACGCCTATATGTATCAATATAATCATTCAAGCCCTTACCTGCCAATTCTTCACCATACAGAATGACTGTCAGTCTCCCGCCGACAATCGGGAATGGTGTTTTTGCATTTTCTTGCTGGCGGCCAGTCTTTATATTATGGGAGGTCGCTTCATATACTTCTCTACTTAGTTTTGCTTCTTCCCCAGGCTGAGGAACGCTGACAACGACCGTTCCTTTCACTTTTTTGTCTCCGGCATCATCATAACCTACGACTTCAGCTATTAAAATATCTTCTAATATTTGCTTCTCCACCCCGCACGCTGTCATCATGAAACAACCTAATGTAATCAAGAGAAGTTTGATTTTCATGGATTAAGACTCCTAACTTTATAGACAATCGACTGCCATATGAATAAGAGAGGAAGGTACAAATAAACGATATAAAAACCTATTTGCGAACTGATTGTGTTAAACCTATCGATTCTATAGCGGTTATCCAAAAAACAGCAAGAAACTAAAATGATAAGCAGGATGTAAACTAACACCTTTTTCTGTCTAAATCCAAACACTCTTTTTACTGTTCTGCTCGCTGCCCAAACCCCTAGGCAAACATTCGGCAGCACCATGAACAGCCAAACGGAAATCCCTATATATTCAAACCTTTCAACGAATGGAAGGTCCACAATTTTCCATAAAGTCAATGTAGCCCAAATTACATCTTTCAGCTGATCTTGATGATAGTAAGCTAACGAGACAATAATGAAGACTAAATATATCGACATAGTAAACAACACACCTAAGTGGGCCCACTTTTGAGAGTGTTCACGCTTTTTAATGAATGGGTAATAGATCAGGAGTAATTCAAAACCAAGGTAATTCAGGGTCATTCTCTTACAGGCCTTCATGATTTCCAAAAAGGAATGATCAAGTAAAGGGCTCAAATTCTCAAAGTGGGCGTGCTTTAATGGGAAATAGTTCAAAAGTAATAACGGCGATCCAATTATTAGTCCGATTATACAAAAACCAGTAACGGCCCTAAACCCTCCCACCACAAAACTATACACGAGAATTAGAATGATGGTTAATAGCATCAGGACATTAACACCAGGGAACATCCAAACCTGAATGACTTCCAAATAAGTCCTTATAAGAATGATGGAGATCATTATAAAGTAGAGGATGAAAAAAATGTTGAAAGCATTTCCTACCCATTGACCAAACAAATCTTTATGGATGGCAACCAAATCCAGTGTTTGGGGGCCCCTGCCTAAAAGCTTGAAACACATCCAAAGCAGAACATTTACGATTAACCCTGAAATGAGGACCGATATCCAAGCATCTTGACCAGCCTCTTTCGCTATGATCCGTTCAAACCCCAATACCCCTACTCCGATCTGCATGCCTGGCAAGAGGAAAAAAACAAAAAATGGAGATATTAGTTTAGTTTCCTTTGGTTTGACTTCCATACATTTTCACCGCTTTCTACGCCTTATTCATCAATATCACTTTGGGAGTTATTAGTTTCCTCCTTCCTCCTTATCCTTAGTGGCTTTTCCGTCCGCAGAAATCGTGGGCGTTTAGTCTGCTTTGAAAAAGGGAGGCGAATTAGACTATCTTTAAAGTCATAAATCCTTAACGGGTAAAGAGGGTCTAAATATGGACTGCCAAGCGAAGTCAATTTCAATAAATGACTTAAAATGAATGCACTGCATAAAGCTAATCCGAACAGTCCGTATAACTGCGCTGCAATTAGAAAAGGGAAGCGGATAAGGCGAATCGTATTACTGATTTGGTAAATCGGCACTGTAAATGAAGCCAAAGCAGCCAAAGCGACAAGCATCAATAGGACATTACTGACAAATCCCGCTTCCACAGCGGCTGTACCGATGACAATACCGCCAACAATGCCGATGGTAGAGCCCACCTTAGCAGGCAGCCTAACCGCTGCTTCCCTCAGCAATTCAATCGTTCCTTCCAGCACGATCGCTTCCAAAATCGGCGGAAAAGGGATCACTCCCCTTGATGAAATTAAGATTGGCAACAAATCAGTTGGGATCACCAGATAATGATAGGTTAAAACGGCAACATACAGAGGTGAAGATAAAACGGAAAACAGGACTGCGAAAAGACGAATCAAACGGAATGAAGTACCAAGATTCCAAATTTGAAAATAATCCTCAAATGAAGAAAAGAACGAAATGATGGTGTTGGGACCAACTAATGCATGAGGCGATCCATCTAGCATAATCCCTATTTTCCCTTCTGATAATACACTGGCCAGATGGTCAGGCCGCTCCGTATCAATCAGTTGGGGAAACATCGAATTCCGATTATCCATAATCATCTGGTTTACAAACGAAATATCCACGATCGTATCATACTCTATATCATCTATTCTCTGCATGACTGTATTGATGATCTGTTGATTTACAATCCCATCTATGTAGAGCACCACTAACCTGGTTTGCGAGATGCTCCCAACCCGAAATTCCTTGGACTGCAATTCAGGAATGGGTAACCGATTACGAATTAGATTCAAATTCGTATCAAGCGATTCAACAAAAGCCTCCTTAGACCCAGCGACTGTATACTCCGACTCGGGTATGGAAGTTTGCCTTTTCACACTGTGAGCACAAGGAATCAGCAAACACATTTCATCATCTTTCTTGTATTGAATCAAGATCGATCCTGCCAAAACCAACCTTTGAATGACGTTAATATCAGTCGTCACTTTCATATCTTCCATCGGAATATCGCTTTTTAATTGCTTAAGATCCTTCTTTGTTTGATTAGAGATGACAGCCAGTACTTCTTCATGGAGCTGTTGTTCACTAACCAGTGAATTGAAATAGGAGATGGTATAGCCATCTTCATTCGGGAATTGGAAAGTAAGAAAATCATTAGATGCTTCAAACTTTTTAAAAAGTTCTTGAAAATCCTTGGAAGTAACCTGAAAGGCTGCTGCATCCGTTTTCTTCCTTCCCTTAAAAAACCTCACTAATTCCACCTCCCATTATCTGTCTTGAGTTCTTTAGTTTACCCAATTATTGTAACCACCCTCTTTAAAGTTAGTCATGATTCACCGATATCCCAACTCGCTGCTGATTACCTTTAGTTTTTTCCTGAAATAGGAAAAGACCTATCCGGATCCCATGCCTAAAAAAGCATGATATCAAACGGATAAGCCTTTGCGTCTTAATTCATTTAACTCTTTGCCAATTACTTTTGGCTTGGAAAAACGCGTGTTACAAGTTTACGGAACTCATCAACGAATCCTGCAACGGGTTTTCCATTCTGAATGTCATTCGCATACTTATGCATGCTTTGAACAAAGTCAGGGTTTGTCGAAACATAAACGTTGTCTACCGATGGATCTGCTCCTCTTGCTGCATCTGCAATCCTGTCTTTAAGGTCATTCGAGATATCTTTATCCCCGCCGTCATTTAATACTGCCCCAACATATGCATTATTATCAGTCACGATGACCCTGGCGTCCTTTACTTCCTTCAAGGCTTCAACACGATTTGAGATATCATCGGAGACCCTCATATCGTTTGCATCATTATCATTAACATTATTTATATTTCGCTTTGTATCGCTTACATTCGTCGGATGTTTTAAATTATCCTGATTCGTACGATTCAGGCCAAGATTTTCATTGGCACCTTGTTTATTATTAGTAGAACAACCTGTAATCACTAAAGCCATCATCACACTTGATACTATCGCCTTATAATTCATATTCTCCACTCCTTTCAAACGTTTAACATTACTATTTACGAGGAGTGGATAGATTATTCATAAGAAGTGACTTTCAATCCGGTAGTACCTTCACCCAAAAAACACCAAACGCACCTCGTACCGTTCATGATGCCTACCAGAACTGATCCCAGGAGCCCCTATTCCAGTCCCAATGGCATACTGGGTTCCCTAGGCAATGATTTTTATCGCCGATGATAAAAAAACTAATAACCATGCCAGCAATCATTATATTTTAAACTCATCGCCTATTATTAAATATTCACGCAATCACCAATTGAATCAAAGCCATCTCTTTTTCCTCTCCCAATACAGAAAAAGCCCGAAAGGTCATAATCATAACCTCTCGGGCTTTTTCCCCTCCGTATAAGCAGATCCCTGCGCGTTTCTCCTGAACCATTCAGGTAAAATTTCAACCAAAATCTTTTATTCCCATACGATATCATGTGCATTCCAAATTCGGTCAAACGCCTATGCATCACTTTTGTTTCTAAGCTTCCATTTGTCACCTTTTATTGAAAACCAAATATTTTTGAATGGTTCCGGTGTTTTTTTAGCGGCATCAACCGTATATTGTACAGCCTCTTTTTTATATTGAACATCTTCTGTGATTTCTTGCTGAGTCATGGCGAGTTGATCCGTCTCTGATTTAATCTGATCCGTTTTTGCCTGAATGCGTGAAACAGTTTCAGTCACACTTTCAATTGTCGGTTTCGAATCCTTAAATGTTTTGAAAGCAAAAAAAGCGAAATAGATGATCGATCCGATAAAGAGGGCAAGACTAATATATACAATAACCACCTATGATTCCTCCTTTTATTTTACCTTTACTATACCCGTAATCCTTGAGCAGAAAACGAATCCCCATGTATTTTCTTTTATGCCTGGTCATATTATTGAAAGAAAAAGGAGGAATGAAAATGAATCATATGCCTCTACTTAAAGCCTGTTTTAAAGCTGGAATACACTTCATAAGACATATAACCATACAACAGGCTGCCGTTACAGCAGGAATCATTTTTTTGATCATTCATCCAGAAGTTTTTAGCCCCCTTTGGCTTACATTGGCAACCTCCGTCTTGGTTTTGCTCCTGCTTTGAAGATTGTTGAAAACTCTTTAGTGATCTTCCTCACACCAGTTCCACTTAAGGACCGCTCGAGGCAGGATAACTGAGGGGTATAAAAGATATTTCCCTCTTGATGACATAGGCGAATGAAGTAAATAGGCTATATAGAAGTACATACAGAACAAGTAGGAAACGCGATGTGTAAAGTATACTCCATGAACATGAAAATTTAATCAATCGATTGATTAAACCATTGACTTGCCTTGCCCCCTTATGACAGAAGAACTTCACCACATTTCCCATTTTACCGATAAGCAGAAAATAAATGGAAAATTACGAAATTTGTGTATAATTAGTCTATATTCATAACCTTCAAGGAGGAATCATATTCATGGATACTCTCATTCAACAGTTTAGGAATTTGCCCACCACGGCCATTTCAGATGCAATGGAAGGATTGAACAATCTGGAATCAGCGATTAAACCCTTAAAAGAAGAGTTTCATTTTGCCGGACGTGCTTTAACCGTACAGATGCCCGTCGGTGATAATTCAGCCGTCTTGAAAGTAATCGGCGAAGCAAGACCTGGAGATATAATAGTCGTTGACAGCAAAGGTGATACATACCGTGCAATAGCAGGTGACTTTGTTGTCGGCATGATGCAGACCATGGAAATTGGCGGTCTCGTAGTCGATGGAGTCATTCGTGATCTTGAAGCAATTAAAAAAATGAATTTCCCTGTTTTCAGTAAAGGGACAACGGTTGCCTCAAGTGGTAAGGCTGGTGCAGGGCAAACCAATATCCCCATTTCCTGTGGAGGTGTCACAGTGTTTCCAGGTGACATCATCATAGGGGACATAGATGGAGTCGTTGTCGTGCCACAATCCATGGGTGAAGAAATCCTGATCAAAGCAAAGGATAAAATCATGAAAGATAAACTGCGTTCAGAAAAACACGCGGGAAAGCCTGAAGAAATAAGAAAGTATATTGCCATGATGACCAATAAAGCATGATCTAACGCATATAAAAAAACAGGCAGGAAGCAATGGCTTCCTGCCTGTTTTTCAGCTTATTTATCGGAATCGGGTTCCTTTGAACCTTCTTCATTATATGTGTAATCATAATCAGCAGGGTTAATTGGCTTAAAACCCTTTGGAGTATAGAAACGGAGTAAGTCACCGTTTACCACTTGGTCGGATAAATTGAGCATCTTTTCAACTCTCTTTTTATAATTGAGGATGTCATCAT
Source organism: Peribacillus sp. YIM B13482 (assembly GCF_042787975.1). Lineage (NCBI taxonomy): Bacteria > Bacillati > Bacillota > Bacilli > Caryophanales > Bacillaceae > Peribacillus > Peribacillus sp. YIM B13482. The sequence continues at coordinate 115,431 of NZ_JBHZPF010000001.1, forward strand.
TTTCCTTGACCATTTCTCCTGTTTTCGTATCGAAGTATTTTCCTTTAATGGAAGTAACATCTGGTGTTACAAAATCACCATTCCTGAAAGGTACAACTTCACTATGATCTTTAGACAATAAGTCAGAACCGAATTGTACATAATCTTTAGATTCAATTCCTAACAAATGCAATAAAGTCGGGAGAAGGTCAATCTGTCCTCCGTATTGGTGCATTTCCCCGCCTTTAACACCTGGAACATGAATCAATAATGGTACACGTTGCAATTGGGCGTTCTCAAATGCGCCAACATCCTTGCCAAGCACTTTTGACATAGCTTCCGTATGGTTTTCCGAAATACCATAGTGATCACCGTACATAACGATTACTGAGTTATCATACAGACCGGATTTCTTCAGATAAACGAAAAACTCCCTAAGCGCTTCGTCTGCATAGCGTGCAGTTTGGAAGTAATCATCAACGGAAGCATCACCTGTCGTTTGCTTACCGATTGTTGCCTTGTCCTGGTCCATGGCATATGGGAAATGATTAGATACCGTTATGAATTTTGTATAGAAAGGCTGTTTAAGCGTTTCTAACATTGGAATCGATTCTTTAAAGAAAGGTTTATCCATCAAACCATAACTTAGCACTTCTTCTTTATTCTCCATATTATAATGGCTTGCATCGAAAAATTGATTGAACCCAAGAGCCTTATACATCTGGTCTCGGTTCCAGAAAGATTTGTAATTACCATGGAAAACAGCAGATGTGTATCCTTTTTCTCCTAAAATCGCAGGTGCCGCTTGATACGTATTTTGGGCTCGGTTTGTGAATGCTGCCCCCTGTGGTAAACCGAACAGGGAATTTTCAAGCATGAATTCAGCATCTGCCGTTTTACCTTGGCCTACTTGATGGAAGAAGTTATCAAAGTACATGAAATCTGACTTCTCATGTGCAAGTGAGTTTAGAAATGGAGTTACTTCTTCCCCGTTCAACTTATAATCAATCATGAAATTCTGCATGGATTCCAAATGCAGGTATATGACATTTTTACCTTTTGCTGCACCAAAATACTTAGGGTTCGGTTCAGCGCTTGTTGCCTTCGTATAATTGACCACTTCCGCGATATCCGTGCTATTTGCAGTTGCACGCTGAGCGTACGTTTTAGTATTCTGAACGGCATCATATACCGTATAGTTGAACATACCCAAATATTTGACAATATAATTCCGGTCGAATGTTCTTGACAATAATTGCGGACGATCCTTTTCAGCAAGTCCTAAATTAATAGCAAAAATTGCAAGCCCTGCAAGATAAATCATTCCAACCGTACGGCGTTTGACTTTGAAGTTTTCCACTTTAAAGTCTTTGAATCTATACAACACAATCAAAAGTACCGTATCAAGGAAATAAAATACATCATGGGATTTAAATAATGCTAATGTACTCGGTCCCAAGTCACCTGCATTTTGCACTTGTGTCAAAGTTGACATAGTGATGAAATCTGTAAATGAACGGTAGTAAACAATATTGAAGAATAACCATAAGGACATCAATAAGTTCAATCCGATGATCCATTTAAACGATTTTTTGCCTTTCGCCAATAGTGCCAAGCCAAAGAATAAAATGGCTGAACTAATCGGGTTTATGAACAGTAGGAACTGTTGCAGGCCATTTTCAAGCCCTAAGTTAAATTCAACTCGGTATCCAATATACGTTTTTATCCAAAACAAGACTACCGCAATAAAGAAAAAGCCTAGTATGTTATCTGCAAATAAATGCCGGCTTTTTTTAAGAAAATTATTCATGCTCTCACCTCTATTAATCTAGTGGTTTATTTATATAAATTTTTACATACTTACAAAAGACGGAAAATCGGAAACCTTATGATAGCATTCTTTCAATCAGATAGTCAAGACTGTGCAAACCACCTTTTGTCACATCAATAACCCTTATGATCCAGAACACTTCTTTAGCTTATGAACAACTTTTGAAAAAGTAACAGAGTTTCGACCGTCTTGATTTTCTATAACAAATATATAGGAATTCCATGTCTTAATCCAATAAATATCACCGTAACTTTTTTGGGTTACTGTGGATCACCGTCACTATTTAATTTAACTTCCTTCAGGCTTTTATCATTATAAACGACTCTTTATAAAAACACCAGCACATTACAAAATATGTAAAGATGTAAAATCTTCAATTATTGAATGCTATTAGATATTTAGAGGATTTCTTTCCCGATAATTCGACATCTGAAATTTGATTGCCGATTACATTGATGCATCGCTCCCCCGCACTTTCTATTTATCTGTAAGAACCAAAAGCCTGCTTAAGTTCACCCGTTCATTTACTGCATCCTCTCAAGTTAAAATCCCATAAAATAACAAAAGGTTTTGTGGCCTGTTTCGTAAACTCATTTCGCGTTATATCGACATCATTCCCGTCTTGACTTCAGTTGATCTACTTTTATTGAATTAATTTCTCCTGATAGTAAATGACACCAAATTTGCCTATATTACTTGAAGTAATTAGTATGATGGGGATTCAAATATTCTTAGTTTTCATGAATGTTCATGTTTTAGTTTTTAAGATTATTTACCAAAGTTCACTTAAATTACAATTTAAAACCAGACCGGAACCAGAAACTGCATCAAGCATCAATGCAGTTGACATTATAATAGGAAGAAACTATTTTTTTTTACGTTGTTATTTGTTTGGCTGAGGAGTTATTTTCTTTCGGTAGCCGCCCATATAAGCCCTAACAGCTACAACAGGGTCTAATATGAACCTTGTCCTATTTATTTTCCCTTTATTGGGTGTGAAGACCTTACAAGCTGTTGTAACCGGCATTATTGGTTTCCTTTAAGTGATTTCTTTTCTTCCCTTTGTTATTATATATACTTTCATTCAGCTTTATTATAAAAAATAAAAAAAATCCTGTCCTCAATCGAGGGCAGGATTTGCTTTTAAACTATATTTAATTACTTAAGCCCTTTAGAAACTTCTTTAACCATTTCATCAACAGATTCTAAACCGCCGCCAGATAAGTACCAGTAGTTAGGATCAAGATAAATGATGTTTCCTTCTTTAAAAGCCTTTGTATTTTTTACAATGTCATTTTCAACAGTTTCTTTTGCTGCAGCTCCATCACCGGCAACCGCATCTCTATCTACAACGAATAGATAGTCTGGATTCTTTTCAGCAATGTATTCGAAAGAAATACTTTGACCATGTGTAGATACCTCCAATTTATCATCTACAGCAGGTACTCCGAATACATCATGGATAATTCCAAATCTCGAATTCGGTCCGTAAGCACTTACTTTTCCACCGCTAGCAAGAACGATTAAACCAGTTTTATCCTTCGGAGCTTTTTCTTTCAAAGCATTAATGTTTTCTTCAACACGTGCTAATTCTTTAGCTGCTTCGTCTTTTTTATCGAAGATTTTACCCAAAAGTGTTACATTTTCTTTAAAGGATTCCATATAATTTGCAGTATCTACACCTACATAAACAGTAGGGGCAATTTTACTTAATTCTTTATATGCTTCAGTTTGACGGCCAGAAATCAGGATTAAGTCAGGAGCCATCTCGTTGATTTTTTCGAAGTCAGGTTCTTTTAAACCGCCGGCATTTTCAGTTGTACCTTCATATTTAGAAAGGTATTTTGGAAGGCCATCATGAGGAACAGCTGCTACTTTCACACCCAATTTATCAAGAGTATCAAGAGCACCCATATCGAATACAACAACTTTTTTAGGGTTTGTTTTTACTTTCGTTTCGCCTAGTTGGTGCTTAACCGTAAATTCTTCGCTTTTAGCACTTCCTTTTTTCGTACCTGATTCTTCTTTTTCCTTAACTGATCCGCAAGCTACAGCCATTACAGCCAGCATTGCAACTAAAAGCAGTAAAGATAATTTCTTAATCATTATGGTCACCTCGAAAAGTTTTTTTTATTTAAAATTACAGATTGAATCCTCACCTTCACAGAATTCACCTGCATCGCTTTCCCTGGATATAAACAGGAGGCGGCTAAAAACCTTGGTCGCCCGCCAACTTTTAACAGCCTAATGAGCGTATGAAGTGAATCTGAGACGGCTACGAATACTGAAGTAATTTAAAACCAAATGGCATTTTCTTACGTGAAGTACACACAGATCTTATTGTCATTGATATTTTGGATTTCAATATCCATATCATAGATTTCCTTTAATACTTCGGAGTTGATCACTTGTTCGGTAGGTCCATTATGAACAACCTTGCCATCCTTCAATGCGACAATATAGTCGGAATAACAGGATGCAAAATTAATGTCATGAATGACGATTATGACCGTTTTCCCTAATTCATCGGCCAATCTCCTCAATACCTTCATGATTTGGACGGAATGCTTCATATCAAGATTGTTCAGAGGCTCATCAAGAAGTACATACTCCGTATTCTGAGCAATAACCATGGCAATGAATGCCCGCTGCTGTTGCCCGCCGCTAAGCTGGTCAAGAAATTTATCCTGCATTTCGCCAAGTTCCATATATTCAATCGCTTCATCGACATACTTCCAATCCTCTTTAGTCAGTTTACCTTGTGAATAAGGAAAACGGCCAAAGGCGACGAGTTCACGAATCGTTAAACGTATATTGATGTGGTTAGCCTGCTTTAAGATGGCAATCTTTTTAGCAAGTTCATTGCTATTGAATTTCCCCATATCCTTCCCCTCGATCAGGACTTCTCCTGAATCCCGGGTAATGAGCCGGCTGATCATTGAAAGGACTGTACTTTTCCCCGCTCCATTAGGACCGATGAAAGATGTGATTTTCCCTTTCGTTATTTCAATGGAAACATCCTCTACAACCGTTTTACTATTATATTTTTTGAATAAATTTTTCACTTCTACCATGATTTATTCTCCTTTAATAGAAGATAGATGAAATAGACACCGCCGACAAAGTTGATAATGACACTCAAGGTGGTAGAGAACGTAAAGATCCTCTCTACAATGAATTGGCCGCCGACCAAGGCAATCACACTGATCAGCATTGCACCCGGGATGATATGTTTATGCTGATAGGACTTAATGAATTGATAAGCCACATTTGCAACAAGTAATCCGAGGAACGTGATTGGACCGATCAGGGCAGTTGAAATGGAAATTAAAATCGTGACGACGATTAAAACCCGTTTCGTGACAAAATCGTAATCCACACCCAAGTTTATGGCTTGGTCCCTCCCTAGTGACATGACATCTAAATACTTCAAAAATCTCATAAAATATATCATTACCGCTATCATGAGGATAATCGCTAATGTTAACAGGTCAGTGTTGACATTATTGAAACTGGCAAACATTTTATTTTGTATCATTTGAAATTCATTCGGGTCAATCAATACCTGCATAAATGAAGACATGCTGCCGAATAAGGTCCCGAATATGATACCGATCAGCAATAGAAAGTAAATATTTCGGTTTTTCTTGAACATGAACTTGAACAGCAGGCTGGAAAAAATAAGCATGGCCGTAAGTGTAACCAGGAAATTGAGATTTTTATTCATGATCATGATATGCGTTGAACCGAAGAGGAAAATCACTCCAGTTTGGATCAGCATATACATAGAGTCCAGTCCCAAAATGCTTGGTGTCAGGATTTTATTATTCGTAACCGTTTGGAAAATCACTGTTGAAAAGGCTATCGCACAACCTACCACGATGATGGCAATGATTTTTATGACCCTTCTCGGCAGTGCGTAATCCCAATTCGGGCCAAGGTCCCAAAATATGTAACCTGCCGTTAAAGCTGCTGCCAGAACAGCTAATATAATGATCTTACTTTTATTATTCATATGCCTTTCTCCTCATTATCAGATAGATAAATACGGCGCTTCCTATCACACCAACCACGAGTCCAATCGGAATTTCAAATGGATATATGATGATCCTGCCCAGAATATCGCAGATCAATAGGAATACTGCCCCTAGCAACGCTGTATGAGAAAGACTCTTTTTCAAATTATCACCAAGGTAAAGGGATACAATATTTGGTACGATCAATCCTATGAAAGGAATCGTTCCCACCGTTAACAGGACAACAGTGGAGGATAATGCCACGATGATCAGCCCAAAATTGACTATAAGTTTATAATTTAGCCCTAGATTAATAGCAAACTCCTCACCCATCCCTGCCACAGTGAATTTATTGGCAAAGAAGTATGCGAGAATGACTAAAGGGATACTTACATATATTAGTTCGTACCTTCCCGACATGATCATCGAGAAATCACCATTCATCCATGTGTTGAGGCTTTGAATCAAATCATACTTATAAGCAAAGAATGTCGAGATGGAACCGACGATATTACCAAACATCAAACCAACCAATGGAATGAAAATCGTATCCTTATATTTCACTTGATCAAGAATTTTCATGAACAAGAATGTACCTGCCAAAGCGAATATGAAAGCGAATGCCATTTTCTCAATAAGTGCTGCCGATGGAAAAATGATAATGGCAAGAAGAAGTCCAAGCCTTGCAGAATCCATGGTACCGGCAGTCGTAGGGGATACAAATTTATTGCGGCTCAATTGCTGCATGATCAGACCGCTTATACTCATCACCACGCCGGCAATGATTATGGTCATCATTCTGGGGAAACGGCTTTGCAGCATGATTTGCACTTTATCATCACTTAGATCCAATAAATCCAGGGGGGTAATATCTTTTACACCAATGAATAATGAGGTAAATGATAAAACGATTAACGACATGACTAAATATCTTATCTTCATCTACATTTCCTACTCTTCCTATCTCAGTAAATACAGCGATAATATTTTTAATTAAAAATATATGAATAAAGACTATTGTACAATCCCCTATTGAAATGGGGTTCATGAGACAATAGTTACAGGGTTCTCACATTCATGATAATGAGATTCATTATCATTATCATTCATTATTTATTCTACCATTTCTTTGACATGTGTCAACAAATACAAGGGAATTACTTTGATAAACTCCGGATAATGGAAGAACCACTCATGCATTTCGCTACAGGAAGTGATAAAATCATAATAACAAATATTTACTCTTCTAATGAAAGAAGCGATGTGATGAAAAACTTCCTATCTAAAGTGTTCACAAAAAAAGGGAAAATCCAGATTGAATTTTGCCAAAATAATCTTGACCGCTTCCTTGATGAACAAACGGTTGCTGATTATGGTAAATTCTTAGCGAATCCAAGGATTCAATATAAGGAATATGAATGTTTAAGTGAGTGTAAACTTTGTAAGCAAACCCCATATGCGAAAGTAAACGGCCAGATAATGAACGCCAAGGATTCACGGAATCTTTTAAATCAGTTATATGATGAATTGAAATGATACGGGCCAAGCAAAATTGCTTGAACCGTATTTTATTATGGAAATTTCAACTATCTACCTCTAAGTATACAGAATCCAGGGGATGAATAACTATGAAAAGTAATTACTAACTTTTTTTCTGCCACCATTCCCCTTAGAAAGATAAGCCCTTGGGAAGGTTGTTATGCATCAGAGTCATTCCCTTATGTAATCGAAAAACATCCACACTCTTTTTTTGACAGAGAGAGTTTTACTGGGCTGCAAGCCATGGAATGCCTTTATTGATCTAGTAGATACTTCCTGTTTTTCTCTAGTTCCTACGGTTATACTGTATATAAAGCTGAATATATGATAATTTATGGAAAAAGATATATAGGAGGACGTCCGTGAAAAAAATCATTCCTACCATCGTTTCATTCGTAACCCTAGGTCTTGTCACTGGATTGCCTAGCCAGAACCCCATCGCAATGACAGAAGAATTCACCCCTTATTATGGAAATGGTCCAAGCTATATTCAACCTGATAACCTCTCCTACCTTTTCCCTGAACCTAATGTTTCTTTCAAGACCCCTGCCTTTATACAAGGCAAGATCGCTTTTACGAGCCAAGAAGAAATGATTGGTCATATCAAGTCCCTCTCCCATAAAAACAAGAACATCCAAGTCAAGACGATAGGTAAATCAATAGAAGGACGCGACATCCCAATGCTTCTTTTCAGCAAGGATTCAAAAAAACTCAATAAGGATTCCCGTAAACCATTGATTTGGATACAAGGTCAGATCCATGGCAATGAACCCGCTTCAGGTGAATCAACATTAGTCATTGCACAATGGCTTGCCGAAGGAAAACTTGGTGACGTCCTCGATAAAGTGAACATTGCCATCGTTCCACGCGTAAATCCAGATGGCTCCTATTACTTCAAACGATTTACCGCAAATGACATGGATGCGAATAGGGACTATTTAAAAGTGGAGTATCCTGAAGTACAGACTATTCATCAAACCATCAATGATTATGGGCCTGAAGTCATTCTTGATGTACATGAATATACAGTGAACCCCGCTCCCCTTAAAAAGCTAGGCGCAAATGGATCCATCGCTTCCTATGATCTGCTCATTTCATCAGCAAAGAATTTAAATATTCCGGAACAGCTTCGAAAAGCATCCGATGAACTGCTTTTACCTAATGTTTTCAAAGCATTGGAAAAAGAAAAGCTTTCCTATCATGATTACTATACACTCGATACTTCTGATACTGGAATTCTTACCGCTACTGAAGGAAGCACAGAAGCCCGCATCGGTCGCAACGCTCTCGGATTGAAAAATACAATGACCTATTTAATTGAAACAAGGGGTATCAATATCGGCCGTACTGACTTCAAACGTCGTGTTTATGCACAAGCTTCAGCTCAGGCTGCCTTCATTAAAACGACGGCTGATCAGGCCAATGAAGTAAAAAAGGTGGTCAAGCAGGCGGAAAATGAAGTGGTGAAAAAAGGGAGAAAAGTAAATGATAATGACAAAATTGTCATCACCAGCCAAAATAAATTAATGAAAAATCAAAGGTTAACAGTGGTCGATATAGCGAAAGCCAAAAAGGTCGATACCACCATCGATTGGCTGGATTCTACCGCTGCCTACCCTACGCTGGTTAGAGATCGTCCGACAGCCTATATCCTTCAATCCGAATATAAAGATATTGCCAAGAAACTTCAGCTATTGGGAGTAGAAGTCAAAAAATTAAAAAGACCTATGAAAGTAGCTGTTGAAAACTATAGGGTCAAGGATCTAAAAGTTTCCGCTGAACTGGAAAGCGGACATTCCACAAGGGAAGTCACGACCACCGTTACTTCAAAAACTCGGGTTTTCCCAAAAGGAAGCTATGTATTTAACATGGACCAACCTGACGCTAACTTCATTTCCCTGGCCCTCGAACCAGAAGGCATAGACAGCTACGTGACATTCAATTTCATTCCCGCTGTTAAGGGCGGAGAATTACCTATTTACCGCTACATGAAACAATCAGCATTACCAGTTAAATAATGCATTTCGATTACTTTCTAAAACGCTTTAGCAGCTTTCGTTGCTGAAGCGTTTTATTTTTGAACTCCTATTTAATTCACTTTTAAGCCTATTGGCGGACTTTATTTTTTGAATGTGTTGAGAGTTTTTGAATATATATATAAACGGACGATGTGTTTAAGAGGGGGAACGACTTTGAACCAGCATGTGCAATTGGAAATGAACCGCCTTATTCATCGCTTAAAACAAGACCAATCAGCAGATGGATCTTGGAATTATCCCTTTGACACTGGGATAACAGCTGATACCTATATGATTATTTTACTTAAAGTTTTAGAAATAGAAGATGCCTCTTTAATAGAGGCATTAGTAAAAAGGATTGAAAGCAGACAAACGGAAAACGGCTCTTGGAGACTTTTCCATGATGAAAAAGACGGTAATCTTTCAGTCACTATTGAAGCTTATTATGGTCTCCTTTATAGTGGACTGCGAAAAAAACAAGATCCTCATATGAGGAAAGCCAAACAATTCATTCTTTCCAAGGGTGGAATTAAACAGGCCAAAATGTTAACTAAAATGATGCTCACCATCACTGGACAATATAAATGGCCACTCCTATTCCCGATCCCGCTCGAAGCTATATTACTGCCGCCAACCTTCTTCTTCAGCATTTATGACCTATCCATATATGGCCGTGTCACCATGGTCCCTTTGCTTTTACTAGGACATAAAAGGTTCCAGATCATGTCCCCAAACACACCTAGTTTAAAAGATTTATATCAAACAAGGGAGGAACGGTCTGAAGAGCATGTGTGGAAGGAATATCGAACCGACGAATACCGCTCCTTCTTTTCCAAACTTCAAACAGGTGTCAAAACTTTAATTGGTTATCCAGATTATCTTCATTCCTTGGCCCTAGAAACCACAAAACGATTTATGCTCGACCGGCTAGAACCCGACGGAACGTTGTATAATTATTTTGGGCCTACCTTTTTCATGATTTTTGCCCTACTTTCAACCGGCTACTCGAAAAAAGATCCTGTAATCCTAAAAGCTGTTTCCGGTTTGAAGGGAATGTCCTGTTCCGTTGATGGTCACACACATATCCAACTTACAACAGCACATGTTTGGAATACATCCTTAATCAGTTATGCCCTGCAAGAAGCCGGACTGCCATCAAAAGATGAAACTGTAAAGTCCGCCAATCAGTATTTACTGTCACGCCAGCATTATATGTATGGAGATTGGTTAATTCATAATCCTGAAGCGGTCCCAGGTGGCTGGGGTTTCTCTGATTTGAATACAATGAATCCAGATGTAGATGATACGACGGCATCATTACGGGCGCTTGCAGGTCAAATGCAAACAAGACCTGATAATCTGGACAGCTGGCAGCGTGGTGTCGCCTTCACAATTTCCATGCAAAATGACGATGGAGGATTTCCCGCATTTGAACGAGAAAGCGATCCTAAATGGGTACATCTCATTCCTTTCGAAGGATCAAATTACCTCTTGACTGACCCGTCGACAGCTGATTTAACAGGCAGGACGCTTGAATTTCTAGGGAACTATACAAATTTGAAGAAACCTGGGAAAGTCAGCAAAAAGGCCGTAGATTGGCTCTTGAAAGATCAGGAGCAGGATGGCTCCTGGTACGGACGCTGGGGAATATGTTACCTATATGGCACATGGTCGGCACTGACTGGCATGAAGGCCGTAGGGCATTCCTCTGAACATCCTGCCATCAAAAAGGCCATCTCCTGGTTAAAGAAAATCCAAAATAAAGATGGTGGCTGGGGTGAATCTTGTTATAGTGACATCAAGCAGCATTATATGCCTCTCGGGACCAGCACCCTGACACATACGGCTTGGGCTGTGGATGCGTTGATTGCAACATCTGACAAACCCACACCTGAAATTGAAAAGGGCATCACCTATCTCACCCGCGGAGCTCAAAAAGAAGACTGGACCAATGACTATCCTGCAGGCCAGCTCATGGCAAGCGTTTTGTATACCCATTATCACAGCTATCGCTATATTTACCCGCTACTTGCCTTAAGTCACTACAGAAACAAATTCATGGATGCTTAATCGCTTTTTCAGTGATTTTTATCATATAAAGGTGAATATGTGGATTACCTGTGGAAAAGGGGTGAATAACAACGAAAAGTTATCCACAATCCGAGGTTATCCACATTATTTTGCCTGTAAAATGACTAAAAACAAGTCATCGATAAACATTTCCCTTCATTTTTGTTGAATTTTGTTGATTAATTCATTTCGAATATGTATTAATGACTTGTTTATGCACGCTTTGTGGATAGTTTGGGGATGAATGATTACGATTCCAAGAAAACTTTATCCAGTTTATCACTATAGAATTCTATGGCCTTTGCATAAGATTGTATTTCTCGATCCTTAGAGGTTTCCGCAATTATTTTCAATAAGGATTCCATCGCTAGATCATGTCGGCCCAAATTATAAAATGACATGGCCCTGAATACCAATAAAGCCCTATCCTCAGGAAACTTTGCCAGCCCCGCTTCCAATGTCCGTTTTGATTTTTCATATTCCCCAATGGTGCGATATGTGCTCCCCAGCCCTAGGTAGGCTCCTTTTGCGTCCTCATCCGGCAAACCTAGTTTGAGGGCAGCTTCATAATGGCGCACCGCCTTTACCTCTAGTCCAAGAATATCCAAACTCCAGGCACACTGATACTGTATGACTGCATCCTCTGGATTTTGCTTTGCCAAATCCATCAATAATTGATTGGATTTTTTGAATTCTTTCTTGCCCCTTAATATCAGTGCCCTTTCTAAACTCTCCATCGCCATTCCTCCATTGAATAAAATTCCTTATTGCCCCTATTCGCGAGTCCCCCATTTAATACCTTCTTAGATCGGCTGAGAAAGAGTAATTCAGAATTTACATGTAGGAAAATGGGAGTCTGGATCGGCCTCACTTTTCAATCGGATATGCCATTGTGAATAAAAAAGGATCTGCCACTTGGCAAATCCTTCACACATTTCAGTTCTAGATATTGATTAATCATCCAACTGGTTTTTCAATACTTTCCCCGTAGTGGCATCTATCACTACATCATATTCCTTTTGTCCCTGGTTTATCTCCAACTCGTACACAAGTATGCCATTCTCTGAATCAAGCTCTGCATCCGTCACTTGACCCTCCACCTCTTTCAAGGCAATCTTTTCAGCTTGATCCATGCTGATTTTTGCAATTTCCACTGCTTGTTGTGTGCTCATATCCTCATCGTCTTCGTCTTCCATCTCCCGAGAAAGAATCTCTCCTTTTTCAGCATCGACCTCTACATCTTGATAGACTTCATTCGTTTTAACGGTCATCTCATAGGTCATCGGCTGGTCCCAATCCTTTTCAAATTGAGTAACCTTACCGCCCAGTTTTTCTGAAATCATTTTGATAGCCTCATCCTCAGATAACGCACTCTTATTGACTGCATATACCGCAGTTCCAGCGGCACCGCCGAAAAGCAATACAGAAGCTATGGAAACCGTCAAGATTACCTTTTTCTTTTGAATGATACCTTCTTTTATCGTAGCCCACTGCTTTTTCATGAATAATTCCTCCTTTGAGTTGTTACCTTAATAATAAACATCATTCATGAAACGAACATGAGCGCTAGATTAGAATTTGATGAGAAAGAGTAATAGTCACCAACGTCCCCTCTCCCACTTCGCTTTGAATTTCCAGTTTACCGCCGAATGACTCGACAAGTGTTCGAGCGATGGAAAGCCCGAGTCCATTGCCTCCCGTTTTCCTTGCCCTTGATGAATCCACGCGATAAAAACGTTCAAATACATGCGGTAGATGTTCTGGTGATATCCCTGCCCCTTGATCTTTAACACCAATGAAAATTTCATTAGCCCTCTGTTTTATCAGGATTTGTATATCCGATTCACTATATTTCATGGCATTGTCCAATAGGATGACAAGCACCTGTTCAAGCTTGCTGGAAATGGCCATTGCATATATTTCCTTAAACTCGGATTGTATCTTTATTTCACGGTTTGCCGTCCTTCTAAATGTTTGGGCAATCTGTTCACAAAACGAAATAAGTTCGACTTTTCCTTCAATATCCTTTGAAGGTTCACTTTGGGAAGCGGACTGAAGTAGATGTTCCGTCAGCTGTTTCATCCGGATGGCTTCATGATGGATTGCCTCCACCGCCTCCTCCAGAATCGCCTCATCCTTCATTCCCCAGCGTTTCAATAGTGAAGAGTAGCTTTCTATGACCGTAATCGGTGTTTTCAATTCATGTGAAGCATCTGAAAGGAATTGCTGCTGTCGGTTATAATTCCGCTCAAGCCTTTCTATCATCCTGTTGAATGACACCCCCATTACCTGTAGCTCGTCCTTTGATTGATCCGAAAGCGGTATCCTTTTGAATTCTCCACTTTTCTCAATATCCATCATTGTCCCGCTCATGATCGATATGGGTTTGAGGATTAGATTGGCCAGCCATTTACCGGCAAAAATGGATAGAAGAATGACAAAAAGGGATGCACCACCTAATACGAGGGCAAGAGTCGATAAATTTTCAAGGAGGGTATCCTGCGGCTGTGTCACCTCGATCATTCCTAGCTTCTTCCCTTCTTCGGGATATGCGTAACGGTAGGTCAACACGTAATCCCCATCAGCTTTGCTAAAATCAAATCCTTTCTCATTAATGGATTTAACCGCTAGCCCCTCAAGGTCCTCTTCATCCGTAAACGATTTTATCAACCTTCCATCTGTGTCAAATATCCGCACCATTCCATCATCAGGGGTATACGGCTCCATTAAATCGGGATCACCGGAAATCAAATCTTTCGTCAGGATATTTTCTTCAATTAATGAAGCTTTATCTTCGAGCAGATCCCTTTCCCTCTCAAGAGATATCAAAAGAAAGGCGATTAAAACGATGATACTCAACAATATAAGCATGACGCTTAAAAAAAGACTGGAGTACGATTGGATTTTCGTCCGAATCTTCATACCGGCTCCTTCAAGCTATACCCTACCCCGCGGTAAGTATGTATGAGCTGCAAATCAAAGGGGTAATCTATTTTTTTTCGTAAATAACGGATATACACATCAACCACATTCGTATCCCCTGCAAAGTCATATCCCCATACATGTGTAAGTATTTGCTCCCTTGAGAGTACTTGATTTTTATTTTGCAATAGATATACCAGCAAATCGAACTCGCGGGAAGTCAGCTCGATCCTGTTGCCTTGCCTGAGAAGGTCCCTTGTACCAAGGCTCAATTGCAGATCATGGACCTTAAGTTCATCCTCTTTCCCTTCTGATTGGCTCTCACGTACATTTGTACGAAAACAAGCACGGATCCGGGCCAGCAGCTCTTCTATCTCAAACGGTTTCGTTACATAATCATTCGCACCATGGTCCAGGCCATTCACCTTGTCTGGTACAGCATCCCTTGCGGTTAGAAGAATGACTGGTGTAGATCCATTCTTTTTCCGGTAACGTCTAAGTACTTCTATGCCATTCAACTCGGGTAGCATCACATCCAATAAGATTAAATCCCACTCTTCGGATTCTGCCCTTTGCAGACCTGTCTTTCCGGTAAAAGCCGATTCAGTTAGATAACCCTCATGATTAAGTTCCAGCTGGAGGATCCTCGCGATTTTTTCTTCATCTTCTATTATTAAAATCCTTTTATTCATGATTACCACCACCCACCTCTTAGTGTACTGAATAAAAATGAAAATATCATGAGAAATTGAAGACCCTGCATAAAAATCCCATGAAATAATTACTTTAAAATTTTTGTGCATTTAAAAGGTCAAAAAAAAGAATCGGATGTAAAAAGTCCAAGAGGGTCTTTACAGACACCATACACAGATTCCTCACAATCATTAAAAATTTCCCCATAGCTAAATAATAAAAGCCTAAGTATCAATGGCTAACCATAATAAAAAGACTATGGAATATTTCCATAGTCACAGTTTGTCGACAAAATGGGGTTCGGAACGGCCTCATCCCGAAAAACTGGCTTGCCGAGACCACGCTGCCGCTTGCGGCGAGGAAGCTTGGCAGACAGTCGGCGGAAAGAGAGCCGATACCTGTAATCAACTGGATCGTTTAATAATGATCCAGTTCATTCACCGTTCCAATGCTGGTCAATGAATTCATCGCGTCCTGATTTCGCACGGTCCGCTTTATAATCATCTTTGTTTTTTTTATGAAAGCCTTGATGGTATTCTTCGGCAGGATAAAAGGTTTGGGCAGGAAGGATTTCCGTTACGATGGGTTTCTGGAATTTCCCGCTGGCTGCAACCTTTTCTTTCGCTTCAATGGCCAGCTTCTCTTGAGCTTCGTCATGATAAAAGATGGCCGTTCGATACTGGCTTCCCCTGTCATGGAATTGACCGCCATCGTCGGTTGGATCGATTTGCTGCCAATATAGTTCAAGCAGTCTTTCATAAGGAAATAACAGGGGATCGAAAGTGATCTCGACGACTTCATAATGTCCCGTAGTTCCCGTCTTCACTTCCTCGTAAGTAGGGTTTTCAACATGTCCCCCTGTATAACCGGATACGATTCCCCCAATCCCGGGTTGTTCTTCAAATGGTGTCACCATGCACCAAAAACAGCCTCCTGCAAATGTAGCTTTTTGCATAATGGTCAACACCTTCCTGTACATATGTAATAAAAACTAATATACCATATCCTAATCTTAACACTGTGTCTTTTGATTTACGAAGCCTCCAAGCCAATCGCTCCAAAAGGGATGTACCCTTTGATCAATCTTTTGACCAGCCCTTTTCCTTGAATCTTACAATAGCTTCAACGCGATTGCTTACATCCAATTTATCAAGAATGACCGAAATATAATTACGGACCGTTCCATTGGTCAGATAAAGCTGGCTGGCAATTTCCTTTGTATTCTTACCATCTGCAATTAATTGGAGCACTTGGCACTCTCTTTCAGTCAAAGGGTTTTCTTCTTCAAAAGCCATATCCACCAGCTCAGGAGCATATATGCGCCGACCGTCCATGATGACACGGATCGAGTTCGCCAGTTCCTCACTTGGACTATCCTTCAGCAGATATCCACCTACCTCGGCCTTTCTGGCTCTTTCAAAATAACCAGGGCGTGCAAACGTGGTTAAAATGATGACTTTGCATTGGTGGCCCTGATCCTTGATCTCTTCCGCTACATCAAGCCCGGTTTTAACTGGCATTTCAATATCCGTAATGCAGATATCTGGCTTTAAGCGATTAACGAGATTCATTGCTTCTTCCCCATTGCTCGCTTTTCCGACAACTTCCATATCCTCTTCCAGATCAAGGATAGAACCTAGAGCGCCAAGCAGCATCCTTTGGTCTTCAGCAATTACGATTCTAATCAATGTTAATCCCACCTATCCATTATTTTTTATAGCATTCGGAACCCTTATATAAAGTGCAGTTCCATCTATTGATTTAATATCCAGGCTGCCATTAACGAATTCAAGCCTTTCTTTCATTCCTTGAAGTCCATTGCCTTTAAAAAATTCTGATTTATGTGAAAGTCCCACTCCATTATCTTGGACTTTCATCGTCACTCCTGTCTGTAATTCTTCGATGACGATATTACATGAGTCGGCACAGCTATGTTTGACGATATTTGTCACAGCTTCTTTCAAGCACATGCTTAAAACCGTTTCAACAAACAATGGAGTATCTTGCAATTCCGTTGTGCCTTCCAAATTGAAGTCTATCTCTGCCGCTTTCAATATTTGCTTGACCCGGATGATTTCATCGCATAGCTTGGCCCCACGCATTTCCGACACCATTTCCCGTACTTCCTTGAGTGCCGTCCTCGCCGTTTGACGGATATCCTTGATTTCCTTCTTAGCCGACTCCGGTTTTAAATCAATCAATTTCCCTGCAAGGTCACTTTTCAAGCCAATCAAAGAAAGTTTTTGTCCAAGTGTATCATGTAGATCACGGGCAATCCGCTGGCGTTCTTCCATTTTGCCAAGCTCGGAAATTCTTTTATGTGCATCTTCCAATTGTTCTTCCAGCCTATCACGTTTATTCCGATTATAAGTGTTGAATGGGAGAAGGATCACGCCCACTACACAAATGAGCATAAAGGGAAATTGTGAAAAGAAGGTAGGGTCTTTCATGATGAATCCAATATTGACAGATACGATGGTGGCTAATAGCTGGATCGAATATAATACGAAAAAGCCAACCTTATTTTGAACATTCCCAATAAAGAATGCTAAAAAGAGTGAAAAGTAAATGTAGCTGAAAAATATGGTCATGGATATGGATATGACTATTTGTATAGCCGTCCATACGTATACGGGCCATCCCTTCGAAACGAATGAGAGACCATATGATATGAAAAACAAAATGATCATGACGATTCCAAAGACAGTCTCCAACATCGATGAAGATTTGAAAATGAAGTAAAAAGGAAGGATACAAAAAATGATCCAGACATAAGGGCTCAGCCCTGTGTTCTTAGGAAAGATATGATACCAACTTTGCATAGCGCCGCCTCTATTTCTTTTTCTCCTAGTATATACTAAGGTGTTTAATCAAAAAACCATCCAATGGAAATTGAATGGTTTTTTGATTAACTATTTATTTCTCTTGAAGACTTGGACGTTTATTATTGATTTCCAACTTTGATTTTTTCTCATTTAGACGATCCTTAATCTCTTTAAAACTTACAAACGTCTTGTTTTCCCCATCATAAAGGCGGAATCGAAGTGATTTTAAACTTGAACTAAGGGTGATTGTCGTTGCCTGCTGCAAAGGCAGGGTGGAATCATGGACTTTTTCCAGATTATAGTTCGGCACTCTTGGACTAAGATGATGCACGTGGTGAAAACCGATATTACCAGTTACCCATTGTAAAACCTTCGGAAGTTTATAATAAGAACTTCCATCAATGGCAGCCTTCACATAATCCCATTCCGATTCCTCTTCGAAATAAGAATCTTCGAACTGATGCTGCACATAAAACAGCCAGATGCCCAGGGATCCAGTTACAAAAAGAAGCGGTACCTGAATCATCAGGAATGCCTGCCATCCGATAGCCAAGCATAACAAACCATAAATCACCACGATTGCGGCATTTGTCAAATACGTATTCATGCGTTCCTTCTTTTTTGCGCCTTTTTTATTCAGACGATTCGAAACAAGGAATAGATAGAATGGACCTAATCCAAACATGACGATTGGATTTCTATATAAACGGTAAGCCAGACGTCCCCAGAATGAAGCAGCTACATATTCATCAACGGTCATGATCCAGATATCTCCTGTACCGCGTTTGTTTAAATTACTGCTTGTTGCATGATGTATGGAATGACTATGCTTCCATTGCTCATACGGAAATAATGTGACGATTCCGCTGATTGTACCCAGGATGTTATTCGCTTTTCTGCTTTTGAAGAACGATTGATGACAGCAATCATGGAAAATGATGAAAATCCTGACTACGAATCCTGCAGCCAAAACGGCCAATGCAAGGGTCAGCCAATATGAGATGGTTAAGCTTTGATAAGCTAAAAACCATAACAGGAAAAATGGCGGAAATGTATTTATAAGCTGCTTCACACTTGATTTAGTATTGGATTTTTCAAAAGGGGCAACATCTTTTCTTAATTGTTTTTGATTACTCATGATTTCCTCCTCATAAATATTATATAGAAACATGGAGTGTTTAAATGGATTGGTTCAGCTTACATATTTCGAATACCATAATTATGCCTTGTTGGTGTTTAACATCTTACTCTCTATTTAAGTATAGGAATAATCATTGATCTTCTATAGTCATAAACGTCAATTGGCTGGCATTACAAATGTCATATACTTGTCTACTTCATCACTTTTCACACGTATTTTTTCCTTAATTATCATTTTCACCCTTAAAAAAATGATAAATTCACTCAAAGTCCCATCAATCATTCCACACATAAATCCTGATTCCAAATAAATAAGCAGTAAAATATTCGATCAAAAAAAAGATCCGCCATCTGGCGAATCCATTTATTACTTTATTGCATAAACCCGTTCAGGCCGGCCTACCGTGCCATATGTTAGATCGGCTTCGATTTTTTCCTCAGTCATCAAGTGTTCAAGATAGCGCCTTGCCGTTGTCCTGCTCACCCCGATTTCCTTTGCCACTATTTCGGCAGTTAACCCCAGGGAGGCTTTCCCCAAAACAACCATCACCTTCTCCAAAGTCATCCTATCGATTCCTTTTGGCAGTGAAGTCTGGGCCCTACCCTTGTCATTCATTTCCTTTCGCAATAGCTTATCCACCTGTTGCTGCGTCACGGGAAAATTGCCCTTTTCCAATTCAGACAATTTAATGTAATACTCTTTATATCTGCGTAAGGACTGCTTGAAACGCTCAAATGCGACAGGCTTGATAATATAATCAAATATGCCAATCTTGATGGCCTCCTGGACCTTTTCGATCTCTTTTGCCGCCGTTATCATAATGACATCCATTTGTTTGCTTTGCTGCTTAATATCTTTCAAGATATCGAGCCCATTCATATCCGGAAAATACATATCGAGCAATAATAAATCCGGCTGCATGATTTCAATGAAGCTTTTA
This sequence comes from Peribacillus sp. YIM B13482, assembly GCF_042787975.1. Taxonomy (NCBI): domain Bacteria; kingdom Bacillati; phylum Bacillota; class Bacilli; order Caryophanales; family Bacillaceae; genus Peribacillus; species Peribacillus sp. YIM B13482. The sequence continues at coordinate 135,405 of NZ_JBHZPF010000001.1, forward strand.
GCCTCAACATAACTTGACGCGATCCCGATTGCTTTAAACCCCTCAATCTTTTCGATGAATAGCCTCTGTATCTCGGCAATCCGTAAGTCATCTTCTACGATTAAAACTTCTATATCGCGAATGGCTTTCATTTAATCACCCCTCTGTTTTTTGGTATGGCTATAGTAAAGATCGTATATTCCCCTTCTCTCGTCGAAAAAGTGATATATCCCCCTAATCCATCAATCGCTTCCTGAACAAGGCCCAAACCTATACCTGAATTGGTTTGATGGCTTTTCGTCGTAAAACCGTCCTGGAAAATACGTTCTGTAACTTCTGAATTCATTCCTTTACCATTATCTTCAACTTCAATGATCAACTCTTTACCCAGATCCGTCACGAACAACGATACCCTTTTTTCCTCCCTTTGATTTTCGCGTACAGCTTCGAAGGCATTATTGATAAGGTTGCCGATGATCGTCACTAATAAATCCCGATCTATTTCGGGCGGAATATCTTTAAAACTGCTTTCTCTATCAATAGTAAAATCAATTTTCAGCTCGCTGGCTAAACTTACTTTCCCTAAAATGAACCCGGCAATAATCGGATCAGGCACTTCCTTCATCAGAAAGTGAATGAAGCCTTGAGTGACATCCACTTCCTTCGATATGAAATCAATCGCTTCTTTATAGGATCCCAGTTGGATCAGGCCTAATAGAGTATAGAGCCGATTAGAATATTCATGTGTCTGGGCCCTGAGCCCTTCTGCATACGCCTTTACATGTGATAGCTCTTGAAGGAGATTGGATAGTTCCGACTTATTCCGCAAACTTGCTACAGCACCGATGACTTCACCCTGTCCATTCAAAATGGGAATCCGGCTTGCCAAAAAAATTTCACCGTCAATCATGAATTCCTGGTCATACTCGGCCTGTGCCGTGCTGACCACATCCAGCAAATGTGTATGCCTGATGACTTCTTCAATTTTTTCCCCGCGAAGCATGACGTCTTTAGGGATATCCAGGATTTTATGTGCCGTTTCATTGACGACGGTGATTTTCCCATGAACATCAATGGCGATGATGCCTTCATGAATCGTTTCCAAAATGGCATGCTTTTCTTGAAACATCCAGGCAATCTCTTTCGGCTCAAGACCCAATATCGCCTTTTTTATATTTAATGAAATGAAAAAGGCTATTAATAAACCGCCGATTAAGATAAAAGAGATGGTCCATACTATCTTTCGTTGTATTCTGGACACTTCTTTTTCAATATCATCCTGAAGGTAGCCAACAGAGACTACACCAATGACTTTTCCATTTGCCATTATCGGGGATTTCCCCCTTATGGAAGGACCCAATGTCCCAGTCGACTCCGTGATGATGGATTTCCCATTCCAAACCTCGCCGTTATCCCCCCCTACCATTTTCTTCCCGATCAAGTTTGGATCCGGATGGGACAGCCGTGTTTCATTCTCATCTCCTATTACTATGAATTCCGCATCGATCTGCCTGCGAATCTTTTCCGCGATGGGCTGAATGATTACAGAAGGATTTTCCGTCCGAAAAGCTTGTTTAATCTCAGGCAGCAAAGAAATGGTCTGGGCAACCGACAATGCTTTTTCCCCTGTTTCCTGTTTCAGGTTATTTTCTAAGATATTTATAAAAATAACTTCAAAGATTCCCCCCATTAAGATGATTAACGTACAGATGCCCAGCATCAACTTGGTGTGTAAACGCATTCAATCACCTCTTCATACATCATATAAAAAAAAACCCCTTTAAAAAAGGGGTTTTCATAACATTCAGAAAATATCAGTTAACCTTCAATATTAATGACAACATCCTTCCCCCTCTTCTTAAGTAAAACCGGAATGAGCAGCCATAACGCCGTTACAATCAGGAAGGTTAGGGAAAGCGGCCGAGTGAAAAACAAACTGTAATCCCCATCGGATATCGTCAAGGCCCTGCGCATATTATTTTCTATCATCGGTCCTAAGACCAGCCCTAATACCAATGGGGCGATAGGATAATCATTTTTACTTAAGAAATATCCCAAGACCCCGCATCCTAATAATAGCAATAAATCATAAGTCGATACTTGTACCGCATAAACGCCAAAAATGGAAATTGCGATAATGATCGGAATCAAATATTTCTTTGGCGTTTCAATGATTTTTGCAAAAACCTTAACGAGCGGGAGATTAAGGATGAGGAGCATCAGATTCCCAATGAACATACTTGCGATAAGTCCCCAAGCCACCTGAGGATGATCTTCGAATAATAATGGACCAGGCTGGACATTGTACATCATGAGTGCACCCATTAAAATGGCCGTTGTACCAGAACCTGGAATTCCCAGCGTCAATAATGGAATCATCGCTCCCCCAGACGCGGCGTTATTGGCCGTTTCAGGTCCAGCCACTCCAGCAATCGCCCCCGTGCCAAATTTCTCGGGTTTTTTTGAAATCCGTTTTTCCATAAGGTATGAGAAGAAAGAAGCAAGAGTGGCCCCTGCACCCGGCAGGATTCCTACAAAGAAACCCAAGAGCGATCCACGGGCAATGGGACCCGCAGATTCCTTGAACTCTTCTCTGGAAGGAATCAAATTACTAATCTTCGCGATTTCCCCGTCATCCTCTTCTTTTTCTAAGATCGTCTTGAACACTTCTCCAAGGGCGAATAAACCTACTGCAATTGTCAGGAATTCAATCCCCTGATATAACCAGGGAACATCGAAAGTAAAACGAGCTATTCCTGATACATTATCAATGCCTATCGTCCCAATCAGCAAGCCGCAAACAGTCATAATTAACGCCTTTGTTACGGATTTTCCCGCGAGACCACTGACAGCCGCCAAACCTAGAATCATGAGCGAAAAATACTCAGCCGGACCGAATTTAATGGCAATCGTCGATAATGGCTGAGCTAAGGCAATCATGGCAATAAGTGTGACTATCCCTCCAACAAAGGAACCGATGGCCGAAATGGATAACGCACTCCCGGCTCTGCCCTTCTTCGCCATTTGGTAGCCATCCAATGTGGTGACGACAGAGGAAGATTCGCCCGGTGTATTCAATAGGATGGAGGTCGTCGACCCTCCATACATCGCTCCATAATAAACACCTGCAAGTAAAATGATGGCACTTGTCGCCGCCTGCTCTGGTGGAAGTCCACCTGTAATCGAGGCGGTTACCGGAATTAAAAGAGCCACACCGCTCATCGGTCCGATCCCAGGCAAAACGCCGACAGCGGTTCCGATCAATACCCCGACAAATGCAAAAAGTATGTTATACCAAATAAGTGCCGTTTCAAATCCCTGCATTAAATAAACAAAAGTGTCCACTTCCCATCCTCCTTTCTTTTATGAAAACCAGATTGGCCAACCCGGCAATGTTCCCTTTAAAACGTTCACGAATAAAAAATAGACGATTCCGGAAAATCCTGCGGAAATGATGAGCGATGTCACCCACTTATTCTGTTCCATCGTTTGAAAGCAAACAAATAAAAAGAGAAAGGTCGTAATGACATATCCTATCGTTTCCAGTGTCAAAATATAAATCAAGGTTGAAATAAAAATAATGATAAAGGGCTTATACTCCAGCTTTTCCTTACTCGACTCTTGTCTCCTGCTACGATACGCCTCATAGAACAGGCGAATGCTTAAAGCGGCAAGGACCAATCCCAATACAAAAGGGAAAATGTCCGGTCCTACCGAACTTCCATAAGAAGAACTGGATAGCTTCCTGCTACCTATCATAAACAGCACTCCGACAGCCAGAAAAGCTACGGATGCAAAGCGATCGAATTTCACGTCCATCCTTATCCCTCCATTTCAGAAAATAAGAAGAAGGTGAAAGCACCTCCTTCTTCTCCATTATTTTTCCATGCCTAAAGCTTCTAATAATTTCTGCACCTGTTTCTCCTGCTCTTCTAAAAACTTACTGAATTCTTCACTATTTTTATATTCTTGTTCCCATCCTTGAACTTCCACTTCCTTTTTCCATTCAGAGGTTTCAACTAACTTTGCAATGGATCCGTCCCAAAAGGTTTTCGCTTCCTCAGACATATTCTGAGGTCCAAAAACGCCTCTCCAAATCGTGAATTCCGCATCGACACCCTGTTCCTTTGCCGTCGGTATGTCTTTAAGATCTCCACCTAAGCGTTCAGTCGAGGTTACGGCCAACACTCTAATCTTTCCTGCTTTTAAAAATTCCCTGACACTGGATGCATCCGTTCCGATCACATCCACATTTCCACCAAGCAACGCCGTAATCGCTTCCCCGCCACCGTCGTACGAGACGTATTTAAGTTCAGTTGGATTCAAGCCATATTCATAGGCTGGAAGAATGGAAATCAAATGATCCATGGATCCCGGAGCCGATCCCCCCGCAAAGGTTAACTTACGAGGATCTTTCTTCACCACTTCCAGCATTGATTTCAAATCCTTGAATTCAGAATCCGCCTTTACCACTATCGCTCCATAATCTTTTGTCAGCTGCGCCAATGGAGTCGTATTTTTATATCCATAAGGACTGTTTCCCTCTTTTTTAAGGTTATTGATGATGACAGGCGGTGAATTTACGAAAAGCATGTCATTATTATCTGCTTGCTGTGTCGCATAATCCGCCATGAAGACAGCACCCCCGCCACCAGGTTTGTTTTCGACGGTTAATGGCTGGTTCACCAGTTTTGTCTCCCCCAAGACCTTTGTAAATGAACGGGCCGTCAAATCCCATCCCCCACCTGCACCCGAAGGAGCAACGATCGTAATGGCCTTTTTCGGATAACCTGTACTTTCTTTCTTCTCTCCTGATGTATCCGAACTGCTGCATGCACCTAAACTTAAAGCTAGAGAACCTGCCAATATGACCGCATAAATCTTTTTACGAGAAAACATATGAATCCTCCTTTTGAAAGCGTTTTCTTAATTCTACAAAATTATCTTCCTTTTCTTTAATTATTCACCTAAAATACATAAATTTCATAATCTCCATATTGTTCATAAAGTTTTATGGGTGGACATGTGGAAAAAGACTGCCCATTGCGAGCAGCCCTGCTAGAATAGTATTTTTGATAGATATACGACCATTGTTACCGTTATACTGCTGAATAAAGTCGACATCAAGACCGCCTGTGCCGCATATTCCGGATGGTTGTCATATTCCAAAGCGAATAATGCGCTGTTTCTAGATGTTGGAAATGAACTTGCGATAAATAACCCCTGAGCGACAGTCCCTTCCAAGCCCAGCATGAGAATGATCAGGAATGCGATGGATGGCGAGAGTATTAAACGTCCAATCAAGCTAAGGATAAGCGGCAGAGGGAAATGAGTCATTTTCAAGTAGGCACTCTGTGCACCCAATGTAATCAAGGCTATGGCTATGAAAGCACTCGCGATATTATTAATCGGGGTCCATAGGAACAGAGGAATTTCAAAAGAAGTGGCCTGTAATAGTAGACCGAGTAAAAGAGCATAAATGACGGGGTTCTTCAGGAACTCGCGAATGGCACCCTTGGCACTTTTTGTATGGACGGAAACGGAATTCATCAATCCATAGGTATAGGTCAACAGGTTTTGAAAAATGATCACGATGACTTGGATCGACAGGCCAAGAGGATTTGCATGAAAAACCATCTGACTGACGGGTAACCCGAAATTGGCTGAGTTATTCAAGACCACACTATTTTTAAACGTGGCAGAGAGACTTTGATCGAACCTGGCAAGTTTAGCAATCACTGAGCTCACGATGATGAGGCTTACTGCTTGAAGAGCAAGGAAGCTGAATATCTGTACAATCATACCCCCGCCCATATTGCTTTGATATATATTGACAAAGCTAATGGCCGGCATGAGCAGGAAGTTATTCAATTTAGACAGTGTATTCAGATCCAGCTTGAATTTACGATGCATAATGGCCCCCGCCCCTATAAGGAAAAAGACCGGCACAATGACATTCAATACGATTAGAAACAGGACACTCACTTGACTTCCTCTCCATTCCTTAGGCTAATTCCTGTTGATTTACATCTCCCATCTATCATAATGCCGGGAAAGCCATAATTAAAATACCAATAAATTATCGTTAACCATTCAAAAACGGAATGGCAAAAAAGCACAGAGGTTTCTGCGCTTCTATTTAAATATCACTCATGAAATCGACATCTTTGACAAATTCGACAAACGCTTTGACCAGTTTTAATTCCAGCGACTTTTCATGATATAACATCCATGTATTCCTGATAAGTGGATTTCCTTGCTTATCCTTAAGGTCCATTTGATGGAGGCTTTGGTCTTTCTCCAATAAAACACTAGGAAGGATCCCATATCCCAGTCCATTCCTGACCATTTCTTTGCATGTATCCCCTTTATCCACTTCCATACCCACCAAAGGAGGTCCTGAAAAATTGTCCCTCCACCAATTTTCGATCATTGTTTTTAAAAGGGCATCGGTCCTATAATCGATCCTCGGCAATAGGGGCAGGTCCCGAACTTCGATTTTTTCCTTAGAAGCAATACAAATCGTTTCCTCAAAAAGATGATGCCTTGATCCTGACCATTGATAGTCCCCCCGTACAATCCCGACATGCACTTCTTCCTTGTAAATGAGATTCAGTACTTCTTTACTCCAACCAGTAGTCACATGGAAATCCACTTTAGGATATCGTTCACGAAATAATCTCAACAGGCCAGGCAATTTATGCAGCGTAATATAGTTGGAAACACCCAGCCGTAATGTTCCACTGATCTCCTGACCCATATTGAATGCTGTCTCTTTTATCTGCCGGAGCCTGATCAGCATCTCATCTGCACAGATGGCCAAATATTCACCTTGAGGGGTGAACTGCACTCCCCTAGTTCCCCGCTCCACAATCTTCAGATTGAATTCCTTCTCTATTTGTTGAATCCGTTTCGTTAAAGAAGGTTGCGAGATATATAAACTTTGCGCCGTTTTAGTAATATTCCTATGTTCATGCAACACCTTTAAAATATGCCAATCCCTTTCGTTCATAACCCTTCCTCCGATACGCTTTTCCTTGAATGTTTTATTAAAAATGTACCATAAATGGCCTTTTGGAGATATCATTTAACAAGGCTGTTTTCACATACTTTGTTGCTATTTACCAGGTAGTGAGTTGTGGTTGATTTCCCCTCCAGATGCTCGCTTTCCGCTCCAATCAACCTTAAATAGTTTCGTTTTAAAAACAACAATCTTTACGAAAAGAGCCTTTATCAAAGACAAAAAAAGCCCAAGCCATGCCGGCAAGGACTTTCCCGTAAGCATCTTTCAAGCGGAAGATGCTCAGTCATTCAATTGAATTCTTTCAGGGCATGTATAGATATTCAATGAATCATTACGAATGAACCCGACCGTCGTGAGTCCCAACCCTTCAGCCAACTCCAAAGCCAATTCAGTTGGAGCGGACTTCGAGAGTATCAGTTCACAGCCGATTTTCGCCACCTTCAAGAGAATTTCCGATGATATCCGGCCGCTGAACACGATAGCCTTCCCTCCCATCGAAATACCATTTTTCAAGCAATGGCCATATATTTTGTCCAAGGCATTATGCCGTCCGATGTCCATCCTGCTTAATACGAGGCCATCGACATCGCACAAAGCAGCATTGTGGACCCCGCCTGTATTCTGGAAGGTGACAGCAGAATTTTGTAAATCCTTCATCAAACGGAAGCAGTCATCAGGAGTCAGCCTCACCGAAACATCATCCATTTTCTTGGCAGTCAATGCATCATTCACAAAGACGAAACCTTGTCTGCTCATTCCGCAGCATGATGTAATATACCGCTTATTTTGAAATTCCTGGAAGTAGGGATTCACTTTATCTGTCTTCACATGAACAAAGCCTTCTTTTTCCTGGACCCAGATTTCTTTTATCTCATCATATTTTTTGATGATGCCTTCCGAAGCCAAATAACCAATCACCATATCCTCGATGTATTCAGGTGTACAAACCATCGTGACGAATTCCTGGCCATTTATTTTGACAGTAACGGGATGCTCCGTTACGATCGTATCTTCCGTCCGCTCGATTTTGCCTTTGGTTATCCGGATGATGTCCCTCTTGCTTTCAATCGCCTTCATGTTCCCACTCCTTTTACTATCCAGGAGCCAATTGACCAATATGTAAGGAACATGGTCAATGCCCGTTGAGTTTGTCCGCTATATGCTTATCAAATACGAATACGGAAATCGCTATGTTCTCTTTAATTTTGATGTCTGAAAACAAATGGACCAGTTTAGCTCCAACCAGTTCTTCCATTCCATCTGGAGGACTCTCCGAATACACATCCTGAACCATTTTGGTTCGTGCTGAATGGACCATGTCCCTTCCTTCCTCCGATCTTGATATGAACATTTCCGTAGGAGTCAAATTCCCATATAACGTAGAAACGGCCATATTTTCCACGAAAACCGTGTGTATCCGTTCTGGTCCTTTACCGAATAGTTCCTTGCGCAGCTTACGAATCATATCATTGAATTCATGGATAACTTTTGACACCGTTACGTCACTCCAATTTAAGAAAATTAAGTTCTCAATTTTCTTATCATAAATCAACGCGAAGAAAAACGAAAGGAATTTGGGAATGATACCCTCCTTCCAGGATTGTTTCTTTTTATAATTAAAGGTATAATATCAATGATGAAAGTTGGGAGCATAATAGTGTACTGTTGTGTCCCTATCTTTTTTAAAATTATCCAATATGGTATGGATTGGTATATTGGCAAGCTTTGCTATTAAACTATTCCACCATGACCTACACCACTGTTTTAGAGCCGAAGGTGTAATCATGGTGGTTTTTTGCGTCTTTTTGGCTATAAAAGGGGGAAATATAATGAGCGATTCAAACATTTCCATCAAAATCAATGGGAAGGATTATACCGCTAATGAAGGAACGACAATACTGGAGGTCATCAATCAAAATGAGATAGCTCATCCACAGATTTGTTATGTTCCCGAAGTGGCTCCGATCCAAACATGCGACACATGCATCGTCGAGGTCAATGGGAAACTCGTCAGATCATGTTCGACAAAAGCAATGAGAGGCATGGATATAGCCTTGGACTCAAGCAAGGCAAAAGAAGCCCAAACCGAGGCCATGGACCGGATCCTGGAAAACCATTCTTTATACTGTACTGTATGTGATAATAATAACGGAAATTGCAAACTACATAACACAGCAGAATTAATGGAAATTGAACACCAAAAATATCCTTACACACCGAAAGTGGAATTGGGTGCCGTCGATATGTCCCATCCATTTTACCGTTATGATGCCAATCAATGCATCGCATGCGGGCAATGTGTCGAAGTTTGCCAAAACCTTCAGGTCAATGAGACGCTCTCCATCGACTGGGAAGCAGAACGCCCTCGGGTAATTTGGGATGAAGGAACGGAAATCAATAACTCATCTTGTGTAGGTTGCGGACAGTGTGTAACCATTTGTCCATGTAATGCATTAATGGAAAAATCGATGCTGGGTGAGGCGGGTTTCATGTCTGGTTTAAAAAGCGATATGCTTGAACCAATGATTGACCTTGTCAAAGAAGTGGAACCTGGATACAGCGGGATTTTTGCCATTTCGGAGATTGAAGCGGCAATGCGTGATACACGGACGAAGAAGACAAAAACAGTCTGTACGTTCTGTGGGGTAGGATGCACTTTCGAAGTCTGGACAAAAGGCCGTAAAATCCTTAAAGTCCAACCTACTCATGAAGCACCCGTCAATGCGATATCCACATGTGTCAAAGGGAAATTCGGCTGGGACTTCGTAAACTCGGAAGAACGTTTGACAAAGCCCCTGATTCGGAAAAACGGAAGATTCGTTGAATCAAGCTGGGATGAAGCACTTGATTTGGTTGCATCCAGACTGGGTTCGATCAAACAGCAATACGGCGAAAATTCTGTAGGCTTCATTTCCTCATCCAAGATCACGAATGAAGAAAACTATGTCATTCAAAAACTGGCACGGCAAATGTTCGAAACGAACAATGTCGACAATTGCTCTCGTTACTGTCAATCCCCAGCAACTGACGGACTGTTCCGTACAGTCGGCATGGGCGGTGATGCTGGTACGATTAAAGATATCGCCGCAGCAGGTCTTGTCATCATCGTTGGGGCTAACCCGGCAGAAGGCCATCCCGTACTGGCGACACGCGTTAAACGGGCACACAAGCTTCACGGACAAAAACTGATCGTAGCTGACATCCGCAAAAATGAAATGGCCGAGCGTTCCGACATCCATATCAGTCCAAAACAAGGAACAGACCAGGTTTGGTTGATGGCGGTTACAAAATATATGATCGATCAAGGCTGGCATGATCAAGAATTCATCAATGAAAATGTTAACTTCTTCGACGATTATAAAGAAGTACTTGAAAAATATACCCTGGAATACGCAGAAACACACACAGGTATTTTAAAAGAAACATTGATCCAAATAGCCGAGACAATTCGCGATGCAGACGGAACATGCATTCTCTGGGGAATGGGTGTTACACAAAACACTGGTGCTTCCGACACTTCGGCTGCAATTTCCAACCTGCTATTAGCTACAGGCAACTACCGTCGCCCAGGAGCGGGAGCTTATCCGCTTCGCGGCCATAACAATGTACAGGGCGCTTGCGATATGGGCACTCTTCCAACATGGCTTCCAGGATATCAGCATGTTACCGATGACGTGGCACGTGCTAAATTCGAAAAAGCTTATGGAGTGAAAATTGATGGCAAACCAGGCATGAACAATATTGAAATGCTTAAAGCGATAGAAAAAGGCGATATGAAGGCCATGTATCTTGTAGGTGAAGATATGGCACTTGTCGATGCGGATGCAAACCATGTTGATAAAGTGTTATCCGGGTTGGATTTCTTTGTTGTCCAGGATATTTTCCTTTCAAGGACAGCCCAATATGCTGACGTGGTATTACCCGGAGCTCCATCTCTTGAAAAAGACGGAACGTTCACCAATACAGAGCGCCGTGTACAGCGTTTATATAAAGCCCTTCCCACTATGGGAGATTCTAAAGCGGACTGGGAGATCACTCAAGAGATCGCCAACCGCTTAGGAGCGAATTGGAACTACACCCATCCTAGTGAAATCTATGATGAAATGGCCAGCCTGTCACCGATATTCAGCCAAGCGAATTACGATGTGCTGGAAGGCTGGAACAGCTTCCTATGGGGAAGCCATGATGGATCAAACACGCCGCTTCTTTATGTGGATGGCTTCAACTTCCCTGATAAGAAAGCACGCTTTGCACTGGCTGACTGGGTAGAACCTCATAAATTCCCAGCAGAATATGACCTTCATATCAATAATGGACGCATCCTGGAGCATTTCCATGAAGGAAATATGACGAACAAATCCAATGGAATCCAATCAAAGGTACCTGATATTTTCGTTGAGGTTTCACCAGAACTTGCAAAAGAACGTAAAGTCAGTGATGGCGGACTCGTTCGCTTAGTGTCACCATTCGGGGCCGTTAAATTAAAAGTCCTGATCACAGACCGAGTAAAAAATAATGAGCTATTTTTACCGATGAACTCAGTCGATAAAGATTCAGCCATTAACTTCCTGACTGGTCCTATCTATGATCAACGCACAAGCACACCCGCTTACAAACAAACGATGGTCCGCATGGAAGTATTAAATGCAAGCGGAGACATCCCATTACCGGGCACCAATCCGCGAAATAAAAAACGTCACCCTCAAAATGGTGTCGAGGTTGAACGTAAGTGGGCCCGTCCAGGCTATGTTCACTTAACGGATAAATAAACAAGGAGGGCGATGATCATGGCAGCTCCAATTACGGAAATCCATAATCCCATTACTGAGGAAGAAAAAAAGCTACAAAAATTAGAAGAACTGAAAACGCTGATCACCGATAATGAAGATGCGTTAATCAATATGTTTAAAATTGTCAATGAACTGAATGACTCGGGCGTATTCGAAGCTGCGACTTCCATGCTTCAAGGAAAAGAACAAATTGCGAAAATCGCTCTTCAACAAATCACAAGGCAACCTGTCACTAACCTGATCAATACCCTTATGGGGGCAACAGGAGCCTTGATGAACGCCGATGCCGCACAATCCACGAAACTGCTGAACAGTACACTTTCAGGAATTGATGAAGGAAACAAATTCCTTCAGACCGAAAAGAAAATCGGCGTGATAGATTTAATGAAAACGTTGAATGATCCAGACATAAACCGGGCAATTGGTTTTGGCGTCCACTTCCTAAAGGGAATGGGCAAGGAATTGAAGGAATAAGATCGGAACAAAGACTTAAGAGAAGTTCATGCTTCTTTTGAGTCTTTTTTTATCATGTTTTACGATATGAATAATGCAAAATCAAGTATAGTTTAGACAATTAGCCTCCTGAGGGCCTGATCACCTAGATATCACTCATCAAAAAAAAGGCTGTACACCTTCCCCTTATTCGCACCACGGCTTGTCAGATTCAATGATTGCAAAATCCGTGTTGCACTGGATGAAGAGGAAATATTTAAAAAGTCCCTCAACTGCCGATTCGTTATCGTCGAGCCTACTAGATAAAAATAATCTCGTAAAGCCGGAATATGTGCTTTTTTACTGGATAATTGGCATTGAGGGCAAATCCACATGCCATGCCTTCTAAATACCTGATTGCCCTTGCAACTCTCACATATCACTCCTTTTATAAGGTCCTTTTCGGTAAGGGTGTATCGTTCCAGAATGGCAAAGTCCGCATCGATATGGTGTTTATTCATTACGCGAACTGCTTTTTTCAAATCTTTTTCACTAAAACAGGAGTCTGTTATGGAATGGTCCATTTGATCAATTTTAGCGGGAAGTGCATCGCGATGGATAACTTTATAGTGGAGTTTATGGTTTCCAGGAGCTGTACGGATGATTGTTTGGGGATTACTGATGACAATTAATGAAAGGATGGGAAGTGAGGGAAAACCATTTTTCAAGAACCAATTGGTTAACTGTGATTCTTGACGGCTGACTTGTATGATGGGATCTGGAAATGCCGTCTCTTTGCCTTCTATCGTTCGAATGAGCTGGTTGAAATGCGGATCAAAATAGATTGCCCCTGAAATGTTCTTCACTTCAATAATAAGCGCATATTTCTTGGAGATTAATAAGGTATCAAGTTGAAAAAATCGGGATTGATCCTGCAGCCTTAAATCGTGGAAGATGTAATAGCTTTTCGGTTCAAGAAAGCCTAATGAAAAATCAATGGAACATTCTCCTTTATGGCCCGCTTCCCTTTTTTTGAGATCGTTCATTATTATAGGGAGTTTAGGGTGATTCGGAGGAAGCCTGTACGCTAATGCACGTAATTTGCGGATGGCAAGAGGAACTTTTCGCTTTTTTACAATCAATTTCATCACTCCAATCTTGGTTTCTCCCAAAGGATTCTATAGAAGTAGGAAATATTCCTTTAAATGATAGCGATTGTACAAATTATCTGCGAAATCGGGAATATATCTTCGAAAATGGAGATATATCTGCGAAAACTCCTGATTTATCTGCGAATTATACGATTTATCGATTTTTCGACAAAAACAACTAAAAAGAAGACTGTCAGTTAAAAGATAATATGTCCTGATAATTAACCATAACTTGTCCAAAATATGCTAGAATTTTATACAATATAATCTTTTTAAACACAAAATTATAAACCATTAACTGTCTCAAACATTAAAAATTAACCATATAGTGTCTCCTATTATTAATATCCTAAGTCCTTTAGTGTTCTTTTTCTACTCTCTCTATAATACTTAGTTCTAAATAGGGATTTATTTGAATGGTAGTCCGTGATGATTAACTCATTTGGATATAGCCCTTGTTTATGTAATTTATACATAATTTCTTTTAGTTCTTCATCTTGATTTTTCTTATTTTCCTTATTCTTTTTGTAAAGAAATTCTTTGTATGTATGTTTAATCTCTTCGCATAAATCCGGCATATATTTTTTACCTGTAGGTTCTGTTGTTCCGAATTTCCCCATCATCTTCTTTAAACTTATTGGTTCTTGGTTAGGATCATCTAAGATTAAGCGTATCTTAGATGTTAAATTTAAATAGTATTGTTTTTTTTCCTGATCTTTAAAATCTCTGTACCTATGAATTATTTGATTATATAAATCAGGATAATGCTGTCTCATTTTTCGTTGGTCAAATTTATGTGCTACTGCTAATGAATGCATGTTAATTGATAAATCACCTACTTCTAAATGATTAATCATACACATTTTCATTTTCAGTTTCTCATCCTCGCTAATAAAATTTCTTTTTAAATTATTCGATTCCAACTCTTTTAAATATCTCACGACATTATTATCAAACTCAGGTTTTAATAACTCGTGTAGCGGCATTTCTAAATATCTGCTTATTTCTGTCCAAAACCTCATATTGGGTCTCTTTGTCCCAATAAAAAATTCATTGAGCATTTCTTTCTTTATAGATAAAACTCTAGACAGGTGAGTTAATGAGAGGGAAGGATTAATTTCTTTTATTTTGACAAAAAAATTTCTGACAAATAGAAAAGTTGGTATAACAGAGGGATTATTGTTTTTTAATAAATCTGAGTAACCAGCAAGAAGTTTTTCTTCATCTCTAGGAATAATCCTTAGCCATCTTCTATGTTGTAAATCAACATTATTCCCTAAAAACAAATTACAAAATGGACAATAACCTATTTTCATCCTAGTTCTTATATGTGGTATTTCTTTTTTGCATTTTAAACAAGCTTTTTGAAGGGGAACTAAGTGCTTTAAACAGTAATTAATATCTTTTAATTGCCAGATAAGAGGTTCATAAAATTCTTCCATCCGTTCATTCATTTCATTAAAACACTCTGAACACCACTTTTTCATATTATTTATTAATGCCACTCTAACAATTGGCTTCCAATTTAGGAAGGTCAATTGTATAAGATCATTTCGGTGGGTCAGAATCTCTAAAGCAGAAACTACATTATTTGCTGTTTTGCCTATTCCTAAAAAAAGATGCGCCTTTACTATAGAGTGACGATTTTTTAATACTGAATACTCCGGTAGTGAGGGTATAACTAATTGAAAGAGTAACGTCGTGACATCAACATTATGCTCATAAGCTAACCTACATATATAACTACTTATACTCTCAACAAAAGGTGTTCCTTTACCTATTGGTTCTAATCCATATAAAGTGCTTCTTTCGGAGTATGATTCTTTTTCTTTAAGTTCATTTAATATATCTAAATTGTTTTCATTGGCCATTCAATCTCTCCCAACTTTATCCCGAGTCGGATTTCTTATTCCTACTCTTCTTTTTTTAGAATCCTTTTTAGTTGGTGATGAAGATACTGATAAGCCTAATTTCCCTCTTACTGAATTCACAGTTTCCTCCTTATCAATAAATAGGGCTTCACCAATTTCAATTTCATCAAGTAACTTTGATATTTTATTTATTGAAAGGGCTGTACTCCGCATATGATCAATCGTGAATTCATCGCTATCTTCCTCAAGAGCAACTTTTAGTGATCGAACCAACCAATCCTTTAATATACCTACACAACCTAATGTTCTTTCATATAAAAATTCATGTTGACCAATTATTTCTTCTGATAATACATTAATCGGTATTTTCCCTAGAAGACCTTGTATAATACCGATATAATTTCTAAAATCATCATTAATATTACAATCATATCTTGGAAATTGTATATCCATTGTTCTTCTTGCAAGCTGTCCATTTAGATTTACGAAATCCTTTAATTCATAGGTACCTACTAATAATTGAGGTATTTTAGTTAGATTAGATAATGATTTTAAAGTATCCAATTGATCCGTATATCTCTTTCCAGAGGCCATCTTAGTAAAATGTTGTGCTTCATCAATAATTAATACTTTCGGCTCTCTATAATAGAATGCATTCTCAACAGATCTCCGTAACTCTGGTGCTGTTCTTGGATTGTGATTTGTAAATACCTTTTTTCTCCCCTCCTTTTCTACATTTGTCTCATACAAAATCTTTTTATGGATTAAAGGCTCGTTTGTCGCCTCTAAAATGCGTATATAAAAATCTTTCCAATTAAACAAACCACTATCCGGGGAAACAAGTTCAACTTTAACTAAGGGTAACTTTGATTTATTTTCTTCCAATTCAACAATATTTGCCTTTATTATTTCCTTACAAAGTTCCTCAATTAATGTTGACTTACCAACACCCGATGGACCCATAAGTATAATAATTTCATTACCTCCCGGTAGTTCAATTAATGCTTTTAGTTGCTTAAGTAATTGATTCATCTTAGGATGTAATATTCTGATTTTCCTGAATGATTCAAGTTTTTTTTCTATGGGTATCCCTTTATTTTTTGCCAATTTTAACACCACCTACATCATGATTCTTCATATATAACGAATTTAGGAAGGCTACTAATGTCAATTTCATTTGGTATCAAGGTATTTGATTCAATATCTCCATCTTGAACTTTAGTATCTTTTTTAATTCTCTGATTTTCCTCATCCTTCAATGATTGTTTTATAACCTTTTCATTTTCTTCTATACTATTCATAAACGATACTATATCTCTAATGGTAACTCTTTTTTTATTTTTGTTCTTATACCTTATTTCTTCAGTTATCACTTGTAATTCTTTATGTGACTTTCCTTTTAATAAATAGTGAAAATCCGAAAGACATTTTATCCATCTTTTATTAACAAAAGCATATAGTACACCAACATCAAACGGATCATATTTCAGGTCAACCTTCTGTCTCTCATATGCACGAAGGTCATTATGCCAATAGTTTATATTATTAAATACTACACCCTTGCCTATTTGTATCAATCCTCTTCCGCTAGGAGTCGGAGGTAATGTAGCCAATATAAAACTTTCATCATAATTAATAAAACTTAACTCTCTACTCCCACCAAGCTGCATACCATACTCAAATTGTTCCTTTGGCGTTGTCCCCAATCTTGAATGCGGCTGTGATTGATAATAGTCAATCCATTTATAGAACATTTCGTCTAACCTTGGTAATGTCCAAATAGCATTATTTTTTGGATTTACGCTCTTCGTTACTTTCCTAACCTCTTTAGTTAACTGTGTGTTTCCTTGAAGATTGTGAATAAATTTTGTATTTGTTGTTCCAAACAAGCGCTCAATTACAGAACCAAACCTTGGTTGAGCAGGAGGCCTAGTCTTTTTGACTATCTCAAATTGAGCGCATAATGAATCAAAATAGATACTATGAAATTCTTTCCCTCCATCAACCACTATAGTTCGAGGTAGCTGATTATATTTCCTTACACATTCTCTTAACACCATCATATTTGACCGAGAACTTGGTGGATCAAATGTAAGATAATGTGCAAGAATTACTCGAGAATACGCATCAATTAACAATGTTAAATATGGTCTATGTGTGTATTTTTTATTTACATTACTAAAAACCAATTCAATGTCTAGTTCAGTATGATCAATGTGAGCTATCTCAAATGGCAAATCACCATGTTTCGGAGTATGTTGCTCAAGGTGCCAATGTTGCAACTGATACGCAGCTCTTCTACCTTTTCTTTCTTTCTCTTTTATAAAACTCGATTCTTTATCAATATACTTAATGAAAGTAACATAACTAGGACATGATAATTCTTGCTTTCTACATTCATCTTCTAAAAGTTCATAAGCAGCCTTCATGTTAATTTGTTTTTTTGTAAGATAATACTTAGAGATAACCTCCCTAATCACTTTCACTACCCTCGTATCAATCTTGACCTTTCGATTACCCCGATTTTTCGTTTTAGGTATCAAACCTAAAAAACCATTACCATAAAGTTTTTTTGCTTCCTCATAAGCTTTTTTCCACCGGCTTATTGTCTTGGTACTATATCCTTGATTATTACAATCAACATTATTAATTATTTCATATCGTTTATGCGCCTCTTCTATATCTAATCGTGAAGCACCTTCCAAAATTATCCTTTTATATTCGCTCTCCTTATTATCGATGGCTAATTTGTCCATATTCATAAGCTTGATAACCTTTTGTTCGAGAAGAACTCTCAAATTTTGCTCTGAAAGAGTAACTAGCCTATCTTTCTCATCAACTGCAGTAATACTTGATCTTCCAAAATTAAGGATTGTATATTTCTGATTATCCCATAAAAATTTACTACCTTGAGTCAACCCTGTTGGCCTACTGGTAGTATGGGAAATTTGCAATGTAGCCTCAGAAAAAACTTCATTATGTATATCAGCCATATCTTTATCAGCAAAAATCTGCACCTTATCATGTTCAATTAAGGCATACCTTCTGATATTGGCATATAAAATGTCTTCTGCTATCATGATGTATATATCTTCTGTATTAAATAAGCTATTGCACTCTAATAATTCCTTTAAGGTGATACCAAAATGCTGAGATACAGTTACTTTAGCAGCTTTTATTTTTTCTTCTGTCAATCCTTCTAAGTATGAATTTTTTATATATTCTTCTACTAATTTGATATTTCTCTGAAAGGTCCAGTTGGTTTCTTTGGAACTTCTAAGAAAGTATCTCAATCCAAACTTCTCTGCAAACCTTTCCCCCGGCGGGCATCTCCAATTACCAACCTCATCTTTCATAAACCTATTCGGTGATTTTAAAGATAGTTTCAATAAATCTTCTTCCGTTTTCCACTCTTCCCAACCTGCTTCATCCTCTTTTATTACAAAAAAATCAGGAGTTGAATTTACGCTAATTTTCCTTCCGGATTCCGATAAGTACTCCATATAAACCGGTTTTGGTTGGTCATAGTATTCTATCACCGATGAGTTATACTCCATTTCATAGATAGCAGGTAATTCAACAGTATGACTTTCAAATTGAATAGTTACACCCATTTTCCTACTTGGATAAGTACCTGAAACATTTCCACGGCCACTTTGTACTTTTCTGTAGGGTTCTGAAAGCCTTATCTCATTTATTAACTCTTTTGTATGCATCGGTATATCATTTTTAATAAACCAATCTTCTAATTCTATTTCAGTCATCATTTAGGCTTCATTCCTTCCCTAATAGAGACCCATGATTTAAACATAGTTCGAAATAGTAATCCTTAATGGTTCTGTTCATAAAAATACATGGCATCTGTAATTCTTGCTCAATTTTTTTTCTAGTAGGTATCTGTCCATTTTCAGTTTCTTTTATAAATTGCTCTTTTATAAGTAAACTAATATTGTTCATGCGTTCTTTTTCTTTATTCTTTATAATTCTCCTATTATTAGCCGAAATCCTTTTGCAATAATCAGAAAAATTAGTATAAAGGTACTTAGTACTGCAGCTTTGTTCCCTAGCGATATCTCTTATCGATACTACTACTTCTTTGTTTTCTTCTATTTCTTTAAAAAATAAAGTGATTTTTTCTTTACTAAAATTTTTCTTCTCTCTATTCATAATTTTTCTTTGATTTGTATTTTTATCATACTTATAAGTTAGGTTGTTAAAATCAACTTGAGTATAGAGTTCTAAAGAACTAACATCTAATTTATAAGCAATATGCACAACCTTATTAAAAGGTGGATTCACTTTACCGTTACACCACTCCCACATTGTCGTTTTAGCAATTTTTAGATACCTGGAAAAATCCTCAATTTTTCCGTTAAATTTATTTTCAACTATCCCTAATAAGTTTCGTTGCAAAGCATTATCATTCAATCTCAAGTTACTGGCATATAAAAAAAAATTTTCTATGTCCTTTGATATATAAGTATTTTTCTCTAATGGCTTTTTATAGCTTTTAGTGGAATCAAAATGTTTTTCACAACAGTAAGGGCAAATCCCAACCCGACTTTTCCTATGTAAATGCGGAATTTTTTTTGTACAGTTGTTGCAATTTTCTTGCAAAGGTATGTTATGAATCGTACATGTAGTATAAGCCGCAATACACCAAATAACGGGATAATAAAGTCCCTTTTCCAAACATCTAGGACACCATGCAATCTCTTTTTTCAATAAATTTCTAGTCCCAATAATATCTGAATACCTATTCAATGTGGTGTCTTCCAAATTATCCTGCCCCGTTAGAATTTTTAAGCAATTAATCATATTTATTGAGTTATTACCAAAGCCATTTAAAGAATGAGCACCATCATAAAAGCGATTTCCACCTCTATCTGAACTGTATAATAGATAGTCTTTTTCTAATATTGGTGCGACCTCATAAGCTATTAAATCGACAGTCTTAATCAAATGTACCTCTGCCAACCTTATTAAATAACTGGTTAAAGATTCAATAAATATGGAGCCTCTTCCTTTTGGATCAATGCCATATAATTTTGTCCTGTTTGAAAATTTGATATTCCCCAAACCCTTCAGTATTGTTTTCCTTTTAGTTTTGACTTAAAAATATATATTTAAAACTTAGTTGACTCTAAAAGGAAAACACCGTTCAATTTGAACGGTGTTTAAAAGGAGATGTTTATTAGTTACTTTTTTTGGACTAATTTATATTTATTTGGTCTCTCTTCTGAAAAGATATGCATCCATTTATTCGAAGAAAGAATGTCAATTATTTGAATATCTGGCGTAGTTTTAAACTTTTTATTTATTTTTATAACCAGCTCATTATCTGAGTTAATTGAAAAATCCATTGTAAAGGAAGCTACTAATTCTTTTTTATCCATTTTATACACATATAAGTATTGATGAGTACTTTCTCGGATTAAATCAAATAACCCTTCAAAATTATTTTCGTTTTTATTTAAAGGTTTAATCATATATTCATTATATTTTTCAGCTGAATTATTAGTTATCTTTATTATTTGTTTTATATTATTCGCACTAACAAATTCTAAAATATAAGAAATCTTAGAAATAGGAATTTCTTGTTTCAATGAAATTCCACAGGCACCTGAGTAGCTTAATTTTATATTTATAGTTGGCTGTATATATTCTTTGATAATGTTTTCGATAGACACTCTAGTTATAGAATTAAAGTATTTAATTATGTCAGAAAACTTTAATCTACTCTTGTTATCCACTTTTAAAATTGAATTTTTATTAAATTTAATTAAAATAATTGGTAAAACAAAAAAAGCAGTGGAAATACCAAAAGTTGAAAAACTAATTATTATTATGTCCCCCAAACTTCCATCTGGTTGGTCAATAATATATCCAATTCCTGAAGCTGTCCATAATAAACCTGATAAGTACGATATCAAAAAAAAGAAGAATAAGGTTAATTTATAAACGGCTTGATTTGATAGTAAATAAATAATTTCATTTATCTTTTGATTTATTATTTGACGATCATGATTTACATCAGATATATATACTTCAATTTCCTTAGTTAAATCGCTTATTTTTTGAATTAATCTTTCATTAAATTGGCTAAAAATAATTGTAGTTAGAGCCAATAAAGCGGCTATAATAGCAGAAGTCCAAGTCAAAAAGTTTACAGAGTTTATTGACATGTTTTCAAAAAAAGAATAAATATTTTTTCTCATTTTAATAAATATTTCAAATTGGTCCATATTCATTTAAAATTTGTAAAGAAGTACTTATAATCACTTCAATTAACTCCTTATTATTTGTGAACGGAAACGTAATTAAACCGTTATTATACATTTTTATTAAATATGGATCGTTATTAAATATTAAAGTCCCAATAATACCAGATACACTATCCGTTTGAATAAAAGAAAAATTCTTAACCTCTGAAAAATCCATTATTTCCTCAGTTATTGGGATTTTAAGGATATCAAAACTAATTTTTTTTTCTTTTACCATCGTAGTAATAATTTTTTTAAAAAATTTGGTATGCTGCACACTTGATGTAAATAGAAAAAACAGGTTAGATTTTCTAATGAAATTTATAACATTCATCTTTCCATATTCAAAAGAATTAGTGTAATGTATTTCTCCCATATCATTTTTATCATTATAAAAATTTATAGAGTAAAATTTCCGAGAATAGTTACTCGAACCGTTATTTTCAAAAAAGGAAAAATTTTTAAGATTTTTTTCCACATCTATATTATTAATTCGTACTATGATCGTACTATTGGAAAAGAACATAAAAATTCTCCTTTTTTAATCTATATTAAAAATTAATGATGCTGGGTATTTATCCATAAAGTATTTTTCAACTTCAATCTTTTCATTTTTATCAGTTATTATTTCCAACATTTTTTTTCTAATATCTGACACCGTGTAATGGAGTGATTCTGGCTTTGGTAATTCCTTATGAATAATTTTTTCTCCTCTTTCAATTGTTTGTTCATCATATATAAGATCCCACAAGCTACTTTGTAATTTAATACATATTTCTCTTCTTCTACTTTCTCGAATTTCATCGTCATCAAATATAAAAGCAATCTTCCCTTGAAGATCAATAGTGAAATTTGTACTAAAGTATTCTTGTTTTTCATTATTCCTACTTATCTTATCTAAGGACAGTTTAAGGTTATGTACTTCATCACCATCATGTATTCTTTGTAGAATTTCCATAGACTGTAACAAATCTGTACCCTTCATTTTAATCCCTTGAACATTTTTAGCATCTAAATTAGTAAAACTTATTGCATCTAACGTAATATCATAACCCATCTCTGGAATTTTCTCATACAGTAAATTTATAATTAACAACGTTGTTGGCGAGAACTCCGTATGATTTCTATTCTTGATAGTCAATGCTCTTTTTAAAATATAAATAGGTGAAATTGAAAACCCCTTTGAACCCAAAAACTCAACAATATTGTTATGACTTTTGTAACTTGAAGACTTTGATGAAATGAACTTTTTATTTTTCAAATCAAAGGTAATAATTATTAAACCTGAATCCTTTCTATACGGTTCCCCACTAGCTATATCATCCCCCATTTCCTTGTATTCTAGAATGCATTCTATAACTTCATTAAACCTGTCATATTTGATTTTTTCTGTTAATTTATATTCAAAATCTCCATAACTAATTGTTTTTTTGAATGTTGTATCAATCAACTTAAAGAAATCTGAATGAACTTTATTTGTTTTAAGGTCATATACATAATTAGGATTCTGTGTTGAATAAGAATATTCCAGCATGTTATAAATCTCATTCAGAATTTCTTCAGCTTCATCCTCTTTAGATATTACGTACTTAACTATATATTTATAACACTCTGTTTCATCTGCAAATGAAACTTGTTCCTTTAATGTCTTTTGAAAATACTCACTAATAGTCTGTAAACGCTTTTTCTTAGTAAGATTACTTTTCATTTTATTATTATAGTAATTCGTAAAACGATTTATATCCATTAAAAATTGCCTCCGTTATAAGTCACTTATTGTATAACCTATTTTATCAAATAAATACCAATAGTAGTATTTATTTCTTCCGAAGTATTCAGTAAATTTACTATTTTTACCAATACAGAGGATTTTTATAAATAGATTTAACCATAAAATGTCCAAATAACAAATAAAGCATAAACTGTCCTTATGGACAATTTATGCTTAAACTTACAAAGACAAATAAAAAACCACCAATATATGTATTGGTGGAGACGGTGGGAGTCGAACCCACGTCCAGACATAACGGCACTTAAGCTTCTACGAGTGTAGTCGATATATTCGCATTTCGCGAACTCATTAGCCTATCGACAGGCGGCAGAGCAGCTAGTCTGATTGGTCTCTTCCTTCATCCTCAGACGGTGGATTCCGGCGTATCCCACTTAGAGTGAGTCCCTTACCCTACCACGTGGGCCATGGAGGGAGGAACAGCTATCGACTGTTATTAAGCAGCGAAAGCTAGGTTGTTGTTTTGTTTGCCAGTTATAGGCGTTGACGTTTTAACGAGGCCGATCCCCTCGACTCGCAACTTAAGCTCGAACTATCCCTGTCGAATCCGTAACGTCCCCATGATAGAAATGGAGCGTACGAGAGAAGAATAGTCAGCAAGTTGGCTGATATTCAATTGTCATCGGTACAGGATTAATTATAACAGATTGGTTCAAAAAAGCAATTGTAAGGTCTTGGCAGTTCTACATCTTCTGCCGATCACGGAAAGCACGTTCAATATCGCGTTTCGCTTCCTTCTTCTTCAGGTCATCACGCTTGTCATATTGCTTCTTCCCTTTTCCAAGTCCGATTAAAACTTTGGCAAAGCCATTCTTTAAATACATTTTCAACGGGACGATGGTGTAACCTGTTTCCTTTGTTTCACCGATCAGTTTACTGATTTCTTTCTTATGCAAAAGAAGCTTTCGTGTCCGCAACGGGTCATGGTTAAACTGGTTTCCCTGCTCATATGGACTGACATGCATATTATGAAGATAGATTTCACCATTTTCTATTTTAGCAAAGGCATCCTTCAAATTCACTCGGGCCGCACGGATTGCCTTGATTTCCGTCCCTTTCAAAACGATACCTGCTTCAAACGTTTGTTCAATAAAGAAATCATGATAAGCTTTTTTATTTTGTGCTAGTTGTTTACCTGAGCCTTTTGGCATCTAACTCTCCCCTTTTTTACATCCAATCGCGGCGAGAGGATGAAATGATCATCCCCCCGCCTCAATCTTTATCTCTTTTTTGGTTTTCTCTTGCGCTTGGCAGCTGGCGCATTTTCAAAGAACTTTTTCTTCTTTTTCGGTTTTCTCTCAGAGGAAGGCGAATCTCCATTACGGCTGCCTCCGCGGCCGCCGCCTTTACCTTCGTTACGTCCCCCATTGCCACCGCGGCCCCGTTTGCGTTCACCTGAATTGGCTTTGAATATTTTCTTCTCGCCAGATGGACGCGGGCGGCTTACCTTCATGCCGATAATTTCAAAATCGATGGCGCGTTCCTCTTTATTGACGTTGGAAACACGTACGTCGATCTCATCGCCAATCCGGAACACATTACCGGTACGCTCCCCGATCATTGCAAGCTGACGCTCATCGAAGCGGTAATAATCATCCGTCATAAAGCTGACATGGACAAGTCCTTCAATGGTGTTCGGCAACTCGACGAACATCCCGAAATTCGTAACCGAACCAATGATACCGGTATATTCTTCGCCGATTTTATCAAGCATATATTCTGCTTTCTTCAAATCATCCGTTTCCCGTTCAGCATCGACTGAGCGACGTTCACGTTTCGATGTATGATCGGCAATTTCAGGTAAAATGGCATTCCATTTCTCCTTCGTAGCTTCATCGAGTTTACCTTCCACCAAGTAGGTCCTGATCAACCTGTGCACGATCAAATCCGGGTAACGGCGAATCGGTGATGTGAAATGTGTATAAAACTCAGCTGATAAACCAAAGTGACCTAAGCTCTCGGGGTCATATTTGGCTTGTTGCATGGAACGAAGCATGACTGTGGATATGACCGTTTCTTCCGGTTTACCTGCAACCGCCTCAATGATTTCCTGTAACGCTTTAGGATGAACGTCATTGGCCGACCCCCGTACAATATATCCGAAGTTCGTAATGAATTCAAAGAAACGCTGCAGTTTTTCCGGCTTGGGATCTTCATGAATACGGTAAATGAACGGAACGTCAAGACGGTTGAAATGCTCAGCAACGGTTTCGTTGGCCGCAAGCATGAACTCTTCAATCAGCTTTTCCGCAACCGACCTTTCACGTAAAACCACATCAGTCGGATGTCCCTCTTCATCAACGATAACTCTCGCTTCATTGAAATCAAAGTCGATTGCACCGCGGTTCATCCGATTTTTACGAAGGATGGCCGCCAACTTCTCCATGTCCTGGAACATCGGAACCAAAGCTTCATAGCGTTCGAGTTGTTCTTCATCCTTATCCACAAGGATTTTGTTCACATTGCCATATGTCATACGTTCAGTCGTCTTAATGACACTTTCGAAAATCTCATGGTTGACAACTTCACCATTTGGTGTGATTTCCATTTCACAAGAAAGTGTAAAACGGTCGACTTGTGGGTTCAAGGAACAAATGCCATTCGATAAACGATGCGGGATCATCGGGATGACCCTATCAACCAAATAAACGCTCGTCCCTCTTTCTAAGGCTTCCTTATCAATTGGCGAACCTTCCGTCACATAATGGCTGACATCAGCAATATGGACACCAAGCTTATAATTGCCATTTTCAAGTTTAGAAACAGTGACGGCATCATCCAGGTCCTTGGCATCCGCTCCATCAATCGTGACCAAAACATCATTCCGCAAATCCCTGCGACTGCCAATTTCACTTTCTTGAATGGTATCCGAAACGGCATTGGCTTGCTCCATGACGTCATCCGGGAACTCCATCGGCAAACCATATTTATGGATCACTGAAAGAATATCTACACCAGGGTCATTCTTATGCCCAAGAATTTCAATGACTTCGCCTTCTGCACTTACACGTCCTTCAGGATAAGAAGTCAGCTTGACGACAACCTTATGTCCCTCTACCGCTCCATGGGAAGCATGCTGTGGAATGAAGATATCGTTTGCAATCTTTTTATCATCAGGGATGACGAAACCAAAACTTTTACTTTCCGAGTATGTACCGACCACTTGTGTAATGCCGCGTTCAAGTATTCTGATGACCGTGCCTTCTTGTCTTGAGCCGGATGTTTCCGAAGATACTCGTACCATGACGACATCTCCATGCATCGCTGTACCCGTTTCATTTGGCGGAATGAAAATATCATCCATACCTGGGTTATCTTCAGGTGTCACAAAAGCGAATCCCTTTGCATGGCCCGTTAATTTACCGCGGAACAAATTCATTTTTTGCGGCAGGCCGTAACGATTGCTTCTCGTTCTGACCACCAATCCCTTTTCTTCCATCTTAACTAAAGCCTTAACGAAATTCTTGAAATCTGCCGAGTCTTCGATTTTCAAAGCCTCTTCCAGTTCTTGTACGGTTAACGGCTTATATGCTTCATCCGTCATGTACGTCAGCAGCTTATTAATATGTTCTTGAATGTTATCTTCCATGAAAACCCTCCTATTCAGGGTATGATAATTTTGTTATTCGGACCAATCCAGACTTTCTAAAAATTCAAATACATCTTCATGCAATTGGTTTCGTTCTTTATCAAGAGTTATGACATGACCGGATTCTTCATACCACTTGATTTGTTTGACAGGTGATTCAATGGCATCAATAATAATATCGGCACTTTTGGGATTGATAACATCATCATGCCGGCCCTGCACGACAAATGTCGGCGCGTAAATAAGGTCGACGTGCTCTCGTACATCCGTTATCAATTCCTGAAGGGCTTTCAATGTATTCATGGGCTTATCGGCAAGAAGGTCCATTTCAAGCTCTATTTGCTCTTGAGTTTTCCCTTCGTACTTCTTAAATTCTCTAGCGTACTCCAATACTCCTTTATACATCATTTCTTCACTTTTGATATACATAGGCGCACACATTGTTACGATACCCTTTATAGGTACAGTGTAACCTAATTTCAGAGAAAATACGCCTCCTAATGAGAGTCCGGCAACAGCAATTTCTTCATGGCCTTCGCTTTTAAGAAAATCGTAGGCCATCATGACATCTTTCCACCAATCTGTTGGCCCCGTTTTCACTAACTCCTCTGGCGGAACGCCATGTCCTTTATAATGCGGGGCATGGCAGGTGTATCCCTGTTTCTCCAAGTAACGGCCAAGTATCCGCACATCTGCGGAATTCCCCGTAAATCCATGTAAAAGTAAAACAGCTCTTTTTCCGCCTTTAAAAGTAAAGGGCTGCTGCAGCTTGATTTTCATGATTTTAAACTCCTTTATCGGTAAATAGAATTCCCTATCCTATAATTAAGTACTAAAATCACTATATCTATTCATGCGACTATTGTGCAAAGAAAAAAGCCTAGCTATTTAGCTAGACTCATTTTTGATCCATTACACATCAAAGAATGCAACAAGTAAAGTTAAAGCAAAGAATAAAATGGCCAATACTACCGTTGCCCGATGTAAAACTAGGTCCAAACCGCGTGCCTTTTGCTTTCCGAATAGCTGCTCGGCACCGCCGGCAATCGCACCTGATAAACCTGCACTTTTACCTGATTGAAGCAATACCGTCACAATGAGGGCGATACTGACAATCACTAAAAGCGTTATGAGAAATGCATGCATGCAATTACACCTCCTGAAGAACCAATAAACAATTACTTTAACTTTACCACACCCACTAAATATCCACAATCTTTGTTATACTATAATGGTAAGAATTCCTAAATCCATGGTCGTTTATTTTCTTTTTGAAACAAAGTTTGAGATAATTTGCATAAAGAGAAAGAGGTGTCACCATGTTTAAGTCCATACTTCGGATTCTTGATCTCCTGACCATCCTATTCTCGGCGTTTGCCGGTTATTCTTTATGGACAGGCGGAAGCAATCTTATAAGTGTCCTATTAATCATCCTATCACCGCTTCTATTGCTGCTGGCAAAGTATCACGGAAATCGATACTTATTATTTGCTGCATATATCACGACAACCGTTTATTTTACTGCTATTATTTATAATGGACTTTCCAATAGCAGTATCGACTTTTTCCAATCAAGCTTCCATGTCCTCCTGATCGGGGCAGCAGCCGTCTTGCTGAGCATCATAGCAGCATTGATCGGGTTTGGGACCAATACCCTTACGATCCTTTGGTTATCGCTGCACGGCCTTGTCACATTCGAGACAATCAGGATGTCATCTGGTTTCCTTTCGCACTTTTGGTCTGATCCCGTCGTGCAAACCGCAATCCGTAATGATTATCCTTTTTTGTTGATGGTGGTCTGGATTGGCTTATTTCTTGATAAATATCAAAGTGAATTAACAAGGGATTACTTATCACGATAATCTTTCAAAACTATTTCTATTGGAAATCTTATATTAAAAGCAAGGGGCCTTTCATATGTTAAAACCTATATTTGCAGCAACCGCTCTATCATCTTTCATTCTGATGGCTGGCTGTTCATTCGACCTGACCAGCGATGATAAAAAAGAGCCAAAAGAAGAACAACCGAGCTCCCAGGATAAGGAGACAGAAACTGATAAGAATAATGATTCAAATGAATCGGCCCAACGCCAGGTGGAAGTTGATGAAACGGTTAAACCCGCACAGGCTGGCCTTCAGACATTAGCCAACCCGGAAAGCATACCTGTACTTGTCAATAAACAATACAGCCTGCCGGAAGATTACAAACCTGAGGACCTTATCTACCCAAAAGTGGATTTCATCTTTCAAGATAAAATTGAAAAAAGAATGATGCGCAAAGAAGCGGGAAAGGCTCTTGAAAAATTGTTCCAGGCTGCCGAAAAAGAAAACATGCACTTTGCCGGTGTTTCCGCATACCGTTCACATCAAACACAAATCGCGGTCTTTAATAACTATGTGGCTAAGGACGGGGAAGAAAAAGCTAGGACCTACAGTGCAATGCCTGGGACAAGCGAGCATGAAACGGGTCTCGCGATTGATGTTACGACCCACGACGGCGCATGTGCTGCCCAAGACTGCTTCGGTGACACGAATGAAGCGACCTGGCTTGCCGAGCATGCCCATGAATACGGATTTATCATCCGCTATCCAGAAGGCAAGGAAAACATCACAGGCTATAAATACGAACCATGGCACATCCGCTATGTTGGTGTCGAAGCCGCAACTGAAATTTTCGAAACGAAGAGTACATTGGAAGAATACTATAATGCCGTGCCAGTGAAAGCTGTATCGAATAAATAAGAAAAGGTGCCCATATGCGGCACCTTTTTTTGTCTTGGATTTTATTAATCAAACGTTTGATTAAATGGGCTTGAATCCAGCTGGAATCATGCCTAAGCTGTAACAAGCCCATCTTAATGAAGCATTGACTTTAAGGTTTGATAACCGTTCGAAATGAACCGGAGGCGACTGTACTTTCATAGTCACTTTCGCTGACTTCATAAGGTTTTGGTAACAAATAGGACTGTCCCATATTGAATGCACACTCCCCCCCATAAACATAAAAAAACCTCCTATTCAAATGCGGATTGCCACATTGAATAGGAGGTTAAAAGAAATTATTATAATGAATCCATCCGCTTCTCGTCAGAAGCGGAATTCAAGATAATTACTTCTTCAAGTTATAGAAAGATTTCAAGCCGCCATATACAGCCAAGTCACCAAGCTGGTCTTCGATGCGAAGAAGTTGGTTGTATTTAGCGATACGGTCTGTACGGGACATGGAACCCGTTTTGATTTGGCCTGCGTTTGTTGCAACGGCGATGTCAGCGATTGTTGCATCTTCCGTTTCACCTGAACGGTGGGAAACGACTGCAGTGTAGCCTGCGCGCTTCGCCATTTCGATTGCATCAAACGTTTCAGTAAGTGTACCAATTTGGTTCACTTTGATTAGGATCGAGTTACCGATGCCTTTTTCGATGCCTTCAGCCAATTTTTTCGTGTTCGTTACGAATAAATCGTCACCCACTAATTGAACTTTAGAACCAATGCGTTCAGTTAGAAGTTTGTGGCCATCCCAGTCATTTTCATCCAAGCCGTCTTCGATGGAAAGAATCGGGAACTCATTCACTAGCTCTTCATAGAAAGCAACCATTTCTTCGGATGTAACGCCATTGCGGCCTTCGCCTGCAAGATCATATTTGCCTGTTTCTTTGTTATAGAATTCAGATGAAGCTACGTCCATACCAAGGTAGATATCTTCGCCTGCTTTATAGCCTGCTTTTTCAATTGCCTCGATGATGACTTGTAGCGCTTCACGGTTTGATCCAAGGTTTGGAGCAAAGCCGCCTTCATCGCCAACAGCCGTATTCAAGCCTTTAGCAGAAAGGACTGATTTCAATGCATGAAATACTTCAGCACCCATACGAACGGCTTCTTTGAAGCTAGGGGCACCTACAGGAAGGATCATGAATTCCTGGAAGTCAACATTGTTATCGGCATGTGATCCGCCGTTAATGATGTTCATCATTGGAGTCGGAAGTTGTTTCGCATTGAATCCTCCAAGATAACGATACAATGGTAAACCTGAAAATTCAGCAGCGGCATGGGCAGCAGCCATTGATACACCAAGAATTGCATTAGCTCCCAAGTTTCCTTTGTTTTCAGTACCATCCAATTCAATCATAGTAAGGTCAAGGCCTGCTTGGTTCGTTACATCCAAACCAATGACAGCGTCAGCAATGATTTCATTTACATTATCAACTGCTTTTTGTACCCCTTTACCCAGGTAACGAGATTTATCTCCGTCACGAAGCTCAACCGCTTCGTGTTCTCCTGTGGAAGCACCTGATGGTACGATTGCACGTCCGAAATATCCGGACTCTGTTTGGATTTCTACTTCTACTGTTGGATTACCACGGGAATCAAGCACTTCGCGTGCATATACATGTTCGATGTACGGCATTATAAATCTCTCCTTTTCCAATTCACAATTTTTATTTAGATAATAGGGATTTCCCTGTCATTTCAACAGGTTTTTCGACTCCAAGCAAATCAAGCATCGTTGGAGCTAAATCACCTAGGATACCACCTGTTCTTAATGTTACCTGATTTTTAGTGATAATGACAGGCACGGGATTCGTTGTATGGGCTGTCATGGGGTCGCCTTCAAGCGTTACGACTTCATCAGCATTGCCATGATCAGCTGTAATGATTGCTGTACCGCCTTTTGAGACGATTAAATCGACGATCCTGCCTAGGCATTCATCCACGGTTTCAATCGCTTTAATGGTAGGCTCAAGCATCCCTGAATGACCAACCATGTCCGGGTTGGCGAAATTCAGAAGGATCGCATCGAAACGGTCAGCCTCAATTTGTTCCACTAATGCATCCGTCACTTCATAAGCACTCATTTCCGGTTGTAAATCATATGTAGCGACTTTCGGAGAATTAATTAAAATCCTCTCTTCACCAGGAAACTTCTCTTCACGTCCGCCGCTCATGAAAAACGTCACATGCGGGTATTTTTCAGTTTCAGCGATACGAAGCTGGGTAAGCTGGTTTTGGGAAAGTACTTCCCCTAATGTATTATCAAGATTTGTCGGCTTAAAAGCAACATATCCGTCAACTGTTTCTGAAAAATGTGTCAAGCATACAAAATGGAGGTGCAACGGATGTCCAGGACCGCGGTCAAATGAGCGAAAGTCCTCATTCGTGAACGTATTGGAAATCTGGATCGCCCGGTCTGGACGGAAGTTATAAAAGATAACGGCATCATCATCTTTAATCGTTGCCACCGGTTTACCGTCTTCCGCCGTTATGACTGAAGGTATCACGAACTCGTCAAAAATGCCATGTTCGTAGGAGTCCTCGACACATTCCATAGCTGAAGAGTAAGCAGGTCCATCACCATACACCATCGAACGGTAGGATTTCTCCACACGTTCCCACCGTTTATCACGGTCCATCGAATAATATCTTCCGGAAATGGTCGCAAACTGACCGACACCGATTTCCTTCATTTTCGCTTCCGCTTCCTTAATATAACCTTGCGCCGTTTTCGGTCCGACATCACGTCCATCTAAAAATGCATGTACATATACATTTTTAACTCCTTCTTTTGCGGCCAATTTCAGCAGGGCATACATATGTTCAATATGACTGTGTACGCCGCCATCTGAAAGAAGGCCGAAAAGGTGAAGGTCCGTGCCTTTTTTCTTGGTATGGCTCATGGCATCGACCAAAGTTGGATTTTCTGCAAACTCACCTTCACGGATTGCCAGGTTCACACGGGTAAGACTTTGATAAACGATCCGTCCTGCCCCAATATTCAAATGCCCCACTTCGGAGTTCCCCATTTGACCGGCAGGCAAACCGACAGCTTCCCCGCTTGCAGTTAAATGGGAATGCGGATACTGTTCCCAATAACGGTCAAAGTTCGGTTTTTTCGCATGAAAAACAGCATTTCCTTTTTCTTCACCACGGCAGCCAAAACCGTCTAAGATGATAAGTGCCACAGGCGACTTACTCATAGTGACCAGCCTCCAGCAATTGTAAAAAGGAATCGGTTTTCAAGCTTGCCCCGCCTACCAACGCACCGTCAATATCAGGCTGTGCCATGTACTCTTTAATATTCTCAGGTTTTACACTGCCACCGTACTGAATGCGGATGGCTGCAGCCGCTTCATTTGAAAACTTGTCAGCCACAACTGAGCGAATATGTGCACAAACTTCATTTGCATCTTGAGCAGAAGACGATTTCCCTGTTCCAATCGCCCAAATAGGCTCATAGGCAATGACGGTTTGTTTTAATTGATCTTCAGATAATCCCGCCAAGCCATTTTCAATCTGGCTTCCAACGAAATCATTCGTTTCGCCCGCTTCCCTTTGCTCAAGTGTTTCACCGCAACAAACGATAGGGGTTAACTGATGGGCAAAAGCGGCATGCGCTTTTTTATTAACGCCTTCATCCGTTTCGTTGAACATTTCCCGGCGTTCGGAATGGCCAAGAATTACATAGGTTACACCCAGATCAGCTAAAGCGATTGGACTGATTTCTCCTGTGAAAGCACCACTTTCTTCAAAGTGCATGTTCTGCGCCCCAATTTTCACATCGGTTCCTTTTGCTGTTTTAACCAGTTGATCCAGAAACAAAGCTGGAGCACATACAACCGTATCGATTAAATCTTGCTTCGGAATCAGATTGTTCACTTCTTCTAAAAAGGCAGTCGCTTCAGATAGTGTTTTATTCATTTTCCAGTTTCCTGCAATAATCGGTTTACGCATTGGTTTCTCATCCCTTCTAAAGTTGAAATATGTAACGGTTAACGCTTATTTATCGTTCAAGGCCACAACGCCAGGCAATTCTTTGCCTTCCATGAACTCAAGAGATGCACCGCCGCCAGTTGAAATATGGGACATCTTTTCAGCCAATCCAAACTTTTCAGCAGCTGCAGCAGAATCCCCTCCGCCTACAATACTGTACGTATCTTTTGCTTCCGCCAATGCTTCAGCAACCGTTCTCGTTCCATTCGCAAACTTATCGAACTCGAATACACCCATCGGTCCATTCCATATGACAAGCTTGGAACCTTTAATTACATCCGCAAATAATTCACTAGTTTTTGGACCGATATCCAAAGCCATTTTATCATTTGGAATAGCATCGATATCAACATTCTCTGATTCTGCATCAGGTGAGAATTCAGCTGCTACAACTGCATCAATAGGCAAATGCAATTTTACGCCTTTTTCCTTTGCACTTTCGATGAAAGATTTGGCCAATTCTATTTTGTCTTCTTCCAATAAAGAATTACCGATTTCGTGACCTTGTGCTTTAATAAATGTATAACCTAGTCCACCACCAATAATCAAGTGATCGACATTTTCCAAAAGGTTTTCGATAACGCCTATCTTATCCTTTACTTTTGCTCCGCCAATTATAGCTGTGAAAGGGCGTTCTGGGTTGGATAGGGCTTTTCCCAGCACAGAAAGTTCCTTTTCCATCAGTAATCCGGCAACAGCTGGAAGATGGTGTGCTATCCCTTCAGTTGACGCATGTGCACGGTGTGCAGCTCCGAATGCATCATTTACATAAACATCCGCCAGTGCAGCAAATGACTTCGCCAATTCTTGATCGTTCTTCTCTTCCCCCGGGTAGAAACGAACGTTCTCCAACAGCAAGATCTCACCATTTCCCATGTTATCAATGATTGATTGAACGGACTCACCATAAGCTTCTTGAGCATTTTGCACATCTTTGCCACTAAGTTCACTTAGTCTTTCCGCAACAGGAGCTAAACGTAATTCTTCAACGACTTGTCCTTTAGGACGGCCAAGGTGGCTGGCTAAAATGACTTTAGCGCCTTGTTCCGTCAGATAGGAAATCGTCGGCAGTGCAGCTTTGATTCTCGTATCATCCGAAATCTTTCCGCCCTGCATCGGCACGTTGAAATCAACACGGCAAAATACGCGTTTCCCCTTTAACTCAATATCTCTAATCGACTTTTTATTCATAATCCAAGAACCTCCTTAGATATTGTTTTCATATTTTTGATTCTTTTAATCAAAAAGGGAGAGGGTAAATATCCCAACTCCCCTTTTCTCTTTTTCATTATAGTCGGTTTAAAGGAAATTATCCAAAAACAAGAAATGTAAACGCTTGACTGATTAATGACTAACTTATAATATCATCTTCTGCCAAGTTTTTTTAGAGGTGTGATAAAAAAAACCTCACTTTGGTGAGGTTTTTTTTATTATTCTAATTACAATCCTTTTTTAGCCAAATAGTTGATTAAATCAACAACACGGCTAGAATATCCTGTTTCATTATCATACCAAGATAATACTTTAACCATGTTTCCTTCCATTACCATTGTGGAAAGGGCATCAATTGTAGATGATGCTGGGTTACCGTTATAGTCACCTGATACTAGCGGAAGTTCGCTGTACTCAAGAATTCCTTTAAGTTCGCCTTCTGAAGCCTTTTTAAATGCTGCATTCACTTCTTCAGCCGTTACGTCTTTTTCAAGCTCTGCAACAAGGTCGACAACAGATACGTTTGGAGTAGGTACACGCATTGCCATACCATTCAATTTCCCTTTAAGTTCAGGAAGGACAAGTGCAACAGCTTTTGCTGCCCCAGTAGTTGTAGGAATGATATTCTCAGCCGCTGCCCGAGCACGGCGATAATCTTTATGAGGCAAATCAAGGATTTGCTGATCATTTGTATATGAGTGAACAGTCGTCATCATACCGCGTTTAATTCCGAATTGTTCTTGAAGCACTTTAGCAAATGGTGCTAAGCAGTTCGTTGTACAAGAAGCATTAGAGATTACATGGTGGTTTGCTGCATCATATTTTTCTTCGTTTACACCCATGACGATTGTGATGTCTTCATCTGATGCAGGAGCCGAAATGATTACTTTTTTCGCGCCAGCTTCTAAATGTTTTGCAGCATCCGCACGTTTTGTGAAACGTCCTGTAGATTCAACTACTACTTCTACTCCCAGTTCACCCCATGCTAATTGTGCAGGATCACGTTCAGCCAATACTTTGACTTTATGCCCATCAACAACAAGGTAATCCCCATCAACCGTTACTTTTTCATTAAGAGATCCATGAATTGAATCATATTGAAGAAGGTGCGCTAACATATTAGCATCCGTTAAGTCGTTAATAGCAACAATCTCTACCTCAGGATTACTCAATGCTGCACGAAATACATTACGTCCAATACGTCCAAAACCATTAATTCCAACTTTTACTGCCATGAAAAATTCCTCCTTTTAAGTTCACAAATATATTAAGGGGTGTAATTCCCCTGAATTAACTCTTGGGCTGCCGCTTCATCCGTTATCAAAACGGTCGATGAAGGTGCGCCTTTCATGTAAGAACGGATAGCCTTAGCTTTAGTTTTTCCACCTGCCACAGTTATCACTCGCTTTTCAGGGCTAAGATCATCTAACTGGATTCCGACTGTCAAAACCTTATGAACAACTTTTCCGTTTTCATCGTAGTAATAACCGAATGCTTCTCCTACAGCATTTCCATCTAACAGCTTCTTTAACATTTCTGGCGAAGAATTTCTTCTCTCTGCCATCGCCATGGCATCACCAATTCCATGAATGATCATATCGGCAGATTTGATTTGGGAAATCACTTCTTTAATTGCAGGTTCCTTCATGAAGGAAGCATAAACCTCACCGCTTAATTGATCGGGTACATATAACACTCTGTAAGAGGCCTGCGCCTTCTGTGCCATTCTTTCGACAATCGTATTAGCCTGGTTCTGCACTGCTTCACCAATTCCCCCGCGGGCTGGGACAAATGTCAATTTCTTGGAAGCCTCATCAGGTGACAACGAATTAGCCACTTCGGCCATTGTCGATCCACCAGTAACCGCAATGATATTTTTTGAGTTCCATTCTCGTTTCATACGGTTTGCACAAGCTTTACCCAATTCTTTTTTCACCCATGGGGTTTCGTCACAATTTCCTGAGACAATAATGACCTCATCCACTTGTAACAAATCCTGCAATTGCCGCTCCATTATGTCTATACCCATTACTTCACGCATTATTCCTTCTAACTTATCCAGGATTTCAATCCCTTCATCAGTCAGCGTCATACCAGAACTGAATATGTTAACCAGGTTCTGACTTTTCAGAAAATCAACCTCGCTTCTAAGCGTCCGCTCAGTCAAATTAAGGCTCACGGCCAGACTTCGCCTTCCAACTGGCTGCATCATTTTGATATAACGCAGGATATCATATCTTTTTTGCATAGCCATAAGGAAATCAGGTAATAATTTTCTTTGTACCTCGAGTAATGTACGCATATTTAAAACTCCTAAATAGTTAAGTTGGACACATAATGTCCCACGTAGTCGTTTTCTGTCCCACTTACACCAAAAAAAATATTCCTGCTACATATTTTATTCTAGCAGGAACGGAATGTTTCTTCAAATGATTTGAAAAATTATTTTTCGAAAAGCCTATTTAGAGCTAATTTATCAACATTTCCAAATTGAACGATATCATCTTTCCATTCTACAACAGGGATCATCAATCCGAATTTCTCAACCAAATCATCATCGGTATGGATATCGATTTCCCTATACCCTATGCCTGACTCGAATTTCACTTCTTCAAGTATCTGCTTGGCTTTATCACATAACGGGCATTTATCCCTACTATATAAAACAAACGCATTTGATTCCAAACCACTCATCCTTTTCAATCATATCTTTTTCGTTTAGATGAAGAAGGGATCCCTAATTGTTCCCGGTATTTGGCGACCGTTCGGCGCGCCAGTATAATTCCATGCTCCACTTTCAATCGTTCTGCCAAATCTTGATCCGAAAGCGGCTTTTGTTTATTTTCACCATTGATGGCTGCCTGCAGGCCCTTTTTTGCTTGCATGCCCGACATATCCTCATCAAGGCCGACTGACTGTAAAGAAGTAGTGAAAAATATCCGCATCTCTATTGTGCCAAATGGTGTCTGCACGTATTTTCCTTTAACGGCCCTGCTAACTGTGGATTCATGTATACCAATCTCGTCGGCGACTTCTTTCATCGTCATCGGCTTCAAATGGTTAAGGCCATGACGAAAGCACGCCGGCTGTTTTTCGACGATGCACTGAATAACCTTCAATATCGTTTCTTTTCTCTGTTGTATCCCTCTAGAGATCCATTGATATTCCTGCCACTTATCCTGGATGAACTTTTGCACTCCCTGGTCCTTATGGCTCTTCATTCGGTTCAAATACCCTTTATCCACATTAAGATTTGGTGAGTTGCCATCATAATTCCCCACAAGCAGTACCCCATCACGAACTTCCACGACCACATCCGGCACTATATAAGAAGGTTTTTCCTGAAAAAAGAGTGAAGCTGGACGCGGGTTCAACGTCTGGACATAATCAAAGACTTCTTGAATCTCCTTCATTGTAACACCGATTTTCTTACTTAAGTCCTTCCAACGCTTTTCAGCAAAATCGAGGAAATGATTTTCTATGATCGATTCTGCCAGCAAATTCATCCCTTCTGCTTTTACCTGAAGTAAAAGGCACTCTTGAAGATTCCTAGCTGCAATTCCATGCGGCTCTAGCTGCTGTAAAATCGAAAGGCTCTCTTCCAAAACGACTGAAGATATGCCTGGAACACATATATCCTCCAGCTGAGTCCTTAAGTAACCGTTTTCATCAAGATTATGAATTAATAGTAGCATCGCCTTCTGCTGCTCACCGGAAAGTTGCTGGTGATTCACCTGGGACATGACATGCTGTTCAAGCGATAGTGTATCTTCACTGATCTGTTCAATCCAATAGTTGGCATCATACGTATTTTTAAGAGTCCGTTTTCCCTTTTTTCGGTCAAAGGTTGGCTGAAATAAAGAAGATGTTGGCTGATCTAGGGACAGTAATGGATTTTCCACCATTTTATCTTCTAAGAATGCCGATAGCTCCTGTGAGGAGTATTGCAGCAATGTAATTGCTTGCATAAGCTCCTGGGTCATTGCCATCTTTAATGTTTGCTGTTGAAAAAGTCCTGCTTTCATATTCATACTCATCGATTCATCCCTCCCCCACTCCATTTTACATTATCAGGAGAAAATTCTACACAAAAACCCATGAAAACGCTTACGTTTTTTTCTGAATAGTGTATTTGTTTTAAATACTATATGTTAGAAATGCGATTTTCACAACTACTTTTACTGAAAAATCACCATTTTTCAATGGTAGGGGCGAATATTCTGAGGCATGGGAGTGAAATACCATGATTCGATGGAATTTTACGGAAATCGAGTAAATCCATCAAAAATCGCAAGGAACCATTTGATGTCTTCTAATTGAATTGACCAATAAAAAATCCCCCACTTTATTAAGCAGGAGATTGGTAATGCCCTCGGCAGGAATCGAACCTGCATTTCAAGCTTCGGAGGCTTGCGTTCTATCCGTTGCACTACGAGGGCGAAATAGAAAATCTTTTTTCGACAGACTTCATTATATGATAGAATCCCATCCTTTGCAAGGGTTATCAGGTTTAAAACTTCACCTTTTGGGTATTATGGGTAATGTGGAAATTCATCCCTGTGCGGCATAATTATAAATAAATCTATTCGGGAAGGAGACTTGCCAGAAAATTGTCGAACAAATTATCCATTATAGGGTTTGTTTTGTTTGACCTAAATTGACCAAAAAGTGTATCATACATACATAAAGAATTTAAATGATTCTCTTAATCGAAGGAGGAAATGAACATGAATTTAATTCCTACAGTTATCGAACAAACAAGTCGTGGGGAGCGTGCCTACGATATTTACTCCCGTTTATTAAAAGACCGGATCATTATGCTAGGAAGTGGAATTGACGATAATGTTTCCAACTCAATTGTTGCTCAATTACTATTTTTAGAAGCGGAAAATCCTGAAAAAGATATCACTTTATACATCAACAGCCCAGGTGGAAGCATCACTTCCGGTATGGCCATTTACGATACTATGCAGTATATCAAACCTGATGTATCCACTGTATGCATCGGTATGGCCGCTTCCATGGGTGCATTCCTATTGGCCGCTGGTGAAAAGGGCAAACGTTATGCGTTGCCGAACAGTGAAGTCATGATTCACCAACCACTTGGAGGAGCCCAAGGTCAAGCAACGGAAATTGAAATTGCTGCCCGCCGTATCCTTCACTTGAAAGATAAGCTGAACCAAATCTTGGCAGAACGTACTGGTCAACCTATTGAAGTCCTTCAAAGAGATACGGAACGTGATAACTTCATGACTTCCGAAAGAGCTCTTGAATATGGCTTGATTGACAAAGTCATCACGCGCAGCATTCTTGATGACAAAAAAGACTCTAAATAAAAAATGATACAAAAGGCTCCGAAAGTCGTTTTAAGCGACTTTCGGAGCCTTTTTTCACATAATGTAAAAAATCATAAAAGAAAAGGATGCACTTTTGGCATCCTCTTATTTTACCCCTCTTGCTGAATGAACTCTTCCAATGCCTCTATTGCTTCCTTTTCATCGCGTCCTTCGACGATTAACTTAACGGACACGCCAGAACTGATGGCAAGGCTCATTAATCCCATGATACTTTTCGCATTCACTTTTTTTCCTTCTTTTTCTAGAAAAACATCCGAATGAAAGCGGTTAGCTTCTTGTACAAAAAGAGCGGCCGGCCGGGCTTGCAAACCTGTTTTCAGTTTTACTTCAACTTGTTTTTCCACCATCTTGATCTCCCCTGTTAGCTTTATTTTTTCGCAGCAATAGCCTCTCCCCCACGGAGCCTGTCAGCTATTTCATCAATCTTGCGTAATCGGTGATTAATCCCTGACTTACTGATGTTTCCTCCTGATACCATTTCTCCAAGTTCCTTTAAGGTTATATCCTGAAATGCTATCCTAAGCTCCGCAATTTCCCGAAGCTTATCCGGTAAAATGCTTAGTCCTACCGTATCCTCAATGTAATGGATATTTTCAACCTGGCGCAATGAGGCACCAATCGTTTTGTTCAAATTGGCTGTTTCACAATTCACAAGTCGATTTACTGAATTACGCATATCACGGACAATCCGTACATCCTCGAATCTTAATAAGGCTGAATGGGCACCGACTATGCTTAAAAACTCAGCGATCTTTTCGGCTTCTTTCAAATAAATGATGTACCCTTTTTTGCGTTCAAGCGTCTTGGCCTTCAAGCCAAACTTATTCATTAGCTCACAAAGGGCATCATTGTGCTCTTTATAAAGTGAGAAAATCTCAAGGTGATAGGAAGACGTTTCCGGATTATTCACCGATCCCCCCGCAAGGAATGCACCTCTTAGGTATGAACGCTTACAGCATTTCTTCCCAACAATAGTGTCGGATATAACATGGAGAATTTCAAAGCCGTCGCCTAAAATTTCCAAATCAGTTAAAACCCGCTGCCCTCCAGATGACATCCTGACAATATAAACATTATTTTTTTTAAGCTTCATCTTTTTACGGACCAAAAGCTCGACCTGGACCTCATAACTTTTTTTCAGCAGCGTATAAATCCTTCTGGCAATCGCAGCATTCTCAGTTTGAATATCCACGACAAGCTTCCGATTAGAAAATGAAAGGGATCCGTTCATCCGGATAAGCGCACACAATTCCGCTTTTCCGCAGCAATCCTTTCCCTCTAATGTAGTAAGCTCCTTTTTCGTTTCTGAAGCAAAAGACATCCATTTCACCCCCAATCGAACGCAGGTAATCTATTTTATCAATCAAAAAACCGTCCCCGCTTATATCTACGGAACAATGTGGCTTTTTGTTTCATTTACAAGCATATTATAAAGCAAATCCGCCACTTTTTTCGTGTCATGGCGTATTACATTCCCTTCATAGCTGAAAATGCGTTCTTGTATGATTTCAAGACCCATCCGTTTTAAACTTTCCACATCATACATGACCGGTTTGGCATATTCAGCTTGATAACGTTGCTGAATCTCAGTCGGTATTTCCTCATTATTAACCAGTATCCTGTCAATATATGCATTTCCCATATGGTCATATATAGCTTTTATATGATCGCTTGCGCTATAATCCAACGTCTCGCCGGCTTGTGTCATTAAATTGCAAATGTACACCTTCTTAGCCTTGGAGCGGCCAACTTCTTCCCCTAGGCCCGGGACAAGTAAGTTAGGCAGAATGCTAGTATATAAGCTTCCTGGACCAATGACAATAAGATCTGCATGCTTAATTTCCTGAAGAGTTTCACTGAGCGGCCTTATATGCTGAGGAGACAGGAATACTTTTTTTATTTTCTTTCCTGAAAAGGGGATCTTGGATTCTCCTGTAACAATCGTTCCGTCATCCATCTCCGCATGGAGAACCACACTTTGGTTGGCAGCCGGAAGCACTTTACCACGGACATTAAGGAATTTACTCATTTCCTGGATAGCATGGACAAAATCTCCGGTCAACGAGGTCATTGCCGCCAGGATCAAATTCCCCAGCGAATGCCCGGATAGCTCATTTTTACTCTGAAAGCGATGTTGAAACATTTGTTCAACAAGAGGCTCTACATCCGATAACGCTGCTAGAACGTTACGAATATCACCTGGCGCGGGGATATCCATGTCCTCGCGAAGGCGACCCGAACTTCCGCCATCATCTGCTACAGTGACGATCGCCGTTATATCCACTGGATGCTTCTTTAAACCCCTTAACAAAACGGGAAGGCCGGTTCCCCCTCCAATGATCACAACCTTAGGTTGTTTCTTATTATCTAACATCTGCTTTCCCCTTACTTTTTTCGATATCACGATGAGATATTTGAACGCTGTAATCCTTTTTGAAGTGGTTTGAAATATACTCCGTCAATGCTACAGAACGATGCTGACCGCCTGTACACCCA
The DNA here is from genome assembly GCF_042787975.1 of Peribacillus sp. YIM B13482. Taxonomy (NCBI): domain Bacteria; kingdom Bacillati; phylum Bacillota; class Bacilli; order Caryophanales; family Bacillaceae; genus Peribacillus; species Peribacillus sp. YIM B13482. Next base: position 178,123 of record NZ_JBHZPF010000001.1, read on the forward strand.
ATCGCAACTACAAGCTGTGCTTTCCCTTCACGTTTATAATGTGGAAGCATGAAGGCAAGCAGATCGGTCACCTTTTCCAAGAACTTTTGAGTCTCACTCCATTTTAAAACGTAACTCGATACTTCCTGTTCCAATCCAGTCTTTGGCCTCATATGGTCAATATAATATGGATTTGGCAGGAAACGTACATCAAACACAAGGTCGGCATCTATTGGCAGACCATGCTTGAACCCGAAGGACATGACATTGACTGTGAAACCTACACATTTATCCGCAGAAAATTCCGAAGCGATTTTCTCCCTCAATTCGCGCGGTTTCAGTTGTGAAGTATTAAAGATCAGCTGAGCTCTTCCCTTTAGTTCGTCCAATAGTTCCCGTTCCATTTTAATGCCTTCCAATGGCCTGCCTAATGGAGCAAGGGGATGGGTCCTTCTCGTTTCCTTATACCTGCGTACCAAAGAATCATCATCAGCTTCAAGAAAAAGGATTCTTGGTGATACTGCCGCTGATTCCGTTAATTTATCCAGTGCAAGAAATAAGGAATCAAAAAACTCCCTCCCCCTCAAGTCCATGACAAGAGCCACTTTATTCATCTTATTCCCGGAGTCCTTCATTAACTCCAAAAACTTTGGCAATAGCGTGGGCGGCAAATTATCGACGCAAAAAAAGCCCAGGTCTTCAAAACTTTGAACCGCCACTGTCTTACCTGCTCCTGACATTCCGGTTATGATGACCAATTGCGTTTCATTAATCTCCCCTGTACTCATAGTTCTCCGCCCCCATATATAGCAATCTTTTTTATATTGAATATTAACCTGGATCCAATCGATAAGAGAGTAACTTAAACTCAGGCGTATAGGTAAACGTTCCATAAATGATTCCACTTCCATGGACCATATAGTCCAGAATATGAAAATCACCCTCAGCCATTTTCAGCTTTTTAACATCATCAACCGGATGCCAGCTAAGTTCCCCTTCTTCACAAACATCCACATTGACACCATCTGAATCCGTCGCAAAGAAAGTGAACATCATCCACTCTGACAAAACTTTATCCCCGTCCTTCATAATGAAGGTGAAAATACCTTTTATGGAAGGGTTTTTCAAATAAACTCCTGTTTCTTCGCGATATTCTCTAATACAAGCATCACGTACAGATTCCCCAGGCTCCATCTTGCCGCCTGGAGCTACCCACCATCCGCGTCTAGGTTTTTTCAATAAGAGGATTTGATCATCCTTAATCAATACACAGTTTGTGACACGTTGCACGTTCTTCACCTCAATTGGCCTCTGCTCGACTATAGAAACCTTCCCCCTTCTGCTTGAAGAGATTCAGTTTATATCATTAAACCGCCGTTAGATATCCATTTGGCGATTCTCAAATGCTAATAGTTCAAACAAGTTGTATTTTACATCTTATTACCTTTTGACAGATATGTTTAGTATATCTTATCATTATACTATTTTTGAAATGAGCTAACAATAAAGGAAACTTCCTGCATTGGGGGAATATTCATTCGCAAGGAATCACTGAGTAAGTCTTTATCTCCTGCTTAACTCCTATTCTTCTCCACTTTCCCTGCCTAAATTCAAAGAGATGCCTAACTTCACATTCCAATCATTAAAATTTACCTAAAAATCGGCACTAAAGATATAGTCTTAAAGCAGGACACAAAAAAAAAGGACACAGATACTTAATCTGTGTCCTCAAACGTTTATAATTAAAGGGGGTCAACTTTCTACCCATACTATACACAATCATTATTTCACACGTGTTACAACATCGTTAAAACCGAATTACGAAGTGTGAAACTTTTGTGCAATCAAGCCTTTGGTTGCAATTTTTCTTGAAGTTCCTCAACATAATGCTGAGCGGATTGAGCAGCAATGCTTCCATCCCCTGTAGCTGTAACGATTTGGCGCAATGTTTTTTCACGAACGTCACCAGCTGCAAAAATACCCGGGACGTGTGTCTCCATCCGATCATTCGTTTCAACATAGCCTGCAGCATTCAAGATGCCCAAGTTCTCAAATGGTTTAGTTAGAGGAAGCATTCCGATATAAATGAATACACCGTCTGCATCCATCACTGTCTCTTCTCCGTTTACAGTGGAAACTAGAGTGACACCGCCGACTTTACCGCCTTTTTCATTGATTTCCTTCAAAGTATGATTCCAGATGAAGTTAATTTTCTCATTGGCAAATGCACGATCTTGAAGAATCTTTTGAGCACGAAGTTCTTCACGTCTGTGGACGATCGTCACTTTTGAAGCAAAACGGGTCAAGTACACTCCCTCTTCAACAGCAGAGTCTCCGCCGCCGATAACGAACAGTTCCTTTTGCTTGAAAAATGCACCATCACAAACAGCACAATACGATACACCGCGGCCGCCCAATTCCTTTTCGCCAGGAACGCCGATTTTCTTGTATTCGGCACCCGATGAAATAATGATTGAACGTGCTTTAAATTCCTTGGAACCGGCTTTGATCGTTTTATACTCTTCACCGTCAATGATTTCCTTAACGTCCCCATAAGCATATTCCGCACCGAATTTCTTTGCATGGTCAAACATTTTCGTTGAAAGTTCAGGTCCGAGAATTGTGTCAAAACCAGGATAATTTTCAACTTCCTCTGTATTGGCCATTTGCCCGCCAGGTACTCCGCGTTCTAACATCAATGTTGAAAGGTTCGCACGTGATGTATAGACAGCCGCCGTCATCCCTGCAGGACCAGCACCAATAATAACAACGTCATAAATTTTTTCAGACATGTTCTCACTCCTCCATATTCCATTACAATGGAACCTTCACTACGGTTAGTGTTCCCTACCCATTATCCTATATAACAAATAATTTTTCGTCCAAATATATGCTCACCCCAGAAGGGTTTGAACCAATTTTACGTACTTCGATAAGGTGGACACAGATATGAAATGTTTGTCCGCGATTGCCTGTTTGCTTGCCTTCTCATTTTTAAGCTGATTCCACACGTACTCCACCGCAGATGCCCAGCCTGCTGGATTGTTTAGCTTCTGCTCGGATTTCACCGCCTCGATAAAGACGGAAAACCACATTAAATAGAGTCCGGCTTCATCTAATTGTATCGGTTGGAAATGCTGATATAATAACTCAGCTGTGCGATCGGCAAAATCAACCGGTGTTAATTGGCGATCTTTAGCAGGAGCTTGCACAAGATCTGCATAATCACGTTCCAAATCAGTGAAATTCTGATTTAGGTTTAGGACCTGGTTTTTCAGTAGCTTCTGTTTATGGACGGAATGCTTCAGAAGGAAAATGGCAAACAGCCTTTCCTCAATGAATTCGCTTTCCAGCCTTTTTAAAATAGAAGGAAAATGATGTTCAAAACCATCTGAAGTCGCATTCATATCTCCCCATGGCTCCATGCCTTCCTTTTCAGGGTTCATTTCCACGACCTTTTTCCATGCCTTTCTGGCAGCCTGTTCATGACCCAAGTGGAAAGCGGAAATAGTAAGCCAATAATAGAAGGTCCCATCTCCCTCGAATCCCTGCTTTTGCAATACTTTCAGCCATTTATATGCAGATGCGTAATTTCCGATCAATGCGAAGGTCGCTCCAAGCTTGAAACGATGTTCGGATAGCATCGGCCGAATTTTCTCCAGCATCTGTATGAGCTCTTCAACCTTCTCTTCATCCTGTTGATAATGATGAAAAACAACAAGGTTACAAAGCGCATGCAGGTTTCCCGGACTTTTTTCCAGTACCCCATCCAGTGTTTCAAAGGCTTCATTTACTTGGCCGAGATAGAAATAGGCAAGTGCCAGGTTATTATAAGCGGACCAGTAATCCTCGTATTCGGCAATCGTTTCTTTCAGTACTTCGATAGCCTTCGGGAAATTCCCTGACTCCAGATACTCGCGGGCTTTTTCCTGTTTGGTGATGAGCCCATCATGCTTAAAGGGATTTTCTTCTGACTCATCCGACTCAAAAGTTATCAGTTCAAGCAGATCTTCCGCGTCATCGCTGAACTCCCCGTCTTCTTCTTTATCAAGATAAGCACTGGCGTGACGGTATGCCTCCTTGAACATGCCTAAGTGGGCATAATTATTTGCCAGGAAGTAATGACATTCCGACATATAGGGATCCATCACATCCAAGATGTTTTCCAAGAGGTTGTTTGAATAATTATATTCACCGATTTCCGAGCATGTAATTGCCAATTGACAGGCTATCATCGGTTCTGCAGGTTCAAGTTCCAGCGCACGTTCCAGGTATTTTTTTGATTTAGGTAGTTCACGTCTATGATAAGCTTTTAAACCCTTGGTGAAATAATACTCACCTGTTGGGTGAAAAGTTAGAATTTTTGCCTGTTGTCCAAATTTAGAGTCTTTACTCATGTAATCCTCCATCTACAAGTTGATTAACCATAGTATTATAACATATTGGACTAAATTTGCCGAACAATTCAAGAAAATGGAAAATAGAAATTCCCATGCTTTCTTTAAGAAAAAATTTAAGTATCTTCCTAGTCAAATGGGGAGTCAAGATTAGTCGTTAATACAAATAAAGCCCTCCTATTGACGGAGGGCACAGTTAGTAGACAAAAGGGGTTGGAAAATATCTCTTTCATTAATTATGTTCCCGAACAAAGCAACACCTTCAAATCTCAGATATGGTTCCTACCAAAGTTATGTAGAAAAAGTTAATTGGAGAGGAAGGTGCGAGACTCCTGCGGGAAAAGCACCGTCTAGGGGAGACCCTGCAGGCGCAATGGCGCCGAGGGCGGACCACCCGCGGAAAGCGAGTTTCTTGAGCGGAAATCAACGTCCAAATAACAAGCCAAAAAAACTGAAGACAAAGTTGATTTTCATCGAGTTTGTCTTCAGTCTGAGCCCTCCTAATGACGGAGGGATATCACCATTCATTCGGTTTCTTTTGGTTCGTCCTTATCGGAATGTCTAGCCTTCAATACATCAAGCACCGCTTGGAAAGGCAATTCTTGTTCCTGAAGAAGAACGAATAAGTGATAAAGGAGATCGGCACTTTCCATGGAAAGTTCCTCTGCATCGCGGTTTTTGGCAGCAATGATGACTTCCGCGGCTTCTTCACCGACTTTTTTCAGGATTTTATCAACACCTTTTTCGAATAAGTAAGTTGTATATGAACCTTCAGGCATTTCCGATTTTCTTTTTTTAATCAAGGTTTCCAATTCCGCCAAGAAAGTCACATTCGCCTGCATGGCTTGTCCAGCTTCATTGTTTTGGTAAATCGATTCGCTAAAACAGCTTGTTGCCCCTGTATGGCACGCTGGACCTGCAGGAACGACTCGAACCACCAATGCATCTTGATCGCAATCATACTTCATTTCGATGATTTTCTGTATATTACCGCTGGTTGCTCCTTTATGCCACAATTCATTGCGCGAACGGCTGAAGAAAATCGTTTCGCCTTTTTCGATGGACAATTTTAGAGATTCTTCATTCATGTAAGCAAGTGTCAGCACTTCACCGGTTCCGGCATCTTGAATGATTGCCGGTATTAGACCTTTATCGTCGTATTTAATAGTTTCAAGATTCATCGTACAACCACTCCTTGTTGTTTGAGAAACGCTTTGACTTCTTTGACGGATGTTTCTTTATAATGAAAAATCGATGCGGCTAATGCTGCATCCGCTTTACCTTCTTCAAAAGCTTCCTGAAAATGCCCCGCGTTACCTGCCCCACCCGAGGCGATGACCGGCACCGAAACAGCTTCAGATACCGCTTTTGTTAAAGCGATATTAAACCCTTGTTTCTCCCCATCACAATCCATGCTAGTCAATAAAATTTCACCTGCACCGCGGCTGACGGCTTCCTTCGCCCACGCGATCACTTCCCATTCAGTCGGTTTTCGACCGCCGTGGGTGTATACGCGCCATGATCCAAGCTCTTCGTCATATCTGGCGTCTATAGCGACAACGATACATTGTGCCCCAAAATAATCAGAACCCTCATTAATTAAATCAGGACGCAGAATGGCTGCTGTATTTAAGGATACCTTATCTGCGCCAGCGCGTAAGATTTTCTTCATATCCGCTAGAGAATTAATACCGCCTCCCACTGTAAACGGAATTGCCAAGCTTCCAGCTACCGCTTGAACGACGTCGACAATCGTTTCCCTGCCTTCATGTGAAGCGGAAATATCAAGGAAGACAAGCTCATCGGCACCTTCCTGGTCATAAAAGGCTGCAAGCTCGACCGGATCTCCAGCATCCCTAAGGGATACAAATTGTATGCCTTTAACTACGCGCCCATCTTTTACATCGAGACAAGGAATTATTCGTTTTGTGAGCATTTAACCACGCACCTTTTCTAGTGCTTCTTCCACAGTAAAGCGATTCGTATAAAGCGCCTTGCCAATGATTGCCCCTGCAATTCCTTGAGCTTCATATTCTTTGAGGGTGATAAGGTCTTCCAGGGAACTAATGCCCCCCGAAGCAATCACCTTTTTCCCAGTTTCCTCCGCCATCGCCAATATACCTTTCACATTCGGACCTGAAAGCATGCCATCTGTCGCGATATCAGTCACGATAAAGATCTCTGCACCAGCATCGGCCAGTAATTTGCCAAGATCTATTGCAAGGGTTCCAGACGTTTGAAGCCAACCATGAGTGGCTACCCTGCCATCCTTCGCATCGATCCCGATTGCGATATGGCTTCCATATTTCCTAATCATATCTTTAGTGAAATCAGGGTCTGAAACGGCCGTGCTGCCTAGAATGACACGTTCCACTCCATTATCCAGGTAATGGGCTATATCCCGTTCAGTACGGATGCCTCCGCCGATTTGAATGCGGGCCCCTAACTCACTTGCAGCTTTAATTACGTACGAATCATTGATGCGCACTCCCTCTTTAGCTCCGTCAAGGTCGACCATATGTATCCAATCGGCTCCTTGGTCCGCAAAGCTTTTAGCCATATCGAAGGGGGAATCGCCATAAACGGTTTCCTGATTGTAATCTCCCTGGATTAAGCGGACGCATTTGCCTCCGCGCATATCAATCGCCGGGTAAATAGTAAAGTCGCTCATGCTTCTTCCTTCCCTTCTACTAATGACAGATAATTTCTCAAGAGTGACATGCCCATCTTCCCGCTTTTTTCCGGATGAAACTGCATTCCGAATACATTCCCTTTACCGACGATCGCCGGCACTTCCACATCATACGTCGCCGAAGCGGTAACGAATGATTCATCCGTATCGGCGTAATAAGAATGGACGAAATAAACATGTTCCTCTTCCAGCCCCTCATTCACTGGTGATGCGTGTTTAAATTCAAGACGATTCCAGCCCATGTGCGGCACTTTATAAACCTGGTCATTCGCATCCACTCCCTTAAAACGAACCACTTTACCCGGGATGAGCGATAATCCTTTTGCCGGTCCATTTTCCTCACTTTCATCAAAGAGAAGCTGCATACCAAGGCAGATGCCTAATAGGTACCCTCCACCTGCTACATATTCCTTCAGGAATTCATCTAGCTTTTGTTTTTCCAAAAGACCCATGGCATCCCTGAAAGAGCCAACGCCGGGGAGAATGATCCCTTTCGACTTTGAAAGTTCTTCAGGGTCATCGGAAATGAATGAATCGGCACCAAGACGTTCCAGCCCTTTACTTACAGAAAATAAATTCCCCATGCCGTAATCGACGATCCCGATCATTTACAACATCCCTTTCGTTGAAGGGATGCCTTTGACCCGTGGATCGATGGTAGTAGCTTCATCCAATGCCCGTCCTAGCGCTTTGAATATTGCTTCGATCATATGATGTGTGTTGTGACCGTAATGAACGATTACATGCAGGTTCATCCTGGCTTCAAGAGCGAGTTTCCAAAGAAACTCGTGCACCAGTTCAGTATCGAAAGTACCAACCTTTTGTGAAGGAAACTCAGCCCGGAACTCTAGATGCGGACGATTACTTAAATCGATGACAACCTGGGCGAGTGCTTCATCCATAGGTACGAAAGCATTTCCGTAACGTTTTATCCCGCGCTTGTCTCCAAGGGCCTCCACTAACGTTTGACCCAAACAAATGCCAATATCTTCAGTTGTATGGTGATCATCCACGTCTGTATCTCCGTTTGCATCTACAGTCAAATCAAACTTCCCATGTTTCGTGAACAAATCCAGCATATGCGTCATAAACGGAACGCCCGTCTTAATGGAGGAATTACCTTCACCATCCACACCAAACTTCAAACTGATTTCCGTTTCATTCGTCTTTCGCTCCACACTAGCAAAACGTTCCATTACAAGTCCTCCTATCGGGGTAAGACCCCTTTTCCCAAGATGTCAAAAGCATATCAAAAGTCTTTATTTCAGTTTTTTTATTTATTTCGTAAGGATTCAGGCACTATTCCCCGGATTTTTTCACACCCCGTGATTCAATGGCACGGGCGTGGGCCTCAAGTCCTTCCATGCGGGCAAATGCAGCAATTTTTTCTGCATTTTTGCGGAAGGCCGTTTCACTATACTTGATGATGCTCGATTTCTTTTGGAAATCATCCACATTCAGCGGGCTGGAAAAACGGGCGGTTCCATTAGTAGGCAACACATGATTGGGACCTGCAAAGTAATCCCCTACAGGCTCCGGACTAAAGCGGCCAATGAAGATTGCCCCGGCATGCCGGATTTTAGCCATAACTTCAAGTGCATCATCGGTCACAATTTCCAAATGTTCAGGTGCAAGTTCATTTATGGCATCAATAGCTTCTGCCATATTCCCGCATACAACAATTCTTCCATAGTCCCTTATGGCTGCTGCAGCAATATCATGGCGCGGTAGTAACGCTACCTGCTTGGTCACTTCTGCGGCCACTTCTTCTGCAAGAGACGTGGACGTCGTCACCAAAACACTGCAAGCACGGGGATCGTGCTCTGCCTGTGATAGCAAGTCAGCCGCAACTTCTGCGGCGATGGCGGATTCGTCCGCCAATACCGCTATTTCACTTGGTCCTGCAATCATATCAATGGCGACATCTCCGAATACTTCCCGCTTCGCTAGCGCCACATAAATATTTCCCGGACCCACTATTTTATCCACTTTTTTTATTGTTTCCGTCCCATAAGCGAGAGCCGCTATTGCCTGAGCCCCGCCAACTTTATAGATTTCCGTAACTCCGGCAATTTTGGCAGCTGCCAACACCGCCGGCGATAATTTCCCATCTTTCCCTGGAGGAGATACCATAACGATCCGTTCCACCCCCGCTGCTTTAGCTGGCATCGTATTCATCAGTACAGACGAAGGATACGCCGCTGTGCCTCCAGGTACATAAACACCCACAGCATCAAGAGGTGTTAATTTTTGTCCTAGCATCGTTCCCGTATCATCAGTCATAAACCATGAATTTCGAATTTGTTTCTCGTGAAACAATTGAATATTATTTGCCGCTTCTTGAATAATATCAAGCTGCTCCGGAGTCATGGCCGCTGCCGCTTCTTCCATTTCCTGTTCCGATACAAGTAATTCCCCTAGACTGACACCATCGAAACGTTCGGTATAGCTATTTAAAGCGGCGTTTCCGCTTCTCCTGACTTCATAAATAATATCCTGAACCGCTTTTCTTTGATCGGCAGTACCTGCATCAACGGAACGTTTCAGTGAAATCCCTTCCGCAAACCGTTCTATTTTCATATGTTCACCTCATTTACTATTCAATAATTCCTGCTAGCCGATCGACAATTTCAGTAATCCTTGCTTCTTTAATTCGATAGCTGACAGGGTTTGCCACCAGCCTAGAAGTCACATCGGCAATTTTTGCATATTCTACGAGACCGTTTTCCTTCAATGTCCGTCCCGTTGAAACGATATCCACGATTCGTTCAGCTAAACCAATTAACGGTGCTAACTCAATAGACCCATTCAACTTAATAATCTCAACTTGCTCTCCCTGCTCGCGAAAGTAGCTGGAGGCAACATTCGGATATTTACTGGCTATTTTGGGGGCGATGTCACTTATTTTCGTACCAGGCAGACCAGCCACGGCTAAGTAGCAGGCACTGATTTTCAAATCAAGTAACTCATATACATCACGTTCTTCCTCCAACATGACATCCTTCCCTGCAATTCCAATGTCAGCAACGCCGTGTTCCACATAGGTTACGACATCCATCGGTTTAGCTAAAATGAAACGGAGATTCTCCTCTTCCACTTCAAGGATCAATTTCCGGGAATCATCAAACTCAGGAGGGAGACGAAAACCGGCCCTTCTTAATAGCTCTGCCGCTTCTTCAAATATTCTCCCTTTTGGCATCGCAATCGTTAAAAAGCTACTTTTCATCTTTTCCATTCCCTCCATTCCCTACAAATAAATGCACTTCAGAAAATGTTCTTGTAAAAGCATCGACATTTTGAACCACTGTAATATCTTGAATCGTTACCAATTTTCCTTCGGATCGTTTTGTTCTTGCAAATTCAATTGCTTCCAATCTCCGTTCGGGACTGAATAAAATACATTCCGGTGCGACAGGCTGCATCGGCTCCCCAAGAGCTTCGGCAAGGCGATCCACCCGGATTGCAAAACCTGTGGCAGGAGCATTCCAGCCGAACTTTCCAAGCAGATTATCATACCGGCCGCCATTGCCGATTGGCGAACCCACATGTCCCGCATACACTTCAAATAAAGTTCCCGTGTAATAACTCATATGACTGACCAATGTTAAGTCGAAGCTAACATATTGATCGACGCCAAATTCTTTCAACTGCTCAGACAATTCCTTCAGTTCAGCCAAAGAATCTTGCCCTTTATTATTTTCAACCAACCCAAGCGCCATTGTAAGCGTGCCTTCACTGCCTCTTAAGGAGGTAAATTCGATAAGCCGCTGTTTATCAATGGATGAAAGCGGCAGCGATTTTACATGCTCCCGAAAACCAACATAATTCTTTTCATATAAAAACTTCCTTAATATAGAAGCTCTTTCCTCCGTACCTAGAATGCTTAAGAAAAATTCTTGTAAAAATCCGATATGTCCAATGGAAATCTTAAATTCCTGAAGACCGGCAGCCTTTAGAACATCCGCAAGCAGGGCAATCATTTCAGCATCTGCACTTATGGACTTATTTCCGATACACTCAATACCAATCTGTTCGAATTCTGCCGGCCGGCCTCCTTCACGCTGCTGTGCCCGATATACATTCGCAGAATAGGCCAGGCGAAGCGGAATTTGCTGTTTTAATAATTTGGATGCTGCGACTCGTGCAATGGGGGCTGTCATCTCGGGACGAAGTACGAGCGTATGTCCCTGAGAATCAAGAAGTTTAAACAATTGTTGATCTAAAATTGCCGAAGCCTCACCAATTGTTTCATAATATTCCAAAGCAGGCGTTTCAATAAATTGATAACCCCACTTCTTGATTTCATCACTCATTTTATTTCTGGCCGATACTTTCGTTTCATACAGCACCGGCAATGTATCTCTCATGCCTAATGGTTTCTCAAACATAAATGGCTTCGTCACGACTGCACTTCCTTATGAAATATTGATTGCTATATATATCCAATCAGTCCGCCTATAGGCAAAAACCAATGTCATTGCCATAATTCCTTTTTGTTTATCTTTCCAAGATTGCGGGCTTAAATCCAAATTTCAGATAACATATAAAAATATTATCAAATAAAATGACATAATCATATAAATACTCACAATAATCTATTAAATCACTTTAGTTCGCTAATATGGTAGCAGAGTGAAGCTACTAATAGTTTACCCCTGCCCCAACCTAACGTCAAGAAAAAGGTGAGTAATCCCATTACTCAAATCCCATGACGGTCTTTGATATTTTTTCATGACCGTTTTTAAGGTCAATTGGAAGGAGCCATACCCTTTTCCCCGGATAAATATTCCTATCTTTAGCCATTCATTGTTATAAATGTATACCTTTTGGTTTAGCTGTTTTATAATATTAGGAGTTTGGTATTATTATAAATTTTTAGGAGGAAATGGAATTGAAGAAATATTTTTCTTTTTTTGTGGCGCTTATCGTACTTTTTTCGCTCGGTTTTAGCGGAACAAAGAGTTTCGCCGCCACTAAGATCGACCAGGATGAGCTAAATGCATACCTTTCTGAAGTCAGAATGACTCAAGAAGAATTGGAAGAGTATTTAGGCTTTTACGACTTATCATTGAATGAATTGGAATCTGTAGAAGAGTTGCGTGATACATTAGGACCGGCCGTCACTCCTAAGACTTTACAGGATCTACTGAAAGAAAATGAAATGACCGAAGCTGAACTTACGGAATTATTAATAGATTACGGTGAATTGGAAGAAGGAGATTCTATCATCGATACCTTCCACTTCATTTACGACATAGAAGATATCATCGATTTGGAAATGGGTTATGATGATGAAGAGACGGAATATGATGATGAAGAGATCCTCGATTTAATGGATGGGCTCTTTTCTGAGATCAATCTTACAGACGAAGAGCTGGATAGATTCATGAACCACCTTTTACCTATCGTCGAGGATCCTTCTTTTGAAGATCGTTTAATGGCAATTTCCGATAGGATGAACCAACTCGATTATTTTGAAACAATTGATGAATTGTCTGCAGAGCAAGTGGCGGAATTGCTTTCTATATATAATGATCTGCAAAACTTGCTGCAAATTCAATTCAAATTCGCCTTAATTCATGATGGCGTCACTACAAACCTATCCCTTGAGGCTTTATTCCAGCTTAAGGAATTGACGAATGCTAGTTTACTAGTTTCCATTTATGATTTAAACGGCAATCTACTGCTCGATTTTAAATTGACAGGTGAAATGATTGGTTCCGATTTAGTGAAAGAAACCGGGAATGACATCAAACAGTCCACTGAGGTCGTTTCGAAAGTGGTTGAAGTAAAAAAAGAAAAGAAGAAGAAACCCGAGAAACACGCAAAACCCGTACATAAAACGGAAAAAGGCGGAGTGCTTCCTAAAACGGCTGGTAATTACCTATTCGGTGCTTTAATCGGTTTAGTGATGATGGGCATTGCTTTCGGATTAATTAGAAAAGCGAGACTTACAAATTAAGATGAGCAAAAATAGGCAATCCAGGCATAAGAGAAAATGGTTACTCATCACGGCTGTTTGCTTTTTAAGCCTTGGTTTTTATTTTACAACGACAAACGCCTATACACTATTAAAAGGCTATGCCATATATAAATGGAATAAATCTGAAACACCCGAGACGACGGAGCTGGTCGAGGCGACGGCTAAGCTCCCAGGACCGAAGACGAAAGCAGATATTCCCGATGGGCCTGAACTATATGATGAACGGCCAAAGACAGGTGATTTGATGGGTGAGCTTTATATTCCAAAAATCGAGGCAACACTCCCAATTTACCATGGAACGGATGAAGATGAACTCGAAAAGGGTGTCGGCCATTATGCAGGGTCTGTCCTCCCCGGTGAAAAGGATAATTCCGTTTTATCCGGGCATCGAGATACCATTTTTAGAGATCTGGGAGAAGTCGGTAAAGGTGACTTGCTGATAGCTAAGACAAAAGCTGGTACGTTTACATATAAAGTGAGGAAGGTTCGTATCGTCGATGCAGATGACCGTACCGTGATCGTTCCCAAGCCTAAAGCAACACTTACAGTAACAACCTGCTATCCTTTTTCATATATTGGTAGTGCACCGGAACGATACGTATTGGTTGCCGATTTATTGAAAACGGAAATAGATAAATGAGATATGGGGGCTGAAGTTGTTCAGCCCTCTCTTCATAAATCTTAAAAAGATTGTAGGTGGACAAGCTGAGTATGGATAAACAAGCGCAGGAAAAGTTTTTTCGAATCTTGAAAGACACTTATGAAACGACAGTGAACAAGGAAAATATATCGATTAATGAAGTCATAGATCATCTAAAGAATGAACTGACTCCGCTATACCCAAAATGCCATTAAAAAGACCTGCCGCATATTTGGGCAAGTCTTTTTTCATAAAGAAGTTTGCTGATCCCTCTCAAGCATTTCCTCTTTCGTATATATGATTTTCATTGGATTTCCCCCGACGAAAGCTCCCTCTGGAACATCCTTATGGACTAGCGTCCCTGCAGAAACAATCGCCCCATTACCAATTGAAAGCCCCGGAAGAATGGTCGAATTGGCTCCAATCAATACCTCATCCCCAATGACAACATCTCCTAAACGATATTCATGAATCAAATATTCATGAGCGAGAATCGTCGTATTATAGCCAATGACTGTATTAATTCCCACGGATATTTTTTCAGGAAACATCACATCCGGCATGACCATCAAAGCAAACGAAGTATGCTTTCCGACTTTCATATGTAAAAAAGTCCTGTAAAGCCAATTCTTCATACTCAGAAAAGGCGTATAACGCGCTAGCTGTATCACCACAAAATTCTTTACGACTTTCCAGAATGGAACAGTCTTATACACATGCCATAGTGAATTTGCCCCTTCAACTGGATAGCGGAACGTGCGTCTCATTTTCTATCCTCCATGAGCTTTTCAACCTCAACGATATTCAATAAATCTGCCATCTGCTCAAGCATATAGTCAGGATGGTAACTTTCCAAAAATTCACGGCCTTTAATGGACCATGAGACCCCTGCCGTTTTTGTCCCTGTGTTTTTCCCGCCCAAAATATCATGATAACTGTCACCAATCATGATCGCTTCCTCAGGAACCGAACCGAGTTGATTTAAAGCTTTTTCCAAAGGCTCTGGGTCCGGCTTTGCTTTTTCAACCTCATCCAGCGTGACCACCACTTCAAAGAACTGATCCAGTTTGCTTAATCTCAGGCCCTTTTCGACGACATCACGTTTCTTTGTCGTAACGACCGCCAATTTATAGCCGCTCTGCTTCAATGTTTGAACGGTTTCGAATACCCCGTCAAATTGTGTGACAAGCAAATCATGGTTCTTCCAATTATGCTCCCGATAGAAAGCGATCATTTCATCCACTCGTTTTGGATCAATGGACGAAAAAGTATCAACCAAAGTCGGGCCGATGAATGTAATGATATCTTCCCGATTGAACTTTCCAGGACAAAAATGATTTAAAGTTTCTGTAAAAGAGGCGATGATCAATTCATTTGTATTGATCAACGTCCCATCAAGATCGAATAATAATGTAGTTATTTTACCGTTCATATACAGCTCCCTTTCTCTGTACTCTGTCAGTCCGATTCCAAATATACGCAACGGCCATCGTTAGAACAATAGCCGTGAGTAAGCGAATAAATAACAACGGCAAGACCGGAATCCCCAGTGGAATGAAAATCAGTGTGTCTTCTACAACTGCATGACAGGCAACTAAAAAGATGAATGCAATCGTCATATCCTTCTTCGAGACATTATCTTCTTTCGCTGCTTGAATCATTACGCCTGCCCCATATGCCAAACCAAGAGTCAAACCTGTCACGAAAGGCATCGAAGCATTCGGCTTCATCCCCAAAACCTTCATAAATGGAGCAAGGGCTTTTGAGAAGGCTTCCAGCCATTTCAAATCTTTCATGATTTGAACCACTACCATTAGCGGAATAACGATGACCGCCAGCTGGGCGATTCCGGAAAGGGCCTGGATAACCCCATGTAAAAGGATTGCACCCGCTCCGGTAATCTCAACAGTCTCCCCGATAGCCACTCCATGGGCCATTTCAGATCCGCCCTGCCAAACAAAATTGATGACGATTGCTGACAACAGCGCGAGCCCGATCCTTACTGTTAATATAATCCACAGCTTGACACCGGTTTTCATCGCCACACCTGACTCGATCAATAAATTATGTGAAAAAGATAGCATCATAGCGATAATGAAAACTTCTTTAACAGTCAAATCAAGCGTTAATATGCCCGCTATCGCTGCATACAAATTCAGGAAGTTCCCTAACACGAGCGGAATGGCCGCTTCCCCTGGAAGACCGATGAGATTCATTAAAGGAGCTATCAAGTTGATGATAAATGGTAATACAGGCGTATATTGAAGCACAGTGACGATCAGAGTAACTGGAAATATGACTTTTCCTAAAGACAAAGTTGTATTCAAGCCAGATAGAAGTCCCTTTTTAACCGAATCCACTATCACTATGCCCTCTCCCTTTACACATATTCCCTATTCATCTAAATATCTTTTGACTGCTTTCCCACTGACCCTTCTATAGACCACTAAAACAATGGCAACAACTACTAACACAATCGAGATCACTTGTGCGATCCGCAGTGATTCCGTCAGCATCAAACTATCCGTCCGCATACCTTCAATGTAAAAACGGCCGATGGAATACCATATCACATAGGTTAAAAATAGTTCACCCCTGCGCAAGTTCACTTTCCGTAAACTTAAGAGGATGATTACACCGACGATATTCCAAATCGATTCGTACAAAAAGGTTGGGTGATAATATGTACCGTTTATGTACATTTGATTAATGATGAAATCAGGCAAATGCATATTTTCCAGGAATGACCTTGATATTTCTCCCCCATGTGCTTCCTGATTCATGAAATTCCCCCAACGGCCAATTGCCTGCCCCAACAATAAGCTCGGTGCAGCAATATCCGCCAGCTTCCAAAATGAGACTTTCTTGACCTTGGCAAAAATTATGGCAGTTAGCACCGCTCCAATCAATGCACCGTGTATGGCGATTCCGCCATTCCATATTTTTATGATATCCCCTGGGTTTTGTGAATAGTACTCCCATTGGAAGATGACATAATATATACGGGCACTAATGATCGCGATTGGGACGGCAAACAAAATCATATCAGTGAATATTTCCTTATCAAGACCTCTTCGCTCAGATTCCCTTAAAGCAATGATAAGACCCAGTAATACACCAAAACCGATGATTAGTCCATACCAATGTACCTGGATAGGGCCTAGATCAATTGCTATTGGATTCAGTGGCTGTATTCCTTGTTCCATTTTGTCCCCTCTTTTCCTATATACCTTTTAAAATTCATCATGTTCCGGATCTGCAATTGCATGATTCAAGCGATCTGAAAACTGTTCTGCAGCATTTACTCCCATTCGTTTCAGGCGGTAATTCATGGCTGCCACTTCAATGATAACAGATAAATTTCGGCCTGGACGTACAGGTACGGTTATTTTCGTCACTTCTGTATCGATGATTTTCATTTTTTCTTCATCTAGACCAACCCGGTCATACTGCTTGTTTTTTTCCCATAGTTCCAGATTGATGACGATTGAGATCTTTTTATTGCTTCGGACTGCACCAGCTCCAAAAAGTGTCATTACATTAATGATTCCCAACCCTCTTATTTCAAGAAGATGTTCGATTAAATCCGGCGCATTACCGACTAGCGTATCCTGGTCTTCCTGTCGGATTTCGACACAATCATCCGCTACGAGACGATGACCCCGTTTCACTAATTCCAAGGCTGTCTCACTTTTACCGACGCCGCTTTTACCGGTGATCAGCACACCTAGCCCATAGATATCCACCAATACACCATGAACAGCAGTAGTTGGTGCCAATCTACTTTCAAGGAAATTGGTCAAACGGCTGTATAAACGTGTTGTCTTCATACTAGACCTCATCACAGGAACGGATTCCCGCTCAGAAGCTTCAATCAACTCTATCGGCACTTCCTGACCACGCGTAATGATGATGCCTGGAGTAAAGTCCCTGCATAACTCTTCCATCCTTTGTATTCGCTCCGGTTCATTCAACCGATTAAAAAAGGACATCTCCGTCATACCTAAAAGCTGTACTCTATCCGCGGGATAGTAATCAAAAAAACCGGCTATTTCAAGTCCTGGACGAGATAGATCACTCGTCACAATTGGTCGGTTAATTCCTTCTTCCCCACTGATAAGTTCTAGGCCAAACGCTTCAACTATATCCTTTGTACGGACTTTTGCCATATATCTTTCCTCCTTTTGGAGCGATGCTATTTCTAGAGATACTTTTACTATTTTAGCATTTTTCTGTTAATAACCAAACAAAGCATTATCGATTTATTGATTTTTTATTCACTTCCTTCGGCTGATGGCAGCGGGAAGGTCCCTGTGAATAGGAAAAAGATGAGCTGAACATACATGAATCCTTACACTCGTTTCATGCCAATATAAGAAAGCCCGCCAGTTTATATCGGCGGGCTCACTTTGTAGACAAAAGTAGTCGGAAAACGTATCTTTCAACAAATGATGTTCCCGAACCAACTCCAAAGCCTTCAACTACTTAGGTATGGTTTCTATCTAAATTCAATAAAAAAGTTGATTGGAGAGGAGCGTGCGGGACTCCTGCAGGAAAAGTGCGTCTAGGGGAGAACCCCGCAGGCGCAAGCCAGGAAAAGCGATTGTCTGGAGCGGAAATCAACATCCAAATTGTACAAGCCATTAAAAAAATGTAGGCAAACTCAATTTTCATCGGATTTGCCTACATTCTGAGCCCGCCAGTTATATCAGCGTGCTTTATTTTTCTTCAGGAAACCGTTATCGCAGCAGTCTTGGTTTCTGCAAAAACATGAAGAACAGGGGCCTCTTCTTTAACCGTTTTAAACTTAAGGACCTTTTGAACGACATCACTTTTCTCTTCGATGATGGTCATTCCTTCCAAGCTTACATTAAAGCTTCCTAAGTTGGATTTTAACTCTCCTTCAATCGCCTTGCCTTGTGGCAGGATCAGCTGGACTTTTCCTGTAACTGACTTAGCATGTATTGAATCGCAATCCATCCCTGAATTTGTACAGACGATTTCCCCATTGAAAGTTTGAACATCCACTTTCTTGAAGTACCCATCGGCATTAATCGCTCCATTCAGGGTCTCAGCTTCTAAGTAATTAAAGTTGGTATCTGAAATGGTGATCATTCCATTACCCGTTTCAAGCTCACACGAATCACCTGTACCCTGCATGATATGAATGGCACCATTCGCTGTTTTTGCTTTAAGGTTCTCTGATTTCAATGACTCTGTCGTGATTGCACCATTGAACATCCTTACATGAATGTCATCATATTCCTTCCTTGGAATGTACATGATCGTATCGACCTTTATGGATTTTTCACGAACCTTGAACTTCATCTTTCCATCCTCGATCGAAAAATCGACTTCCTCCAAAAAGTTTTTCCTAGCTTCTTCCATATCCTCCACCCGGTATACCTTAGCTTGGCATTCAACCCGGACATCATTCTGATTCCATGTAGCGATTCTTATTTTCCCATTTGCTATATCTACATCAACTTCATTTAGAAAATCATAATCATGCTGAAAAATATGACTGACCTCCACAGATTTCCCGAAATTGAAATCAAGGTCTGTTTCTTTGATTTTCTTAAAAGCAGTTTCAACGAAATCAATAATCTTTTCTTTCGATGACTGGATGTTCTTCTTAAACGTATCATGAGCGCTTCCTTCGCTTTGCTTATCCACGACAACCGTCGATAATTCATTTTGTAATTTCTGCTCTTTTGCTTCACTTTCCTGACTAGCTTTTTCTAACTCTTCTAAAAGGCCCATAGCTTCTTCCGCTGATAGCTTGCCATCTTGAATCATTTCTAAAATTTTCTTTCTTTCCTCCTGCATGAACATTCCTCGCTTTCTCCTATCATTTTATTTATACATACGCCCAGATATCTAAAAAGTTTCATAAATACCATTTTTCCCATCATTCGACAAAGGAAAATGACAATTTCCGAAAAGGGAAATGTACGATTTCCCCGGAAATATCATGTTTACCTATTGTTTAATCAAATGATTGATTAAATGCACATTGTCATTTTTCTACAAAAAAAACAAGCCGGCCGGCTTGTTCTTTTAAGCATGTTCATGCTCTTGTTCTTTTTCTTCAATCCAATTTTCCATGCGAATTTGATCACGAGTCAGTACTGGTTTTAAGTATTTCCCCGTATATGATTCGGACACTTCACATATTTTTTCAGGTGTACCATAAGTGACGATCGTTCCGCCCTTGTCTCCGCCTTCCGGACCTAGGTCAATAATATGGTCCGCCGTCTTGATGACATCCAGATTATGCTCAATCACCAAAACTGTATCCCCATTGTCAACCAGCCGCTGCAAGACCTCAAGCAACCTCGCTATATCGTGGACATGAAGTCCTGTAGTTGGTTCATCCAAGATATAAAAGGAGCGCCCAGTGGAACGGCGATGCAATTCAGAAGCAAGTTTCACCCTTTGCGCTTCCCCCCCTGATAAAGTGGTCGCAGGCTGTCCAAGCTTGATATAACCCAAGCCAACGTCAAAAATCGTTTGTAGCTTACGTTTGATTTTCGGGATATTTTCAAAGAAACTAACGCCTTCCTCAACTGTCATATCGAGAATGTCAGAGATGTTTTTCCCTTTATATTTCACTTCAAGCGTTTCCCTGTTATAACGTTTCCCATGACAGATTTCACATGGGACATAGACATCAGGGAGAAAATGCATTTCAATCTTGATAATGCCATCACCACGGCAGGCTTCACAGCGGCCGCCCTTCACATTGAAACTGAACCGTCCTTTTTTATAACCGCGGATCTTCGCTTCATTAGTCGAGGCAAAAACGTCACGAACATCATCAAATACACCTGTATAGGTAGCTGGATTTGATCTTGGCGTTCTACCGATCGGTGATTGGTCAATATCAATGACTTTGTCTAAATGCTCAATGCCCTTGATCTCACGGAAATCTCCTGGTCTAGCTTTGGCCCGATTCAGCTTTTGAGCCAAAGACTTATGGAGGATCTCATTCACCAATGTACTTTTCCCTGATCCCGAGACTCCTGTAACGGCTGTAAAGACTCCAAGAGGGAATTTTACATTAACGTTTTTCAAATTATTTTCCTTGGCACCCTTTATTTCAATGACACGACCATCATTCTTCCGGCGTTCCAATGGCAAAGGAATGAATTTCTTCCCTGCTAAATATTGGCCCGTTAACGATTTAGGATTATTCATGACCTCTTCCGGAGTCCCAGCGGCCACTATTTCTCCCCCATGGGCTCCTGCTCCAGGACCAACATCGATCAAATAATCCGCTGCAAGCATCGTATCTTCATCGTGCTCAACAACAATCAGGGTGTTCCCGATTTCACGCATATTCTTTAACGTTTCAATTAATCGATCATTATCCCTCTGATGAAGCCCTATTGAAGGTTCATCTAAGATGTACAGGACTCCTGTCAATCGGGAACCGATTTGCGTCGCCAATCGTATACGTTGCGCTTCGCCGCCTGATAATGTTCCTGCCGCCCTGCTCAACGTCAGATATTCCAAACCTACATTGGCTAGAAAACCGAGCCGCTCATGAATTTCACGTAAAATCAATCTCGCAATTGCAGCTTCCTTTTCAGTCAGATCAAGCTTATCGAAAAATACTAACGCATCTTCCACTGATAAAGCTGTTGTTTCACTTATATGGGCCCCTTGTATGAGCACAGAAAGACTCTCTTTTTTCAATCGGTGACCCTTACAGGTTGGACAGTGGTGTTCTGACATATATTTCTGCATTTGCTCACGAATAAAGTCTGAACTCGTCTCCTTGAAGCGCCTTTCAATGTTTCTTAAAACTCCTTCAAAAGGAATATATCCTTCTTGCACTCTTCCAAAATCATTTTTATAACGGAAATAAATCTTATCTTTACCTGAACCAAGCAAGACCTTCTCCAATTTATCTTCCGGTAAATCTTTAACGGGCATATCCATATCTATCGCATAATGGTTGGCTACCGCTTCAAGAAGCTGAGGATAATATTGAGAACTCGTCGGCTCCCATGGCGCAATAGCATGCTGACGGAGGCTTAATTCCTTATTCGGGATGACCAGATCACGGTCCACCTCAAGCCTCGCCCCCAAACCATCACAATCCGGGCAGGCTCCAAAAGGGCTATTGAAGGAGAACATCCTCGGCTCTAACTCTTCAATCGAAAATCCGCAGTATGGACAAGCATGATGTTCACTGAACAGCAGCTCTTCTTCACCCATAACGTCAATGATGACCTTGCCTTCGCCAAGCTTCAAAGCACTTTCCAGTGAATCTGCCAGCCGCGC
The DNA here is from genome assembly GCF_042787975.1 of Peribacillus sp. YIM B13482. Taxonomy (NCBI): domain Bacteria; kingdom Bacillati; phylum Bacillota; class Bacilli; order Caryophanales; family Bacillaceae; genus Peribacillus; species Peribacillus sp. YIM B13482. Next base: position 200,106 of record NZ_JBHZPF010000001.1, read on the forward strand.
CATGACACCCTCTTTAATGACGATCCGGTCTATTATGACTTCAATCGAATGTTTTTTATTTTTTTCGAGAGTGATCTCATCACTAAGATCATGCATTTCCCCGTTCACACGAACTCGGACATATCCTTGTTTCTTAACTTCCTCCAAAACCTTTGCATGTGTCCCTTTTCTGCCTGAGACAAGCGGTGCCAATACCTGGAGCTTGGTTCGCTCAGGGTAATCAAGGATGCGGTCCACCATTTGCTCAATCGTTTGTGAGGTGATTTCAATATTATGGATCGGACAGGTCGGCCTGCCCACCCGTGCATATAACAGCCTTAAATAATCATAGATTTCCGTAACAGTCCCCACGGTTGAACGAGGATTTCGACTGGTCGTTTTCTGGTCTATGGAAATGGCTGGTGACAAACCTTCAATCGCATCGACATCCGGTTTATCCACTTGGCCCAAAAATTGACGCGCATAAGCGGACAATGATTCCACATAACGCCTTTGCCCTTCTGCATAAATCGTGTCAAAGGCCAAGGAAGACTTTCCAGATCCGGATAATCCGGTTAGCACAACAAGTTTGTCTCTCGGTATCGTGATATCAATATTCTTTAAATTGTTGGCCCTGGCGCCTTTTATCACAATTTTATCCATTGCCATGTTTCGTCACCCTTCCGCTTTTAACTCTAGTAATAAATCACGTAGCTCGGCAGCTCGCTCGAAGTCCAGTGCCTTAGCAGCTTCCTTCATTTCTTTTTCCATGCTTGCCATCACTTTAACACGCTCTTTTTTAGGGAGCTTCGCGAGGCTTGGTGCAAGATCTTCTTTATACGCTTCTCCTTCTTCGGCTACATGTGTGGCCCTGATGGAGTCTCGGATATCCTTTTGAATGGTTTGAGGCATTATTCCATGCTCTTTATTATAATTTTCCTGTATTTCACGGCGCCGCCTCGTTTCATTGATGGCAAGTTCCATCGAATTCGTGATGCGGTCTGCATACATGATAACGTGGCCGTTTGCATTACGGGCTGCACGGCCCATCGTTTGAATAAGCGAACGTTCCGAGCGAAGGAACCCTTCTTTATCGGCATCCAGAATGGTCACTAATGACACTTCCGGAATATCCAGGCCTTCCCTTAATAGATTGATTCCGACAAGTACATCATATTTGCCCATTCGCAGTTCCCGGATGATTTCTATCCTGTCTAAGGTCTTCACTTCCGAATGGAGGTATTGGACCTTGATGCCAATTTCCTTTAAATAATCAGTTAAATCTTCAGACATCTTTTTCGTTAAGGTCGTAATGAGGACACGTTCGTTCTTTTTGACCCGCTCCTGTATTTCACCGATCAAGTCATCTATCTGTCCTTCAATTGGCCGCACTTCAATCGTTGGATCCAGCAATCCGGTTGGACGGATGATCTGCTGAACCATTTCTGGCGTATGTTCGAGTTCATATGGTCCCGGAGTTGCCGAAACGAATATGGATTGATGGACCTTTTTTTCGAATTCTTCAAATCTTAGAGGGCGGTTATCTTTTGCAGACGGCAGACGGAAGCCATGATCGACAAGCACTTGCTTTCGTGCCTGATCTCCATTGAACATGCCCCGGATTTGCGAAAGGGTAACGTGTGATTCATCCACGACCAATAGGAAGTCCTCTGGAAAGTAATCCATTAAAGTGTAAGGTGTCGCACCTGATGGGCGAAGCGTTAGATGGCGGGAATAGTTCTCTATCCCTGAACAAAAGCCCATTTCCCGCATCATTTCCAAATCATAACGGGTCCGCTGCTCCAAGCGCTGTGCTTCAAGAAGTTTTTCATCTTCCCTTAATTCCTTTAATCTCTCTTCCAGTTCCATGTCGATATTCTGAATGGCTATCCTCATTTTCTCTTCTCGGGTCACGAAATGGGAAGCTGGGAAAATAGCGATATGTTCGCGTTCACCTGTGATTTCACCAGTCAGGGCATCGACTTCACGGATACGGTCTATCTCATCTCCGAAAAACTCGACCCGTACACAATGTTCATCGCGTGATGCCGGGAAAATTTCAACCACGTCACCGCGAACGCGGAAAGTTCCCCGTTGAAAAGCGATATCATTCCGCTCATATTGAATATCCACGAGCCTGTGGAGCAAGGCATTTCGGTCTATTTCCATGCCTGTACGGAGAGAAACAACCATCTCCCTGTACTCTTCCGGAGAACCCAGCCCATATATGCACGAAACACTGGCAATGATGATGACATCTTTCCTTTCGAACAATGACGAGGTTGCCGAGTGACGCAGTTTATCGATTTCATCATTGATGCTTGCATCTTTTTCGATGAATGTATCAGTGGAGGGAACATAAGCTTCTGGCTGGTAGTAATCATAATAGCTGACGAAGTATTCAACGGCATTATTAGGGAAAAACTCTTTGAACTCACTGTAAAGCTGCCCTGCCAACGTTTTATTGTGGGCAATGACAAGTGTCGGTTTATTGATTTGTTGAATAACATTCGAAACGGTAAACGTTTTCCCTGTCCCCGTTGCCCCCAATAATGTCTGCATTTCCTTTCCCTCTTTAATGCCTTTGACAAGCATTTCAATTGCTGCAGGTTGATCTCCTTGAGGAGAGTATTTTGAGACTAACTCAAACTTATCCTTCACCAAGCATAGCCTCCTATTGAAATATTTTTATATGAAAACGGGACATGAGCATATCCCTTCTATTTATTCCGGTTTAAGAAAGTATATATACTCATTCTACCACAATAGCCTCAAAACAAACCAGCAATAAGCGAACATCCATTCTACTTTTTGGTTTTATGGACTCATGGTTTGTTGAGGGAAATGGAAAGTTTTTAGAAAAAAAAAGCACCTTTGATGTCAGGCGCTCTTGGATGTTCGTTTCATCATTCTTTTTGATAACCAAAATCCCACTGTAAGGGATAAGGCATCAACGATGATCAATAAGTTTGTATGCGTATAACCTTTATATGCAGAAGCTGTAATCAAGGCAACAGTTAAAACAAGGCCCACGACATTGTTATAGGTGACTCTTGAAAATAGCATGACAAGTAGACAAGGAAAGAAAAGGGCAGAAAGAATTTTAATCATTTTTTCATCTCCTTTATAAGAGAAAAATAGAGTAGTTTCAGTTTAAATGATTATGAAGTTTTTTGCCAATTAATTTCCCACTAGTTTTTCAAAAGCATCCTTAGAAGATCGTTCCACCCACCCATCCATCAATTATGCCCATAAAAAAAAGAGGCAAACCCCTTTTAAAGGGATGTTTGCTTCTTTTCAGACCAATCAATATGGATCGGCTTCATGTCCTTTTCTAACTGCGGCCTCCGGGTTATCCGTTCCACCCAGAGGTTTTGAAGATTGCGTATGTTCAGAAGCCGAGGCTAATCCCTCTTTCAATCTGCGGCCATACTCTTCATCAGCCTCTTCAGCGAGGGCAATCATTTTTACCTGAATGCGCTTGTCGGCAGGAGCCAATGCCGACACTAAATTGGAGATTAAATCATCTTTTTCCCAATCTTCGAATTCACGGAATGTTTCACCGGCCTGCTTCGTATTGCTTTGGCGATCGATTGTCTCACGGACAAGTTTCCCTTCTACCATAGGTGTATACTCCTTGCCCGTCTGTTCAGCTTCTTTCAAACCGCCAACTGTTGATGGTTCGTAGTTGATGTGGGGGCTTTGGTTCCCCCTGCCAACTTCATATTGCATCTGTCCGCCAGTCTGATTCGTAGCTGTCCGTTTCTTTGGAGCATTAATCGGCAATTGCAGGTAATTCGCGCCAACACGGTGACGCTGTGTATCGGAATAAGAAAAAGTACGTCCCTGTAACATCTTGTCATCCGAGAAGTCCAATCCATCCACTAGGACACCCGTGCCGAATGCAGCCTGTTCCACTTCAGTGAAATAGTCTTCCGGATTCTTATCCAATACCATCGTACCGACATGCAGCCATGGGAATTCATCTTTCGGCCAGATCTTTGTATCGTCCAGCGGGTCAAAATCCAATTCAGGATGATCGTCATCACTCATGATCTGTACGTTTAGATCCCATTCCGGGTAGTCCCCACGTTCGATCGCTTCATATAAATCCTGTGTGGCATGATTGAAATTCGTAGCTTGTATTTCATTAGCCTCTTTCTGTGTCAGGTTCTTGATCCCTTGTTTCGGTTCCCAGTGATACTTGACAAGTACGGCTTTGCCTTCCTCATTCACCCATTTATAAGTATTGACCCCTGACCCTTGCATCATGCGGTAATTGGCAGGAATGCCCCAAGGGGAAAAAACAAACGTAATCATATGAAATGTTTCTGGGGAGCTGGAGCAAAAATCGAAAATCCTTCTTCCGTCCTGGATATTCGTAACCGGATCCGGTTTGAATGCATGGATCAGATCAGGGAATTTCATGGCATCTCGGATAAAGAATATCTTCAGATTATTCCCTACAAGATCCCAGTTCCCATCTTCCGTATAAAATTTTACGGCAAACCCCCTGGGATCACGTAGCGTTTCCGGTGACGTCCCTCCATGAATAACAGATGAAAATCTCACGAATACCGGTGTTTTTTTACCTTTTTCCTGAAAAACCTTCGCTCTCGTATATTTTGAAATCGGCTCTTCCCCTGCTTTACCAGTCGGAACAAAATAACCATGTGCACCTGCACCACGGGCATGCACGACACGTTCAGGAATCCGCTCCCTATCGAAGTGGCTGATCTTTTCCAGGAAATCGTAGTTCTCAAGTGTACTTGGACCTCTGTTCCCTACAGTTCTAAGACTCTGGTTATTCGTTACGGGGTGCCCTTGCCTGTTCGTTAATGTTTCTTGCGCTTCATCATTGGTTTTTTTGGATTTATCAGACAAAAAAATTCCCTCCTTTGTTAATAAAAGCCAACATACTATACTTTCCCCTATTCCCTTTATTTCACTCTTCAATCTTCAAATTTAATAGAAATCAGATAAATAATTGCTTTTCTCCTATATGTGAATAAGTATATTTTCACTCCATTAATAACGCCGCTTCATAAAATCGAAAAAACATATAAGGAATCGAGGTACAAAAACGCGTAATTTGCAGGATATTAGAGCTAATAAACAACTGCCATTTTAGTTGGATCAGGATTCATTCCCAATCCTACGGAAGAAAAACTGTTAGCACCCAGTAACTATCAAGAAACGCTGCAAACGGGATTCATGATGGATTGAAGCTTAGGGAGCATACCCATTTTTGTATAAGCTAGCAAAACACAAATATAATGAAGTAAGGATAAAAAACAAAAAGCGGGGTGCCTTCATTGGACGAATCAATATTAGGAAGACTTGGCAGGATGATGACTGGAAAAACCAGTCGTTGGATTGTCATTGCTGTATGGATAATTACAGCAATTCTATTAACCTTCACATTGCCTGCAGTAAATGATCGAACAGCGAATAATGCCGCTGACTTGCCTGCAGACTCTGCTTCTGTCGTGGCTGATGAACTTATTAACGAAGAGTTTCCGAATTCTTCAGGATTACCGGCCCTGCTGACATGGCATCGGGAAGGCGGACTGACAGCAGCCGACTTGGCCGAAATCCAGTACATCTCCAAAGAACTTACAGATAACCCACTTACACAGCAATCTTTTTTACCACCGCTTCATGACATCCCATTGCCTGCTCTGCAAGAATCAGTTTCAGAGGATGGAACGACTTTCGTACAGCCGCTTTTCTTTAAGGAAAAGACCGGGACTGCCATTCTGGAAAAAAATCTTGGAACCATTAATGAAATAGTATCGGAACGCATTGGATTGGACCCATTCAAGGTCCCGACGGATTCAGATGAATTATCCCTTCGAGTGACGGGCCCTGTAGGGATATCCGTCGATGCAACGGGATTATTTTCAGGTGCTGATTTCCAATTGCTTTTAGCGACTGTAATACTTGTACTTGTTGTCTTATTGCTCATTTACCGTTCCCCGCTTTTAGCCATCATCCCGCTAATCGGAGTAGGCTTCGCGTATCTTGTCACAAGTCCGATCCTTGGATTCATGGCAGACCATGGTTGGATTACAGTCGATTCACAGGCCATTTCAATCATGACCGTATTATTATTCGGTGCAGGAACGGATTATTGTCTATTTTTAATCTCTCACTACAGAAGTGAATTAAGGACTCATGAAAGTAAACGGGATGCCATGATCGCGGCATTCAAAGATTCATCAGGCGCCATTGCGATGAGCGGCCTTACGATCGTCATTTCCCTACTAACATTGCTTGTAGCCAAATACGGAGCCTATCACCGTTTTGCTGTACCATTCAGCTTGTCCATTTTAATCATGATGGTAGCGGCTTTAACACTTGTACCGGCATTGCTTTCTGTATTCGGTAGGGCTTCCTTCTTCCCAATCGTTCCTCGCACACCAGAAATGGAAGAAGCACGTGCTAAGAAAAAGGGAAAAGCCGTCAAAAAATTTAAAGGATCAGGCCGAATCGGTAATTGGATTGGTAATATCGTCACAACCAAACCATGGACCGTCATTCTTACATGCCTGCTCATCTTCAGTGTTTTAGCTGGATATTCTTCGCAAATAAAATATTCATATGATATTCTCTCTTCTTTCCCTAAAGATATGAACTCCCGGGAAGGCTATACTGTCATATCCAACTCTTACTCACCAGGCGAACTGGCACCAGCCACAGTGGTTGTCGATACGGATGGTAAGGATATCGATTTGTCGGATGCATTAAAAGGGATGAGCATCGTTGAAAGTGTTGCTGATCCAGTTACAAGTAAATCAAATAAAAATCTGCAATCCTATGGAGTCACATTCAACATAAACCCATATGATATTGAGGCCATTGATTCAATTCCAGAAATCCGCAACATGGCGGAGAAAGAATTGAAGGCGGCCAATGTCTCTTCAGTTGATGAAAAAGTTTGGGTTGGCGGGCAAACTGCGACACAATTTGATAAAAGGGATACCGTAAAAGCCGATGAATTCATGATCATCCCGATTATCATCGTCCTGATTTCCTTGCTCCTTTTAGCCTACTTGCGATCTATGACAGCCATGGTGTATTTAATGGGAACAGTCATACTCTCATTCTTTGCGGCTATGGGCTTAGGCTGGATAATCTTGCACTATTTCATGGGTGTGGATGCCATAGAGGGGACAATTCCACTTTATTCATTCGTATTCCTGGTCGCACTTGGAGAAGATTATAACATTTTCATGGTTTCAAGCATTTGGCGCAAGAAAAAAACGAGGCCAATCAAGCAGTCCATAAGAGAAGGCGTTACAGAAACTAGCGGTGTGATCACTTCCGCCGGAATAATCTTGGCAGCCACTTTTTCCGTTCTTGCCACACTTCCCATTCAAGTATTGGTTCAATTCGGGCTCATTACCGCCCTGGGTGTGTTAATGGACACATTCATCGTACGCCCTTTCCTGGTTCCTGCGATAACCTCCCTACTTGACCGACGTGCCTTTTGGCCGAGTAAAGTGACTAATCAACAAGTGAAACAACATGACAATTTATAAAGAAAGGTAATCACACCTCTTCTTAAAAAACCCTGTGCCCCTTAAATGCACAGGGTTTTTACACGTTTTCTAAATAAAGGAAAACTTTCAGTTGACACTATTACTTTCACCTCTTATAATTACATTAAGTTCAAGTATCTCAAATTAAAGATATATAAGTTCAAGATTAATATTCAGGAGGAATAACCATGACCAATACAAAATGGACAGTCGACCCGACTCACAGTTCTATTGAATTTTCTGTAAAACATATGATGATCGCTAAAGTAAAAGGAAGTTTTAGCAAATTCGACGCAATCATTTCAGCAAATCCATCGGATCTAACAACTGCGGATATCGAGTTTACCGTTGATGTGGCCAGTATTGACACACGCAATGCAGATCGGGATAATCACTTGCGTTCTGCTGACTTTTTTGATGTAGAAAAAAATCCTACATTATCATTCAAATCAACAAAAATAGTAAACACGGATGATGATGAATACGATGTAACAGGTAATGTAACCCTTAACGGAATCACACAAGAAGAAACTTTCGCCATCACCTTCGAAGGCCAAGGAAAAGATCCATGGGGTAATGAAAAAGCAGGCTTTAGCGGAAAAGGGAAAATTAAACGCAGTGATTATGGTTTAACCTATAACGCAGCATTAGAAACAGGCGGCGTACTAATCGGGGATCAAATCACTCTAACCATCGAAATCGAAGCAGCTAAAGAAGCTTAATGAAATAAAGAAGCAGCCATCCCTAGGATGACTGCTTCTTTCTACATTTACCGGATTTACGAATTCCTCGTTTTATACAGTAAATAAATGAAGTATGGAGCCCCGATGCTCGCTGTAAAGACACCAGCCGGTATTTCCAAAGGTGAGAATAAGGTCCGTCCAACCAAATCCGCCACCATAACCAGGATGCCACCTAGCAAAGCTGAAGTCGGCAATAACACTCCAAAACTCGAACCAACCAGCCTTCTAGCCATGTGGGGTGCCATTAATCCCACAAAGCCTATTCCTCCAGCAAAAGCTGTAGAACCACCAATCAATGCTGTACTGATCATCAATAATGTAAATCGCTGTTTTTGGACATGCCCCCCAAGCCCCGTTGCAAGGTCATCGCCTAGCTCCTGTAAATTAATATTTCTAGCATACAGAAAGGCAAGTAAAAGGAATAGAATCGTCCACGGAGCAAGCACAGCAATATTACTCCAGCTGGAGTTTGACACTGATCCCGTGATCCAAAGGTTTGCCTGGCTCGCTAGAAAGACTGGGCCAAGAATCATCATCATTGTTGTGAGTGCCTTCATTAAAGCCATCACCCCAATCCCGATCAACACAAGCCTTATCGGGGGAACTCCATTTTTCCAGGCTAATGAATAAACAAGTAAAGCTACGACTGTCGCCCCAATGAATGCAGCTAACGGCAGCCAATTGATGCTCACCGTTAAGGAATGATTCTTGTCGCTAAAAATGGCCATGAAGCCAACGACCGCTACAGTCGCTCCTCCTGTTATCCCCAAGATATCAGGGGAGGCAAGTGGATTTCGAATCATCCCTTGCAGGATTCCTCCAGCTACTGCAAGACCCATCCCTACCAAGAGAGCAACGATTATTCTAGGCAGCCGGAAAGATTGGATGATAAGCCGATCGCCCTCAGTCCCCCCTCCGATAAAGACCTGGAGGACACTCAAAGGATGTATATTCATTTCACCCACTCCAGTACTGATCACAAATACTAATGAAGTGACTAAAAATAATATAAAGATCACGATCATGGCTTTTTTATCCATTAAGAATGATATTTTTTCATTAAAAAAACGAAAGCTCTTAAACGATTTCATCGACCGCTGAACCCCTTTCTAGCTATATAAATAAAGAATGGGGTTCCGATTATGGCTGTCATGACTCCAACCGGAACTTCTCGAGGCATCAGGATATACCTGGATATGATATCTGCTGTGATCAAAAGCACCGCTCCGAAAAGTCCAGAGAACGGAATCAACCAGCGATGATCAATGCCTACTATTGAACGGGTAAGATGCGGAACGACAATTCCTATAAAACCAATCGGGCCTGCAACCGCCACTGATCCTCCAGCGAGCAGAATGATTGCCAGTCCCAGAACAATTTTAAGGAAAACTATATTCAGTCCAAGACCTTTTGCAACATCTTCACCCATGGATAACACATTCATTTTACCGGAGACGACCAAGGCAATGCCCCAGCCAACAGTAAGATAAGGCAGGACGGCTATTAAATTGTCTAAACTTCTTCCGGAAACTGATCCAGCAAGCCAGAATAGGACTTGCTCTAAAAGGGCCTCGTTGGAAACGAGAAGACCTTGTGTCAGTGAAGATACCATGGCAGTCATGGCTGCACCGGCCAATGTCAGCTTCATCGGTGTCAAGCCGCCCCGTCCCATGCTTCCAATCATATATATGCTTATCGCGGCTATGGCTGCCCCTATAAAAGACAACCAAGTGAATACTTGAAGATTGCTTATCCCAAAAACGGTGACCCCAGTGACAACCGCCAATCCCGCGCCTGCGTTGACCCCGAATATATCTGGAGATGCGAGGGGATTTTTAGTCAGCGTTTGCATCAAAACCCCCGAGATGGCTAAACTTGCACCAATTGCCGATGCGATCAGGGCCCGTGGAAGTCTGACTGATTGAATGACAATGTGTTCATTCGTCCCATTGAAATGGGTAAAAGCATCAATGGCCATTTGCCATGTTGTATTTGTATATCCGTATACAATGCTTGAGCATAGTAAAAACAGCAGCAAAAGAATGGTAATGAATAGCCCCATCCATTTCTGCCATGAATTTTTTAATAACATAACCAGTTACCTTTCCAATCACGTTTGTAAATCCTTATTTTATTCAATTGTACTGGCGTTAACAGGATTATGTCAATGATTTTGAGAATCATTTTCAATTATATATTGACAGAAAAGTATATTCATTTTATGATGATGCTGGTAAGTGCGAATGATTATCATTTGCTTTAAAATTGGGAGGGATACATAGATGTTTAGATTAAAGTCATTTTTAACGATTTTTACAATATTTGCAGTCTTCCTTTTAGCAGCTTGCGGGAATTCGAAGGATCAAGCCGAAGGAAATAAAGCTGAAGACAAGAAAAAAGACACAAGCTACACAATAGAGCATGCCATGGGCACTACCGAATTGAAAAAAACGCCTAAAAGAGTGGTCGTTCTAACAAATGAAGGCACTGAAGCATTACTTGCTTTAGGAATCAAACCTGTTGGTGCCGTTAAATCATGGCTTGGTGACCCTTGGTACGACCATATTAAAGATGATATGGATGGGGTCGAAGTTGTTGGTGTTGAACATGAAGTTAACTTAGAGAAAATCGCATCACTGAAGCCTGACTTGATTATCGGAAGCAAGATACGCCAAGAAGCTGTTTATGATAAGTTAAATGCAATCGCCCCTACCGTTTTTTCTGAAACGCTAAGAGGAGATTGGAAAGAAAACTTTAAACTATATGCGAAAGCCTTGAACCTTGAAGAAAAAGGAAACGACGTAATTGCTAAATTCGATAAACGCACAGAAGACCTTAAAGCTAAATTGGGTGATAAGGTAAATCAAAAAGTTTCCATTGTTCGTTTCATGGCTGGAACAACTCGTATTTATTATACAGATTCATTCTCTGGAGTGATTTTCGATCAATTAGGATTTAAACGTCCAGAACAACAGAAGGAACTGTTCACTCCAAATAATAAATTAGGCAACCTTGCCATCGAGGTTGGGAAAGAAGCCATCCCTAAAATGGATGGAGATATTCTCTTTTACTTCACCTACGCTCCTGAAGGCGACAAACAAGCACTAAGCTCTGCAAAAGAGTGGACTAATGATCCACTTTGGAAAAACCTTGATGCAGTCAAAAAAGGAAATGCTTATGAGGTTAGTGACGCAACATGGAATACGGCCGGCGGAGTAATTGCAGCTAATAAAATGCTGGATGATATAGAAAAAATCATGCTTAAAAAGTAAGAATACAAGATCGCAATCCTACTTAAAACGGCCTTTCTCGATATAAGATTCGAGAAAGGCCGTTTTACTTTTTTACATTCATGCGCTCCGCTTTAATGACTTACCCCGCTTGTCCACTTTCCTTTAATTGATCGTCAACGAACAAGATGCCCAATTCGTAATGCTCCCCGTCAAATAAGGCTCTTTGCACAAAACGAATCTGTTCATTATTATCGATGACCTCAAGCTTGCAATGCGCCCGGTTTATTTGGAGCGCCCTGTATAACTCTTCTTCTTCCCTGACGACGACACCATTTATTTTCGAAATGACCTCCCCTTTAAGCAACCCCATCTTATCTGCCGGAGATTGAGGGATTATGCCTAAGATCTGGACACCAAGCTTACTTTTTGAAAAATAAAAAGGGAGCTTTTCATCCATTGCCTTTTGGGAATAATTCAGGAATTCTCGACCCAGGATTGCTAAAATGGCCGTAATGATTGCCAATGGCGGGTACCAGTAACCAACTGCCGCTAATAGCGTAATCACAAATCCCAATGCTCCTATCTTTTTGCCTTGCGCCCTAATGGCCTGTTCCGGGAGCGTCCCATGAACTTTTTGCTTGAAGCCGATTAAAATGGGAAGCACGATTGGCGACAGATTCATGTCCCCGATTGAAAAAACCGGATACCATTCAAAAGGCGCTGGAAGCTGTCCTCCTGGAATCATAACGAACATTGGAATTAGCCAGATTCGCTGTGAAACATACACACCTATCGGCTGCCCCCTCTTGGATACCTCCAACTGTGGGGATACCTTTTTACTTCCATTGCCTACAATCAAAAACCCTTCAGCAATCAGCAATAACCCTATCAAAATAACAAGTGTCGGATATACGGACCGATCCAGCTGATTAAATGCATCCTGAAATACCGGCAGCTTGATATCTCTATCATATAAAAAGAAAAGGATAAAGAAAGTGAGTCCCACTGTATAAACGGGGGAAACGAGCCTCCTTTTCATGGATAACATAGACAAGATCGTAACCCCTGCCATGATGAACAGCGCCGCCAAGGGAATAGTGAGTCCCAAAGCCAACGTGAGGACAGAAAGGATTAATCCCCATATCAACCCTTGAGGTAACATGGAACGCAGCTCCATGGAAATACTGTAGATCTTCGTATTAAAATCATGGCGTTCCCGTTTAACGCGAAGATAGCCGATGAATAAACAATATGCAATCGAAACATAAAGCAAAGGATGAAGGAAGAGTTTTCCTAATCCCATTAAGCATGCTATCAGCCAATCCGTTGTCAATTTCTATCCACCATCCTCAAAAGTAATCAAAATTTTGTTGAATTTCGTTCTGGTCATATACCTCCTATTCTATCAAAAATGTAACCTCCCTGCCTATTAAGATGCAGAAAAAGTAGCTTTATCTTTTGTTTCCCCTACACTGCCTTCATGTTTCCAGACGGAAGCTTGATCAAGCGCAAAAAAAGCACCGCTCCTTAAGCTGCGGTGCCTTCGCATTATTTCACTAAATAATTCAAAGCCGTGCGTAATTGAATATCATTATCTTCATCCTGGATCTTTTCCAGGATGGCGGATTCAAGATGTGCCGCGGTTTTAGCGTCCAGCTTGCCAGTCACTTTCAGTCCAAATTGTTTTTGGAATGCTTTTACAGCGACTTCCGTACCCCAATCAAAATAACCATCCTCACGACCCGGTTCAAATCCAATTCCTTTCAGAATGCTTTGTGCATACTGGATTTGTTCATCATTCATATCCCGCTGCAGGACCTTCTCAACGGCCAGCTGATGGGCATTAAAGTAATCTGGCTGTTTTACTTTGATTGTCGGTTCGATCCCCTTTTTATGGATCCAGTTGCCTGAAGGCGTCAGCCACTTATATAATGTAAGTTTAATCTTACTGCCATCACCCATCGGTACAGCTTGCTGTACTGTGCCTTTCCCGAAGGTCTTCTCGCCGACCAATGGATAGCCTCCCGCCTCCTGCATGGCGCCAGCCAGGATTTCCGAGGCTGATGCGCTGCCTTTATCCGTCAAAACGGCAATGGGATAATCTTTCGCTTTCTTAAGGCTTGTAAAAAACGATTGGGTTTCTCCCGTTCTTTCTGCAATTTGCAAATAGGGCTTTTCTTTTGTGATGAACTCGCCAAGAATCGTTTCCACACTAGAAAGAAGGCCACCTGGATTGCCTCGTACATCTATGACCAAGCCTTCGATTCCCTTCTTTTCCAGCTCCTTCATCTGTTTTTTGAAATCAGTGGCAGTATTCTCCGAAAATGTAGTCAACTCGATGTAACCTATTTGTTCTCCGGCGACTTCCTTAATTGATGAAAATACGGTATCCAATGGAATTTCAGCACGCACCATATTGAATTCAAGTGGATTGGCAACCCCTGCCCGCTTTATTTCCATTTTTACGGGTGACCCTTTTTCGCCACGGATTTTCAGGCGTGTTTCATATAGATCTAAACTTTCTACACTTACACCATTCACCTTAAGGATTTGATCCTTCGGCTTTAATCCAGCTTTTTCGGCAGGCGAGTCTTTGTAAGGAGATACAATTATGACCTTACCATCTTCCATTCCAATTTCAGTCCCTATCCCTTCAAAAGAGGAGTCCAAGGTTTCATTAAATTGCTTAGCGGTCTCCTTGTCCATATATACGGAATAAGGATCTTTCAACGCTGACAGCATGCCTTGGATGGCACCTTCCACCAGATTAGAACCGTCCACCTGTTCTACATACTGGCTTACGATCAAACCGTAAGCTTGTTCCACTTTTGCCCATTCCTTATCCTTCGGTATTGTTTGACTTTCTTCCTTTGCTTCATTCTTATCCGGGAAGCTTGTCCAATATATGCCCCCCACTGCTCCAATGGCTAGTGACATGATGATTGCTAGAGGAAGTACCCATTTTTTGACCATATTTATCCCCATTTCTGACCCTGATATGTATTTCACTATATGTGGGGATTGGAATGAATATGCTTGAAGAAAATGATACACCACAAAAAAACAGATTAGGAATTTATCCTAATCTGTTTTTCCGATGATATATTGGGTATTAAATATTTATATAGTTTAATGGATTAACAGCATTTGACTTGCTATAATTCCATGGCCCTTTATGTAGCTCAAAGTGTAAATGCTGACCGGTTGAATGTCCTGTGCTACCCATGATGCCAATTTGTTGGCCTTTGGCAACAACAGAACCTTCACTTACTTGTCTAGATCTTAAATGTGCATACACAGTAGTCCATTGCTGACCGCCGATTGAATGGGTAACAAAGATGACGTTACCGTATGTACTTGATAAGTAAGAACGGCTTACGACTCCGTCGGCTGCCGCTACAACTGGAACAGTTCCGCTAGCAGCAATATCGATGCCGGCATGCTGTTTATTCCAACGTTCACCCATTCTTGATGATACATATCCTGCACTTGGTCTAGTGAAAGTACCCGATGATACAGCTGGCACTTGACTTACATTAGACGAAGAGAGTGAAGGTGAAGATGATGGTGATGAACTGTTGCTTTTTGCACTGGATTCTGAAGAAGTAGATTGTTTTTTAGATTCGGATGCTCGAGATGCTGCTTGTGCTGCCGCTTGTGCCGCTTCTTGCTCTGCACGTTTTTGCGCTTCGGCTGCCGCTTTTTTACGAGCTGCTTCCAATTCGGCAAGACGTTGATGCTCTAAGTTGATGGCTGACTTGATAGCTTTTTCTTGAGCAGCAAGATTCTCTTTTTCTTCCTCTAAGCCCATCTTCACATCTTCATGTTCTTTAGTTTGTTGCCTTAATTTCTTAACCAATGCATCCTTTTCTTGCTTCTGCTGCTTTTGTTGCATTTGAATTTCCAATAGTTCAGCTTTTGCCACTTGTAAACTGGCAAGCTTCGTTTCAACGGCATTTTGCTTTTCTTCCAGATCCTTTTTATCCAGCTCATGCTGTTTTAAAATATCCCTGTCGGCTTCAGCAATTGTCGCTACAGCTCCGACACGGTCAACTAAATCCCCAAAACTGGATGATCCGAATAATACTTCAAGATAGTTCACGTCCCCACCAGTCTCCTGGAAAGAAAGTGCCCTTTCCTTCAATACTTCATTACGTTTTGCGATCCGCTCTTTTAATACTTTAATCTCTTCTTTCAATGCCTCTATTTCTTTTTTCGTTTCTGTAATTTCAGCATTTTTAGCATCGATTTTTTTTGAGGACTCCGCAATTTTCGCTTCAATGGCCTCGATTTGTTCTTCTGCTGTCATTTGCTTATCCTGCAGGTTATCGATTTTCTTCTCCGTGTCGGAAATATTCGATTCAACGCCCGTACGTTTTTCCTGAATGGATTCTTTCTGTTTTTGCAGATCCGAAATCGACTCAGCATAAACCGAAGGTGCCGCTAAAATGCTTCCCAACCCAATCATGATGGAGGCATTCATGGCAATGATATTTTTTTTCACGTTTCATTTCCCCTTTCAATCCCGTTACATCCAGTGCCTTGTAACGTCTCTCTATCTGTATCTGGCTTCTTTAATATTCGAGTGTAAAGATGCTTTTTTATACTTTCAAGAACTTCCTAACGGACATCAAGCTGCCCCATATCCCGATAACGGCGCCAATTACAATGAGGATGGCCGAAACTTGATAAATAAATGGGTTTGCAGGTAGAAAATCTATGAATTTGAACGTAATCTGCGGTGCAGCATATTTATAAATATTGTAGTAGAGTGCAGCAATCAGACCGATTGGAATGATGGAACCGAGGATTCCCAACCATAGTCCTTCCAAGAAGAATGGCCAACGGATGAATGTATTCGTTGCTCCCACTAATCTCATGATCTCAATTTCTTTTCTTCTAGCTACAATGGTAATTTTAATCGTATTCGAAATCAGGAACATTGCAGTAAATAGTAATCCTACAATAAGAACGATCCCTATGTTTCTCGCGATATTCACGAATTTGAATAGTTTCTCGACGTAGCCTTGTCCATATTTAACACTTTGGATATAATCAAGACCTTCGATTTTCTTTGCCACCTTGATGACATCTTGCGGAGATTTCGTTTTGATGATATAAACGTCCCTTAATGGGTTGTCCTGTTCAAATGGTTTAAAAGCATCACCATTATCGCCTAAATCATCTATTAAATTCGTAAGCTCTTCATCTTTTGGAGAGAAGATGACTGATTCAATGCCCTTCATCTTCGTAATCTCCCTACCAATTTCTTTTATATCGTCATCATTCGCCGCATTATCAATATGTGCACGAACTTCGACATCTTTCTCCACATTTCCCGCGATATGATTTAAATTCATCATGAGCACTAAAAAGACGCCAACCAATGTTAGTGTGACCGTTACTGCACTGACTGAAGCAAACGTCATCCATCCATTACGGCCAATATTTTTAAAACTTTCACGGAAGTGACGGAGCAATGTTCTAAATTTCATATCCGTAATCACCTCGATGTTCATCGCGAACTATTTTTCCACTTTCAATGGCAATGACACGTCGTTTGATATTGTTGACGATGTCCCTATTATGAGTGGCCATGACAAGTGTAGTTCCGCGTTTATTAATTTCTTCAAATATGTTCATGATTTCCCACGATGTTTCAGGATCAAGATTCCCTGTAGGCTCGTCGGCTATGACTACCTTAGGATCATTGACGATCGAACGGGCTATCGCAACCCTTTGCTGTTCCCCACCAGATAACTCGGAAGGCAGCATCCTTGCTTTATGTTTAATGCCAACCAGATCAAGAACTTCCATGACTCTCTTTTTGATTTCTTCTGGTTCCTTTTCGATAACTTCCATGGCAAATGCTACATTTTCATAAGCAGTGAATGTTTGAAGGAGTTTAAAATCTTGGAATACCATACCGATATTACGGCGGAATAGAGGAACTTTCGAATTGCGGATACTTGGCAGGCTAATGCCATTGACCAAGATATTACCGCTTGTCGGCTTTTCTTCCCTATACATCATTTTGATGAAGGTCGATTTTCCGGCACCACTGGGACCTACTACATAAACGAACTCGCCTGGCTTTATTTTCACATTGATACCATTAATGGCAATTACGCCATTTGGATATGTCTTTTTCACATCTATCATTTCTATCATTCTAAAACCACCTAATTTGCTTGTATTATCACTATGTATCTACAGCTTTTTCGACAATTTTCACTGAAATCTGACAGGAATCTCTCTTACTTGAGCACAGAAACATTATAACATCAAATTTTGTCAAATTAAGCATAAAAAATATTACAGTTTCATTTCAGTTAGACATATATCAACATCTATGTAATATTCCTAGGATTTGATTGCTTGATAAGGGATTAAATGTGGTTATTCGAGGATTTTAAAGGAGATTAAATGAAACGTCCTGCTAAGCAGAACGTTTCATTGATCATTACTTATGTTCGGCAAGCCATTCCGCGACCATACTCGCTTCCTTGCCTTGGATTATAGCTTTTGGCATTGCACCTTGGCCATTCGCAATGACCTTTTCGATGTCCGCTTTTGATAGCCTCGAGCCGACCTTCGTTAAATTCGGTCCCACACCGCCTTCGAGATTCACTGCATGACAGCTTGAACATTTGTTTTCGTAAATTTTCGCGGCATCACCAGCACCTGCCGTTGTCGTTTCGCTATTTTTAGCAGGCTCTTTATCTGCAGCATCATCATTTCCACCGCATGCTGCCAAGGCCAAAGAAGTACCCAGAACTAAGGCTAACCATTTCATTTTCATTGAATTTACCCCCTCTGATTTATACCAGTACAAGAACATTATACCAATTTTATTCCAGTTTAAAACCCTCCCCAAGTACCTCCGATGCGTCGATTACAATTACAAACGCTTTAGGGTCAACTTGTTTCACCATTTGTTTCAATTTGGTGAATTCCGACTGGTCTATTACGCACATCAATATATAGGACGAGTATTATCCATATAGCCGCCATATCCCTATACACCCCGGTCATGGCAATTATGGCCGAACCAACAATCACCCATCAATACTCCATTAACTTTTGTATTAGAGGATGCTTCGCCCGGTTTCTTTTCCTCTATATATAGTATTGGCCGAACGAAGCAGAACATCCCTTTTCATATCCTGTTAATGTCAGCCAGAGGACGTGTTTAATAGGTCATTCAAGGATCTTTCATGCATAAGAAACCATAAAAAAGCCGGACCGCGAAATGGTCCGACTTGCATATCTTATAATTTTGAACGTAAGTACGCATCAATGAACATATCAATATCCCCATCCATGACAGCTCCCAAGTTTCCGGTCTCCGCACTAGTACGGTGATCCTTAACCATGGAATACGGGTGGAAAACATAAGAACGAATTTGGCTTCCCCAGCCAATTTCCTTTTGCTCACCGCGGATTTCATCCAAATCCGCTTGTTGCTGTTCGATTTCACGTTGATACAATTTGGCTTTCAGCATATTCATGGCTTGGGCCTTGTTTTTGATTTGCGATCTCTCGTTTTGACACGTTACCACAGTATTGGTAGGTAAATGGGTGATCCGGACTGCCGAGTCAGTTGTATTGATATGCTGACCACCTGCACCACTTGCCCGGTACGTGTCGACTTTCAAATCTTCCGTGCGTATTTCTATATTGATCGTCTCATCGAATTCCGGCATGACTTCACACGAAACGAATGAAGTATGGCGCCGTCCCGATGAATCGAAAGGAGAAATACGGACTAGACGGTGCACGCCCTTTTCCGCTTTCAAATAGCCATAGGCGTTATGGCCTTTGAAAAGTAAAGTGACACTCTTGATTCCAGCTTCATCACCTGGAAGGTAATCAAGGGTTTCCACTTTAAAGCCTCTTTTTTCACCCCATCTTGTATACATACGAAGTAGCATTGAACCCCAATCCTGGGACTCCGTTCCGCCTGCACCTGGATGAAGTTCAAGAATGGCATTTTTCGAATCATATTCTTCACTTAGTAAAAGTTGAAGTTCAAAGTCATTCATCTTTTGTGAAAGAATCGTGATTTCTTCTTCCAGCTCAGCCAAAAGTTCTTCATCATTCTCTTCTTTCACTAGTTCATATGTCAAATCCAGATTTTCATATGATTCATTAAGGTCGGACAATTGATTCACTTGTTCTTTCAAAGCATTCGTTTCATTGATGACAGTCTGTGCTTTTTGCTGATCATTCCAAAAATCAGGATGTGTCATCTCATTTTCAAGCTGTGCGATTCGTGCCTCTTTTTCATCTAAGTCAAAGAGACCCCCTAAAGTCCGTTAATCGTTGCGCTGTCCGTTCGAGTTCATTTCTAATTTCTGCCAATTCCATTTCTCTTCACCTCATTAAGTATGTTAAAAAAAAATCCCTGTAGAGGGATTCGCTTCATTACAAATTAACCTCTTCAAACTATATGCAAATATATTGCTTTATGCAAACTAAACATGAAAAGAGGCGGCAAGCGTTAAACTTTACCGTCTCATAATCATTATACACCTAACTTTAGCCTAAATTACCATGGCAATTCTTATATTTTTTACCGCTGCCGCATGGACATAACGCATTCCGGCCAACGTCTTCCTTTTTACGGGCAGGGGCCTTTTTCACTTTTCCCCCGTCTTCTTCCTTCGGGTTGACCGCTTGTCCTTTTATGACTTCCTTCCGCTCTAAATTGTTGCGGATTTCAGCCTTCATGATATATTTAGCGACTTCATCTTCCATAGAAGCAATCATGGCTTCAAACATTGCGAAACCTTCAGATTGATATTCACGTAACGGATCGATCTGGCCATAAGCACGAAGGTGGATCCCTTGGCGCAATTGCTCCATTGCATCAATATGGTCCATCCACTTACTATCGACTGCACGAAGAACGATTACTTTTTCGAATTCACGCATTTGTTCTTCGGATAGCTCTTCTTCTTTTTGGTCATAGCCTTCTTTCACTTTTGCTAAAATGAATTCAACCAATTCCAATTCATCTTTTCCATCTAAATCATTTACAGTGATTGAGCCTTCATTGAATAGGTTACCATTCAGGTAATCAACTAGACCTTGTAAATTCCAGCCTTCCTCATCGCCCATTGGTGCAAATGCGGCAACATTGCGCTGGATGGATGCAGTAATCATCTTTTCGACGATTTCACGTAGGTTCTCACTTTCCATTACATCGAAACGCTGCTTATAAATAATTTCCCGTTGTTGACGGAGAACATCATCATATTGCAGTAACTGCTTACGTGAATCGAAGTTATTGCCTTCGACCCGTTTCTGTGCGGATTCAACGGCCCTGGTCACCATTTTACTTTGAATTGGCTGGGAATCATCCATACCAAGACGTGCCATCATGCTTTTCATGTTATCCGAACCGAAGCGGCGCATCAATTCATCTTCCATTGATAAATAGAATTGAGTGACCCCTGGGTCTCCTTGACGGCCGGAACGACCACGCAACTGGTTATCTATACGCCTGCTCTCATGGCGCTCCGTACCGATGACAGCAAGTCCACCAAGCTCCTTGACACCTTCACCAAGCTTGATATCCGTACCACGTCCTGCCATGTTGGTAGCGATCGTGACTGAGCCTTGATTACCTGCATTCGCAATGATTTCCGCTTCACGTTCATGGTTCTTTGCATTCAAAACATCGTGAGGGATCCCTTTTTTAGATAAATAGGCAGAAATGACTTCAGATGTTTCGATGGCAACCGTACCGACAAGCACAGGCTGACCCTTTGTATAACGTTCGGCGATGTCTTCCACAACAGCCTTGAATTTTCCATCAGTTGACGCGTATATAAGATCTGCCCGGTCATCCCTAACGATATTCCTGTTTGTCGGGATCGCGATGACATTCATATTATAGATATTGCGGAATTCCTCTTCTTCCGTTTTGGCTGTACCAGTCATACCGGAAAGTTTTTCGTACATCCTGAAATAGTTCTGGAACGTAATCGTCGCAAGAGTCATGCTTTCATTTTGAATCTCAAGGCCTTCTTTCGCTTCAATCGCCTGGTGGAGACCTTCACTGTAACGGCGGCCCTTCATCAAACGGCCAGTGAATTGGTCAACGATGACAATCTCACCTTCCTGGACCACATAATCCACATCCAAATGCATGGAAACATGCGCCTTCAACGCCTGATTAATATGATGATTCAAAGTAACGTGACTAATATCGAACAAATTATCGATGTTAAACGCTTTTTCAGCTCGGTTCATCCCATCTTCGGTCAGCTGAACACCTTTTGTCTTTTCATCATACGTGTAATCCGTATCTTTTTGTAAAGTTCTCACAAACGCATTGGCTTGAATATAAAGCTGGGCCGATTTTTGTGCGGAACCGGAAATGATCAAAGGCGTTCTCGCCTCATCGATCAAAATCGAATCGACTTCATCAATGACAGCAAAGTGCAATGGCCGCTGTACCATTTGTTCTTTATATAGCACCATATTGTCACGTAGGTAATCAAAACCTAGCTCATTATTCGTGCTATACGTAATGTCAGCATTGTACGCCTCTTGTTTTTCTTCTTTAGAATGACTGTTCAAATTCAATCCGACGGTCAAGCCAAGGAAATCATACAATATACCCATCTCAGTAGCATCACGGTGTGCCAGATATTCGTTGACAGTAACGACATGTACACCTTTACCAGTAAGCGCGTTTAAATAAACCGGCATGGTGGAGGTTAATGTTTTACCTTCCCCTGTTTTCATCTCGGAGATATTTCCATCATGAAGCGATGCCCCACCCATGATTTGAACACGGTAAGGATATAAGCCCAGAGCACGCTTTGCCCCTTCACGCGCAACCGCAAAAGCCTCAACTAGCAGATCATCCACTGTTTCCCCGTTTTGATAACGCTCTTTAAACTCTCCCGTTTTGGCACGCAGCTGTTCATCCGATAACGCAGCCGTCTTATCAGCCAGCGCTTCGACCTGATCAGCGATTTTTTCCAAACGCTTTATTTCCCGCTTATTCGGATCAAAAACTTTATTTAATATATTAAGCATTCAAAACGCTCCTCTATTATGGTAATGATCGTTCAATAACAAAATTCATATAAGTAAGAAGAAACACACCTTCTATTATTACAATCCACGCTTAATTTTACCACTTCTACCCTAGAGGTACAACTTCATGTCACTTACCTGGTATAGACCTGAATTCAATTATTGCGAAAAACAATGGATAAATGAAGAGTAAAACTGTTAAAATAAAAGGAAGTATAAAAAATATATTGCAAACTCCCCACTATTCCAAATGCAACTGAGAACTATCCATAACCTTCCATCACTAATCTGTGTCCTTCTCTAGCGATAGCATGTCAAGGTAATCCAACCTTACAGGCTCCATGCTTTGAATGATTTAATGTGGGCTACTCAAACTTATAAGCAGAAGATAAATAGAACATGTTTCGAGGTGGTATTGATGATTGGTAAACGTGTAAAAAAACTGCGAGAAGAAAAGAAAATGTCCATGACTGAACTCGCCGATAAAGCGGGGGTGGCAAAGTCTTACTTAAGTTCGCTCGAGCGAAACTTACAAACGAATCCTTCTATTCAATTTCTTGAAAAAATCTCCGCCGTGCTTAACATTCCTGTTGATGCCCTTCTTTACGATGCACCAAATAAGGAAAACTTGGACACTGACTGGATGAAAATCGTTGAGGAGGCTATGAATTCGGGTGTATCAAAACAACAATTCAGGGAATTCATCGAGTTTAATAAATGGAGAAAAGATAAAGAAGAATAGTAGTTTAATAATCTACCTACATAATCCGGAAGAATACAGCTTGAATGAACTAGACTTGCTAGAATCTCATGGAAGAACAACCCTATAAACAGCTAATGAATTGAACCACTGTTTATAGGGATGTTCTCGCTCCTTTTCAGTACTCAACTTCCATCGTTCTCCTCTAATGTAACCTCAAGGCTTTCCCGTTCAAAAAAAGCACTAATTTCCTCTTTTTTGAAACCCAAGCTCCTTGCTTCTGAAATCAACTTTACCCATTCTTGATCTATTTCCAAATTAGCCACCTCTTCTACCTCCTAAAATACTCTTTGTATTTCAGGCAGACCAGCCATCGTAGTCGCTAAACCTTAGACCTGTGCCTTTGCGCCCTAATTTCAATAAGTTTGCCTTTGTCGTGTTACTATTACCAAATCATTACTTTTAATCATATTATAACGGATACACACTCCATATATTGCTATTTTATGTCGGTAATCTATCTAAAAGCAAACCTTTTATCCGACAAAATATTACAATATTAGGAATATTTAATATTAATTCAATCATTATCAAAGTCCTATTCATATTCGCTTTTTTTAAAATGGGGGATACTGCCTTCATTAACCATTCGATGGGGCGTATTAATTCTCTCTTTAGGTGCAACCAATTTTTTGCACAGTTAAGTCCTCACCGCAGATCGGGCAAAGCCACTTTCCATATTCGGCACTGCTAAAGGAAGCCCTATGGTATTTATGGCAATTGTTTCGATATAAAAAACGCCCCCTCTGCACCTTGAGCAAATGTTTTTTATAAGAAACTACTCGTTCTCTTTAAAGAATTAACAACTTGAGTATAGTACAAAAGTTGTAGGTGTTTGAATAGGTAAAAATAAACGTCTATCTCGTTAAAGAACAAGAATTGTTCGTTAATTACAGTCATTTTTTATACCTTTTGATTATATCCATCTAACTTTAGTAAAATAGTAATGAAATAATCAACAGCAAACATATGGACTCATCGGCTATTAATGTAATGGGAAACTACCAAAATGTATAAAAAAAGCACAACCCAGAGGCTGGGTTGTGCTTTTGATTTTAGAATTATAGTTAACTAGGTTCAATTAATCCATAGCGTCCATCTTTTCGGCGGTACACTACGTTTGTTGTATTAGTATCCGCATTCGTGTAAACGAAGAAACTGTGACCAAGCATATTCATTTGTAAAATGGCTTCTTCACTGTCCATCGGCTTCAAATCAAAGCGCTTATTGCGGACCACTTCAATATCATTATCGTCTTCGAATTCATCCACCACTTCGTCAACATCCGTATTGAAAGCGAATGTATCGGGTGTCGTCGATAGATTGTTCCGGAACTTACGATTGACCTTCGTTTTATGTTTACGAATTTGGCGTTCAAGCTTATCATTGATCAAGTCAATGGCAGCATACATATCCGCATTTTCCTCTTCAGCGCGAAGAACCAAATTCTGCATGGGAATCGTCACTTCGACCTTAGATGTATTATTGTTCACTTTTAAATTCACTAACACATTTGCATCTGGTGTATTGTTAAAATATCGTTCTAACTTGCCAATTTTCTTTTCGACGTATTCTCGAATTGCTGGAGTTACCTCAATGTTTTCACCGCGTACGTTGTAATTCATAAAGTGAGTCCTCCTTAAATTAAGACTATACAGTTAGATTCTACAATACCCCTCCGGTTCCCTTTAGAAACACATCATGAAATATGTCGAAATTATGAAGCAATTGTCGGAAGGTTTTGGAAAGGGTTGATGTCTGCCCTAGCTTCATTATAACAAATGCCTAGCAATAAAGAAAAAATTAAGCCCGCATTATTTACAGAAAATTTAAAAATATTTAACATAAAAACCGTTTGGAATCCAAACGGCTGGGTAATCAATTTCTTTTATCGTAGAACATGCCATCGATTGATAGACTTTCATAGGGGTTCGTGTATTTATTAGATGATTTTTTCTTCTTATTTATTTCCTGGATGTCCCGCTTTATCTCCAGCTTTTGGAGATAAAGCATGCGATCGACCTGTTCGTTAAGTAACATTGTTGCACGGCCAAGTTGTTGCTCTTCACCAGTAAAAGGCGGTTTGATTTGAGAAAGAAGTTCATCCCGCTGGTCAATCAGCTGTGTGAACCTTTCTATTTTATCTTCACGTTCTGCAATCGTCCGATCTTCCAAAACGGCAAGTAATTCAACAGTCAAATCATGAAAGGTTTGAATGATCATTACACTTGACCGCTTTGTGTAAACTGTTTTTTCCGGTTCATCTGAATAAATTCCTTCCAGGTATTACGGAAGTCAGTAACGAGTCCCTCGACCTCTTCCAAGGCTGCAACATCATTTTTCATATTCGCCTCTATCAGACGTCGGTTCATGAAATCATACAGACTCATCATTTCCTTGGACACTTCGACATCCATATTCAGCGTCACCATCAATTCATGGACAATGTTTTGCGCCTTTATGATGTTGGTATTTTTCGCTTCGATATTTCCTTCTTCAATTGCTTTTTTCCCAAGCATGATGAACTTTATGCAGCCATTATAGAGCATTAATGTAAGCTCTCCCGGGGATGCTGTATTGACTGAACTTTGTTGATATGATTGATATGGATTATTTATCGCCATATTTATCTTTCTTTCCGACTTGCCTTAACTAAAATAAGAGGCTAACGATGAACTTTGGCTGTTTGCCTTTTGAATCGCTTTTTCCATGGCCGTGAACTGATTGTAATAGCGCGATTCCAATTTCGTTAACTTTGCTTCAAATGTTGATATCCTCTTATCCAACCCATCAACCAATTTTCCAATTGTAAAATTGTTATTAACATATCCGGCCTTTCCGGCCTTTTCAGTAATCACTTTCATGGATGATTCTATATCACCCCGTAACCGACGCGCGAGGCCTTTATCGCTTTTCTCCGTTCCATTGGTCATGAACATATCATAAATCGCATTGGGATCTTCACTAATGGCTGCCCGGAGCTTGTCCTCATCAATCGTTAATTTACCGCCCTCCAAATAATTCTTGGTCGTAGTGATACCCAAACTGCTGAGATTGTTTTTTCCTGTGATTCCATCCACCGAGGTGTATAGGGACGTTCTCATCGTAGTTAGGAGACTTTTTAGTGTTGAGTCACTTTTTAACGTTCCGCTCTTCGCTTTCTCATCCCACATCTTCACTTCATCTTCTGTCATTGCCTTCTTTTGCTCAGTAGTAAGCGGGGTAAAGGAGCGATATTTCGCTTCACCTGTTTTATCCTGAACCTTTTTAATGATTTCATTGTATTTATTCACAAACTGAGTGATTGTATCCAAGATGGAATCCACATCAGCCGTTGATGAGAATGTGATGGTATCCGTCGTTTTCTGCTTAACCGTTATTTCCACTCCATTGATTTGAAACGTATTCGAAGGCCGGGAAATGTCCAGTCCATTATAAGTAATCGATGCATTTTCCCCTTTTGCGCCGACAGCCCCTTCATTATTACTGCTCATTTTTAACACAGCAAAAAAATCTCCGCTACCCCCTAATTCAATTTCAGGGCGATCATTTACATCACCGGTATTTTTAGCAGTGATGGAAAACTTCTGGGAGGTTTCGTCAAAAAATAGAGTCACTCCCGAGTTAGCATTAATTTTATTAATAACACTCTCTAGCGTATCGTTTTCATTAAGAGTAAGCGTATACGGTTTGTCCATTGTTACTCCATCTTTTACTTCCGTATCAAAACCGCCATCTTTATTGATAGCCAGTATCGTAATATCTTGAGGAGTCGTGATACCCAATTCCGATAGTTTCTTTTTGGAATCAGTAACTGCTGATTTATCTGTACTGGTCATGGTTGCTGCTTTGGCAAGCCCATTCACCTTGATATTTCCAGTAAAATCACTGGTCGAGCTCACATTTCTCACCGATACTGCATCTGGATTTGATACCGATATTTTCTTTTTAATAAAGGAAGACTGCTTCCCAACCCCATCACCAATGAGTCTATCCAATTCTGATAAAGATGTATTTATCGAGCGGTAATCATCCCGCTGCCACTCGGAATACTGCTTTTTCTGTGTTAATTTATCCAAAGGCACCCGTTCCGCCTGCATCATACTCTTAACTAATTCATCAATGTCCATTCCACTCGCAAAACCACTGATTCTTACCACAATCAATCACCCGCCTATATTTTTTCATCCACCATAATCCCGACAAACTCTGTCATTGCCGCATAGAAATCCAGTAACTTCTTAGGAGGGATCTCCCTGATCGTCTCATCCGTAACGTCATCCACAACCTTGACATAATACTCATTCAGCTCCTCATGATACTCAAAATGGATGGCCGTTTGTGTTGGATCCAGGAAGGTGTTCAAACTTTCCACTACTTCATTCACCTTTTCTTTAGCAGGCTCATTATTAGATTCCACACATTGTTCTGAATAGGCAAGCGTATTCATTTCACGTTGATAATATGAACTAATTCCGTCTGAGATTGCTGTTCTAAGCTGTGAGGAAAGAATATTCGTGGACAAACTCTCCAGCATCTAAATAGCCCCCAATTTGATCTGTTTACTTTTTATATCGGTAATTAAGGTTTTATTTTTAGTCACTCATAGATTTTGGTTGCACCTGCAAATACTCATTAATGATCCTTTGCTATAAAAGAGATTCTACTAAAAAAACTCCAGAAAAATATTTGGGGTCTAGTTGATTTCCACTCCAGGCACTCGCTTTCCGCGGGCGGTCCGGGAGACTCCTGCGGGGTCTCCCTTGGACACGTATCTCCCGCAGGAGTCTCGTACCTTCCGTTCCAATCAACTTTGTTCTAATATTTAGATAGAAAGCCCTTTACCTACAATCTTGTTTAGGACTTCCCTTTTTATTCAAATAATCAGCGAACATACTAAAAATTGATATATCCCATCCAGCTTGTAATTGATAGCTGTGTTCACAGTCATTTCACCATACACATTACTGACATCTTCAGCTGTGTATTTTGCAGTGCCATCATACTCTATTAGGATTTTAGCCATAAGGTTCCTTGGTGACATGAACGAATGGTCCCTTCCTTTTTAAGTGGCAGTAATCTCTTTTTTTCTACATCACAGTGTTCCTTACACCCTTCAATCAGTACAAATAAAAGAGCCTGACACAAAGTGTCAGACCCTTTATTGTTAAGCTAACTATTCAATTAACGAAGTAACTGAAGAACGCCTTGCGGTTGCTGGTTAGCTTGAGCCAACATTGCTTGTGATGCTTGCGCCAAGATAGAGTTTTTAGTTTGCTCCATCATTGTTTTTGCCATATCTGTATCACGTATACGTGATTCAGCAGCAGTCAGGTTTTCAGAAGAAGTACCTAAATTGTTGATAGTGTGCTCTAAACGGTTTTGGTTTGCACCTAGTTTAGAACGCTCTGCTGATACTGAATTAATTGCGTCATTAATTTTTGTAATTGCTGCAGCAGCACTAGCATGGGTTCCTACATTTAATGCTTGTTCAGTTGTTTCGTTATTAGTTCCGTCTGTTACTGCTAATCCTGCATTATCTGCTCCTTTAGTAGATATACCTAAAGCTTCTGCACTCATATTTCCAATATCAAGAGTCAAACTTTGTTTTTCATTAGCCCCAATTTGGAATTTAAGGCTCTTATCCGGGTCAGCAGGAACTGCGTCGACCTTTTCTGCACCCTTAGTAACTTCTGTTACAGTTCCAACGCCGTTACCAGTCAAGGCAACAGAAGATTCTTTGTCAGCTTTTTGAGTTAAAGTAATTTTTCCTGTTCCAGCATCAACAGCTACAGAATAGTTATCTTTAAGTGCGGCATTACCTTCGATGGCAGCTTTTAATGTATCTGCATCACTGAATTTACCTGTAGCTGGATCCTCATCCCCGGCAGCTACAACTGTGAATGTTTGACCACCAATTTCAATTGTATCGTCTACAGTGGTGGAAATTGATCCAAAATCAAATGAATATTCTCCTGCAACTGCTGGTTTCCCTGCCACTGCTGCTCCATCTTTGTCGCCGTTTAATAGTTTTTGATTATTGAACTCAGTTGTGTTAGCGATACGGTTAATTTCAGATGTTAGGGAATTGATTTCTTTTTGGATTTCATTACGGTCTGTACCAGTATTGGTGTCTGTTGCTGCTTGTGTAGCAAGCTCACGCATACGTTGCAGAATATCAGTCGTTTCGTTTAATGCACCTTCTGCAGTTTGAATCAAAGAGATAGCATCTTGTGAGTTACGGGAAGCTTGGTCCAAACCGCGGATTTGTCCACGCATTTTTTCAGAGATTGCAAGACCGGCAGCATCATCGCCTGCACGGTTGATACGCATACCTGATGCAAGTTTCTCCATTGATTTAGATTGTGCATTCGTTGCACTTGATAATTGACGGTGCGTGTTTAAAGCTGAGATATTGTGATTGATAATCATTTTATGTTTCCTCCTTGAGTTTTAAGTTCCCACGTCCATGTGGTTGTTTACGAAAGCAATGAATAAGTCTATTTCACTGCTCATCGTTGTATATTTAATATCGGTCTGCTTGGAAACATATTTAGCGGGTTTTCAAGATTTTTTCTTGAAATACTCATTTATATTTTCCAGAAGATTGGTTTTTATTTCAGAAGCTTCGCTATTTTCCTGCTGGATGGACAGGTAGATTTCCTTCCTATGGATATCGACGTTTTTAGGAGCATTGATACCCAGTTTAATTTGTTCTCCCTCAACAGCCAAAATCGTAATTTCGATATCATCGCCAATCATGATCGCTTCGTTTAGCTTTCTGGGCAATACGAGCATCATTCCTCCCCCTGTTCTGCTGGAGGTTCAATCAATCTGTGCTTTGTACGGTATTCACTGCCGTTCATGATAAATTGCTTTCCCGTTTTTTTAGAGGCATTTATGATGATGGGAGCCTGAAGATTCGCCGTCGTTTCATTGAAAGGGTCTTGAATCGTCAATATGACGAAAGTAATGACTTCCAGTTCCGTTTCTATTTGTAAAGAAGATAATACCTCATCCGGAAGCTCCACTTCGTAATCACGAAACACTTCAAAAGGATTTGTCACAATGAAGGCAACCTCTTTTGTTTTTACAGATTGCAGGACGAAAAAGGGCGTGTCATCCAGAGTTAGCAAACAAAACTGTTTTTCTTCTAGAAATCCTGGTATCCCGCTATCAAATCGATAAATCTCTTCTTCCACTAATTCGATTTCGCCATGAAATTTTGTTTGTAGAATCATTATTGTTTCACTCACCTATCTCATCCGGAAATAAATTGATGAAATCTATATCCAGCGCATTTTTTTGTAGAATTTCCACATCTGCACTCCCTGGTGTGTATGTATGGTTCGGTCTATTGATTCGAGCATCAATGATCGGTTTTTGAGCGGTTGCTTCAATCTCCACCTGGGCCGGCTGATAGTCAAGCTTTACGCTGAAATGAGAGGGAATCCACCCAAGATTGAATTGCTTCTCCGGCCCTTTGCTGTTTTGCCTGGCCTGTTCTGCGAGTGCATTACCGCCTTTTTCAATATGCCTTAGCTCCGTCCCCTGCTGAGCACGTCTTGTCATACCAGCCAATCTTGATATCCCTGCCGGGCAAATTCCTCCACTCGCTTGGAAAGGCTTTTTAAATCCATATCTTCCCTGGCTTGTGACTGGTCGATCGTCAGCTTGCCTGGGGCCGTTCGGATTTCCAGGATTGCCTGCGGCTGTTCGATAGATTGGTCCGCTGCCTTCTGTTCGATTTGCTGTACAGGCTGTTCTATATTCAATCCAATCTTCATTGAGGTGGATTGCAATCTAATTTGTGGAATCTGCATCATCAACACTCCTTAAGAGAAAAAAGCTATCCTTTTAAGAATAGCTTAGCGAAGAAAATCTAATAAACTCGGTTGCATGATTTTTGCACCGATACTTAATGCAGCACTATGGATACTTTCCTGGGTCGTCAAATCCATGATTGCTTTTTCGATATCGACATCCTCATTTTTCGAAAGGATTTCAGTAGCAAAGACCTCCTGCTGTTTGAGGCGGTCCGTCATCAGCTCAATCCGATTCTGCCTTGCGCCAACCTGTGCTTGCATGCCTAAGAAAGTATTTATGGTTGCGTCAAGTCCTGCCAGCGTGCCACTCACGTCACCACCGTTTTCAAGTGCGTCGATTGTTTGGTCAATGCTTCCCCCAGCGGCAAGCGCATCACCAAAAATCTTCGAACCGTCCGTATTGATTTTCAGGGAAATCCCGGAAAACACTTCAAGGTTTATGTCTCCTGTGCCATACACCGTATTCCCATTCCCATCTTTAACGGAAGACGGTCTCACATTTGTATCCTGGCCGTTGAAAATATATTTCCCGCCTATCTGTGTGTCGCCAAGAGTTATGAGATGTTCTTTTAATTGCTTTATTTCCTCAGCAACATTTTTCAGTTGTTCGCCTTCATACGTACCATTGCTGGCCTGAACCGTCAACTCACGTATCCGCTGCATGGCGGAAACAGCTTCAGAAATGGCATCATCCGTGCTGTCGATCCAATTTGTCGCCTCGGCAATGTTGCTCTGATACTGCCCGTTTGTCCGGTACCCCATTCCCATCATGGCAGCGACAGGGTTATCGGATGGTTTGGAGAATTTCTTTTGAGAGGAAACCTGCTCTTGAAGCTTGGCCATCTTCTCGTAACTGCTGCTTAAATTGCTTAACATATTATTGGTTAGCATCGATTGCGTTACCCGCATGTTCGTTCACTCCTATTATCGGCCTACAGTGCCCATTCCGTTTATGATTTTATCGAGCATTTCGTCCATCATCGTCATCATTCTTGCAGAAGCATTGTATGCTTGCTGGAATCTGATCATATCGGTCATCTCTTCATCCAAGGATACAGAACTGACAGAGTCTCTATTTTGGTTAACGGATGTAGCAAGCACGACAGAATTGGAAAGGTTTTTTTGGGCGCTTTGAGAATCCACACCCAGTTTTCCGATGATTCCGGAATAATATGTGTCGAAACTTCCCGTCAATTCCTTTGAATTTTGGTCTTTAGTCGAGTACTCACTAAACGCTTTCTTCTTCAGGTCAGCCAGGAGTTTGGCATTTTCATTATCCCCGGATGCCCCTCCGCTTTTAGCGCCTGCGGCAATTTTCGAGGGATCCTTTACGATTTCACTATTCACCTTGATGCTTTGGGCAGCGCTCTTACCTGGTTCTATTTCAAAGAAGTCCAATGTTGAAGCATCGCTATCACCTAGTGCATATCCTTGTTTGTGGATGGCATTAAACTCGTTCACAAAAGCCGTCGTCATATTATCCAGCTTTTTTAGCATATCAGGATACGCTCCCCCGATCGTACCATCATCCTTTTTATAACCAAAATTGTTGATCAAACCGGATAGTTCTCCCGAGAATTTGTAATCCGTCATTGTTTTTGAACCGAACTTCACTCCGTCTACCATACCTGTCGTTTTATCATAGCTAACTTCAACTTTCGAAGTTCCCACCATCCCAGTTTGGTTAACACTTACTAGATTGATAGGCGGCACATAAGACGAACCGTCTTCTTGCATCAATTCGATGTTGTATAGCCCTGCAGCTACATCGCTGGATCTTCCGTAATCCGTCGGAATGACGTTATTCACTTTTATGCTGACAAGCTGCGAAAGTTGGTCTACAAGTACATCACGTTTATCATAAAGGTCATTTGGAATATATCCATGCGGCTCCACTTTACTGATTTGTTGATTGAGTTGATCAATGCTGCTAATGAGCGTATTGATTTCGTTCGCTTTGACGTTTATCTGATTACCGATATCCGTTTGAACGCTCGTTAGCGATTTGTAGTAGTAGTTAAGGGTATCCGCGACCATGACGCCCGTTGAGGCAACGACTTCACGGGCCCCGGAGTTTTCCGTATTGGCCGTCAGCCCTTGCAGCGAATTCCAGAACTTCTCCATCGTGGCAGCTAATCCGCTGTCGGTTGGTTCATTCATGATCCCTTCCATTTTAGACAATGATTCGCTCATGGCCCCATAAAAACCGATTTTATTACTTTGTGTCCTGAATTGTGCGTCCAGGAAACTATCCCGGATCCGCTGAACCGTTTCTGCCGCCACCCCTGTCCCGATTTGGCCAGCTACGCGCGGGCTGTTCAATCCGACAGTTGGAAAGCCAGACGTCTGTACCAGGTTGACCCGCTGCCTTGAATATCCTAATGTATTGGCATTGGCCACATTATTCCCTGTCGTGTACAAGGCTCCTTGAGAGGTGGATAATCCGCGCTTTGCCGTCTCAAGACCCATAAAGGTTGAAATCATTTGGTCAAACCTCCATCTTTTTTCTGTTTCTTAAGCTTTTGAATCAAACATTGCCATGACGCTTTTTACCGGCTTTTTAACCGAATCCCCATAATTCAAGTTCTGATTCTGCGGCCTCAGCATATCCAAAGAGACATTGATGAATTGAAGGGATTGATAGATTAATTGCTGATTTAAACCGTTCCGCTCTTTCAGCTTAGTCACTTCATCAATCAATTCCGCTTTTAGCCGTTCAATGATTTCCGTTTCAACTGGTCCTGTCAGTTCCGTTACGGCGTGGATGGAGGCCTTCTTTCCCACGGTTCCATTTACTGCAAGGAATTCCTTGACTGCCCCCTCTCTCTCCATATCGGTTTGACTGATTGCTTTAATATGCTTTTGTTCCTGAATCAGCAGGGCAGTAATTGCCTCGGTATCACTTGCTTTCAAAATGGCCGTTTTTCTTATCGCTAATTGATTGAAGCTTTTATGAAGCTTGATCAATTTTCCAAGCGATTCGATGATGTTCCGTGCAGACATTTTGCTGCCTCCTCTGCTCATAAATGAAGGACGGAAACTGGTCCCGTCCACTTCATTCAAACTTTAGTTCATTTCCGGTAAAAATCGATGAGGCCTTTAGCCGTTGCCTGGGCATTCAATTTATAATTTCCGTTTTCAACTTGGATTTTCAGTTCGTCCACCTTTGCTTGTCTAGCAGCAGGAATCGGAGATGATTGCTGCATTTCTTTTGCCGCTGAAGAAATTTCAACTTTATCCGAGGCATTGACCTTAGACTCTTTGATATTCCCCGTTTTATTGGCTTGAAGATTATACGGGTTAACACCTGTCATACCGATGTTATTGATTTTCATATTCCAGATCCTCTCCTTCGGTCGATTTTTTTAATCCCATAACAATATGATTCTTCAGCAGACCATGAGAATGCTCTGGACTGAGTTATTCACCCTATTGTTATTATCGACAAAGAATCGATTTCTTTTATTGTTTCCTGTAATCTTTCCTTCGACAACCATTGTCGAATATTGTTCTCAATATCGGATATTTTAACAAATCATGCATGCTTTCGCCATGATATCTACCCTTTTTGATCATCCTTCATGTAGTACGTATTTTTTTTATCATTTCCTTGAATTTCAGTTGGGCGCCTTTCCTCACTTTCAAATGCCTGCAAATCCGTAACGAGGGAATCGCTGCACTTGCCGCATAACCTTCCGATCTTGATGTGAATGCCGCACTTTTCACAAGGAATTCCTAGATTGGGAAACTGCGAAATCCTTAGCTTTCCTGTTTTCACAAATTTAATAATTAAAGTTTCTTCAACGCCAGTTTCCTTAACCACTTGCATCATGGACGCCGTTCTATTTATTTTCTTGCGAATATAGGCATACACTTTATCATATTGGGCTTCTTCTTCTTTATAACAGGCATCGCATAGATCACGGTATTTCGTCATAACGAATAACGAATTACAGTTTGGACAGTTGAATATTCCCATTGAGTTTCCCTCCCTCACCATCACAACGATTATTCTTATTACTGTATATATCGAATAATACCAGCGATACTTTAGGACGTTTATTAAAATTAGCTGTTTCACCTTGCCAGGGTGATGGATGATACCTCTCTGGCCCCAGCCGTTTTTAATGCCTTGGCTGCATGCCTGAGCGTTGTGCCTGTAGTGTAAATGTCATCGATGATCAAAATTGATTTATGCTCCAGCAAATCCGTTTGTATGACCTGAAAAACCTGGGGTAATGACATTCTCTCTTGACGTGACTTTTTTGACTGTTTTTCCGTATGGATCCTTGTTAAGATCTCGGCAGTGTGAAGTCCAAGAAGTACTGCCAAAGCTTGTCCCTGGTTGAATCCCCGCTCCCTAAGCCGTTCATCACTAAGCGGGATGGCCGTTACCAGGTCAAACTCCATGTCCTTTAACCTGTCTTTCAAAAAAGGGACGAATACCTCAGCTAATGCATAATCCCCTCGGTATTTATATTTAGCAATAATATCTTTTAAGTCTTCATTATAATGAAATAGCGATATGTTCTTCGACAAATAGCCGGACCATTCCCTATTCCTTTCCCATCTTGAACAATCCAGACAGATGTCACCAGTACTGTAATTCCTACCCAGCTCCCTTGAGCACATTGTACATGTTTCCCCGGTTATCCTATTAAGTTTCCCCTCACACTTTTCGCAAATTACCTTTGCCTCAGCCCTCACCAATAGGCTCCTCCATGTCAATGCTTCCTTCATTCCTTCATCACAAACTAGGCATCTCTTCATCCAGCAGCCCCCTTTTCATGGCATCTTTATTCATCATTTGTATATGGTGAACCGTCTCAACCATCGCTTTACTTTTACCGTAATGAAAAAAACTGATCGTCCCGGCAGGGTTAGCAAAGCTCCTCCCTACCCGGCCGGCAATCTGGACGAGGGCACTATCTGAAAACACTTTATGTTCAGCACCAATCACGGCTACTTCCAACCGTTCAATTGTCACGCCGCGTTCCAGGATGGTCGTGGTCAATAATCCAGGAACCATTCCATTCCTTAATGCCATTACTCTTTCTTTTCGGTCAGGGTGCCGTGAGTGGACAATCGATAATTTAGGGGACAGCATTTGAAACAGCGGAAGTGCCTGCTCCATCACTTGAATGCTTGGGAAAAACAATAGGAAGGGGATATTCTGCTCAAGTCGTTCACATACCCATCCTTTGATTGCGGGAGGAATCTTTTTTTGATGAAATTGTTTTTGCCAGTTGCCGCTCCATTTCATTTCAGGGACAGGGATTGGCTGACGATGATAGCGGGCTGGGATTATAACGGCTTTCAATTTGCCGCTTCGATATAGTCGCTGCATTCGTTTCGAAGGTGTGGCGGTCAAGTAGATGGTTGCGGCAGAAAACTTTTTTGATTTATTAACTGCATAATGCAGCGAATCATCAATTGAGTAGGGAAACGCATCGACTTCATCAACAATGATGACATCGAAGGCTTCAATAAAACGGAATAGCTGATGGGTCGTAGAAACAGTTAGTGGCGAAAACGCATGTCGATCTGTACTGCCGGCGTAGAGCGCCGTGACTTCAATGGCAGGAAAGGCTTTTTTTAACCTTGGTGAGAGTTCGAGAACGACATCGGTCCGCGGTGTTGCCAAACAAATTCGTTTCCCAGCAAGCAAGGCTGCCTCAATCGCTGCAAATAGGACCTCCGTCTTACCGGCACCACATACAGCCCATACAAGGAATTCACCTTTTCCGTTTACCGCCTCGACGACACAGTCAGAAGCATATTGTTGACCTGCAGATAAAGCGCCTTCCCAACTCAGCACATTGTCAGGTATCTCAAACTGAAAACCCGGACCGGTCCACCTATATAACTTTGTACATTCACTGACTCTTCCCATCATGATGCATGAGCGGCAGTAAGTACAATCCTGATTGCAAATCTTGCATGGGAACGTATAAAACAAAGCTTGATCCTTGTTACCGCAGCGCACACAGTTAAACAGGCCATTACTGGACTGCACTCCGTAAGTTTCCGAGACATACCCATTCTTGAGATGCCCTGCGATGAGTTCCTGCGAGAAGGGGATTTCGAAGGCCAAAAGGTGCCTTCCCGTGAGATGGTGCTGAAGTTCCGGAGAAAAAAAGGGGGGAATGACCATATTTTCCAAACTGTAACCTTCTTTCTTAATAAACTATACTCCTCCATATCATTCGCTTTTTACTCTCAGATCCCTTTTTGCTCATAAAAAAACGCCTTCCTCTTTTTCGAAGGAAAGACGTCCCAGCTTATATTTTATACCAGCCCATCCCCATCGAGCCTTCGCCCAGATGCGTTCCGATTACTGGACCGAAGTAGCTGATATCGAACTCGACATTAGGGAATCGTGCTTCGAGTTCGGTTTTCCAGTCTTTAGCTTCACTTTCTCGCTTTGCATGAATAATGACAGCTTTATACTTCTCTCCACTCGCAGCGTCTTCTCCAAGTAAATCGGCAATTCGTTTCATCGCTTTTTTTCTAGTACGGATTTTTTCAAATGGGACGATGATTTTATCAACAAAATGGAGGACCGGCTTTACTTGAAGCAGACTGCCAATCAATGCTTTGGCACTGCTTAAGCGTCCACCGCGCTGTAGGTGGGATAGGTCATCTGCCATGAAGTATGCCCTGACCGATGGTTTCATTTCTTCGAGCCTGGCCATGATCTCTCCTGCAGCACTACCATCAAGTGCCATCTTAGCCGCCTCGATCACGTAAAACCCCTGGACCATGCAGCTGACTTCCGAATCAAAGGCATGTACCCTAACCCCCTCGACCATTTCACCTGCCGATACCGCTCCTTGATACGTACCACTGATACCACTCGACAAATGAATCGAAATAACATCATCATATTCTCTTTGCAGCTCCTCGAACTTTTCGACAAACTGCCCGATTGGGGGCTGAGAAGTGGTCGGCAATTTCTCCTGCCTCTTTACTTCCTCATAAAATTCATCCGCAGCAATGTCCACTTCTTCCCGGTAAGCTTCATTGGAAAAAATGACATTAAGCGGCATCATATGTATATGTAAACGTTCACGAATTTCCTTAGGTATATATGCAGTGCTGTCTGTTACGACTGCGGTTTTCATAAATAATACCATCCTTATAAAAATTTACTCTGTATCTCATTCACCATTCTATCTGAAATTGCCTTTATTTGCATTAAATAGCTTTCTTCATTACCGGAAATATGTAAAATTAGTCAAATCGAGCCATCAAAAAAAGCCCGGACCTTCAGCACGCATTGCGGAAACTGAAGAGCCGGACTTATCGAATACTTTAATTACTTCACTTCTACCCAGCCATTTTTAATGGCAAGGACAACCGCTTGTGTACGGTCATTCACATTCATCTTTTGAAGAATGTTACTCACATGGTTCTTGACTGTCTTTTCACTGATATATAGGGTTTCACCGATGGCACGGTTGCTTTTTCCGTCAGCTAGAAGTTGAAGTACTTCACATTCGCGTCGAGTCAATAGGTGCAGCGGCCTCCTGATTTCTATTGCATGTACGGAATCACGATCAGCACCCTCTTCGGCTGCCAAGCGGCGATATTCTTTAACTAAATTATGGGTAACCTTCGGATGAAGGTATGAGCCGCCTTCAGCGACTACACGAACAGCATCAATCAACGCATCTGCGTCCATTTCCTTCAACAGGTAACCTTGTGCTCCCGTTTTCAATGCGTGCTGTACGTAGTTTTCATCATCATGAATGGAAAGGATGATTACTTTTGTTTCAGGGTAACGGTTCACGAGCATTTTTGTTGCTTCGACCCCATTCATATTCGGCATGTTGATATCCATGATAACAACATCCGGTTTATGTGTTTCAACGAGATCCATAGCTTCGCTTCCGTCATCGCCCTCGGCAACAACATCAAAGGATGATTCAAAATCTAATATACGCTTTACGCCTTCGCGGAAAAGCTGATGGTCATCGATAATGATGATACTAGTCTTCAACGGCTTCTTCCTCCTAGTTTCTATTCTAAAATTTATAAATGATAGGGAATCTGTATAAACACCAAAGTGCCCGCCCCTGGTTGTGAATCGATCGTCATTTCACCTTCGAGCAGCTCGACTCTCTCCCTCATGCCTACCAAGCCAAATGAACCTTCCTTTTGGATCGAAGAGTCAAACCCTTTTCCATCATCCTTGACGACGACGGTCACCATCTCTTTGGAAATGGACAGTTTAACTTGAACCTGTTTTGGCTCCGCATGCTTCAATGAATTTTGTACAGCCTCCTGAACCAGCCTGAATAAAGCGACCTCCATATCGGAAGGAAGCCTTTTGACCTGCCCGAGGTTGACGAAATTCAAATGCACGCCAGTATTATAGTCTTCGGTCGTTTGCAGGTACTTTCTGAGGGTAGGTACAAGGCCTAGATCATCAAGTGCCATAGGGCGAAGATCATAGATGATTCTGCGCACTTCATATAAAGCATTCCTTACCATGACCTTTAAACTGCGGATTTCAACCAGCGCTTCATCAGGACCTCTCTCGCGTTGCACTCGCTCTATCAGATCAGAACGCATCATGACGTTCGCCAGCATTTGAGCCGGACCATCATGAATTTCACGTGAGAGCTTTTTACGTTCCTGCTCCTGGGCTTCGATTATTTTCAAGCCGAAGTCCTGTTTGCGTTTCGCTTCTTGGAGGGCTTCCCCTACAAATTTAAGATCCTGCATCAAATAATTCTGTACAACCGATATTTGAGAGACGAGATGCACCGCTTTATCGATCGTCTGCTGTAAACCTCTTAACCTTAATTCAAGTTCATCCCGGCGATTACGGAGCTCTTTCTCCAATTGCCTGTTTATTTGCAAATCGACTTGCAGCTTATGTGCCCTTTCATAAGCATCGCGTACCTGTTCTTCAGAAAAATGGTTGAAGTGCATACTGACTTCGGAAAGCCTTTTTCGAGCAAACCTGGCCTTTGAGTCCAGTGCATCGCTGTCGGTTATCACAATGGCGACCCTAATTTTCACATCGTCGAGCTCTTTTGTTAATGATTCAAAGTCGTTTCGGCATTGTTCGCCGATATCAAAGACTTCATCCTTACTTTCACTAACAGTGCTCACCATTGTTTCTAAGATCTTGTCCAATGCTTTAGCATCAACCTTTTTTATGGACATTAAGATCCCCTCCACTTAAATCAAAAGACTTAAACAATTTCTTGTCTTAAAGACTATGTATATGGAAAAAAGTTCTTTTTCCTTTTTCATGAATGGCTAATTTTCAGGAAACTTTTGTATAAAGTAACCTTCATGAACATATTGTACCAAAAAAATAATAATAATACGTTATTTTCCTTATTTGATTTTCACAAAATGTGCAATAACTTTCCATCTCATATTATCGGCTATTAGGGATCATGTAATAGTCACCCATCAAAGGCAGAAAGCCATTTCTATTATCCCAATACAAATTATCCTTTTCTATCAAATGGGATATTCCGCTCCATTGATTATCATATGAAACAGATGCATTTAGTAAATGGCAAAATCCTTGAAATGAGAGGACACGTTAAGGACAAGGCAAGATAATGGCACAGAACTCATGTTTTTCCTACATTGTTATTCTTTTAAGCATATATGATCAGCTAATAATAATAGCAGGCAATAGAATTAATTATAACACGTACAGCTTTTTCTTATATTAAAGTTTCTTTACACATACGGCATGAAATAGAATCGTCATTGCCACTTTTTCCGCAAAGCCTTATAATGAATCAACTAATAGGAAGTACGAAGGTGGAATAATATGCTCACTCAATATTTAACGGTGACAGGACGCGGCGAACATGAAATCGTCATTGAAAAATCCCGTTTTATTTCCCACATCGCTAGGGTCGAAACCGAAGAAGCCGCACAGGCCTTTATCCAGGAAATCAAGAAAAAGCATAAAGATGCAACACATAATTGTTCAGCCTATATGATAGGAGAACAAAATCAAATCCAAAAAGCCCTTGACGATGGAGAACCTAGCGGTACAGCAGGCGTCCCTATCCTTGAAGTTCTAAAGAAAAAAGAACTGAAAGACACCGCCGTTGTCGTCACACGGTATTTTGGTGGCATCAAACTTGGTGCAGGAGGTCTCATTCGCGCTTACAGTAAAGCGACTTCAGAAGGAATAAATGCCACTGGTGTAGTCATTAGAAACTTAATGCGGGTCATTTCGACAACCGTCGACTATACTTGGCTTGGAAAATTAGAAAATGAACTGCGATCTTCTATTTATCAAATAAAGGAAATCAAGTACCTTGAACAGGTCGATATCCAAGTATATGTTGAAGAAAAACAAAAAGAGGCATATACCGCCTGGATGACAGAGCTGACAAATGGTCAAGGCCAAATCACAGAAGGCGAA
Organism: Peribacillus sp. YIM B13482; assembly: GCF_042787975.1. Taxonomy (NCBI): domain Bacteria; kingdom Bacillati; phylum Bacillota; class Bacilli; order Caryophanales; family Bacillaceae; genus Peribacillus; species Peribacillus sp. YIM B13482. Next base: position 241,657 of record NZ_JBHZPF010000001.1, read on the forward strand.
ATGCTTTATTTGGAACAGGAATTCACTTGATTTTCCCCTGCATATTTTTCCTTTTTTTTGCTGTAATATAATTGAAAAGAAATATATATTTTACGAAGTTATTAAATCATTGTAAAATTAAGATTAATATATGACGAAATATATTGGATTCGAAAAATAGCGATTTATGTCTGATGTTCGCTATTTAAAAGGAGAAGAAAAAGATGTCTACTACTAGGCGTGTCTATAAAGTAAAAAAAACAAAGAAAAAAAGGCGGAAGAGGCTCTGGTTATTGCTTGTTCCCCTACTGGTACTTGGTCTAGGGGCCACTACGTATGCTGCAACTATATATTTGAAAGCCCAGGATGTTTTCAAGAATTCCTATGACCCGGTTGAAGCTTCAGCCAAGCGGAGTGAAACGGTAGATCCCCTCAAAGATAATTTCTCGATTCTTTTCATAGGGATCGATGATAGTGATAAACGTGACTATAAAGGACACTCACGCTCGGATGCTTTAATCTTGGCTACATTCAATAAAGATCAGAAATCCATAAAACTTTTAAGCATCCCCCGTGATTCTTATGTGTACGTTCCAGCCAAAGGCGTAACCACGAAAATCAACGCGGCCCATGCTGCAGGTGGACCAAAAGCAACGATGGACACAGTTGAGGAGTTACTCGATATCCCTGTCGATTATTATGTCCGCATGAACTTCAATGCTTTCATCGATGTCGTGGATTCATTGGATGGAATCAAAGTCGACGTACCTTATGAAATAAATGAACTGGATTCACATGACAAGAAGAATGGCATCCATCTTGAAAAAGGATTACAGACCGTTGATGGTGAAGAAGCATTAGCCTTTGCAAGGACACGTAAAAAGGACAGTGATATCCAACGTGGTGAGCGTCAACAGGAAGTCCTTAAAGCCATCGTCGCCAAAGCAACTTCTGCTGGGTCCATAACGAAATATACAGACGTAATGGAAGCTGTCGGTGACAATATGACGACGAACCTACAATTCTCACAAATTAAGGGTTTCATAAAATATGTGACTACCGATAAGGGACTTAATCTTGAAACCATCAAACTTGAAGGTCAGGATTCTTACATTAACGGAACCTATTATTATCAACTAAACGATACATCAGTAGCGAACGCTAAGCAGATACTTCGATCCCACTTGAACCTGGGACCAAAAGAAGGCAATCAAACTGAGGCCGTTCAATCACAAATAAAAGAATAAAGTGAAAACCCCACTCTTCATGTAGTGGGGTTTTCCTTGTTTCATGAATCATCCGGCTCACTTCTGAAATTCCTACTCCACTTCCAAGTCAGGGATAACCGATAGAAGGGTTCTTTTATTTTATCAATGCCAAAAAAGCCTCCAACCGTTTATAGTAACGTTTGGAGGCTTTTCATCTATTCAAATCTATTAATCTATTTGCAAAGCATTATGGCTTGTTTTTAAAGTTGAGCATCTTCAGCAATGGTTGATAGTTTGAATTGACCAAACCGATTTTCTCCACAAAAATCTCTATGATCAGCAGGAGTCCGGTTACAAGGATCAAAGCTCCCCACATCGTTGCAAATGAAAAGATTATCGCCGCTAAGCCGAAGCAAGCAGCTAAAGCGTAAATGAGCAAGACAGTCTGCTTATGAGTGAATCCCAAGTTTATCAAACAGTGATGCAAATGGGATTTATCAGCAGCCGAAATCGGCTGTTTATTGACGACCCTGCGGATAATCGCGAAAAATGTATCCGAAATGGGAACACCCAAGATGATGATCGGTACGATCAAGGAAATCATCGTAACGTTTTTAAACCCTAGCAGGGACAGGACAGCAATGATGTAACCTAAGAATAATGCGCCTGTATCTCCCATGAAAATCTTTGCCGGATGAAAGTTATATTTCAAAAAGCCAAGAGTGCTTCCAATCACAATCAATGCGACCATGGCAACGAATAGGTCCCCTTTGATAAGGGCCATTGTTGCAATTGTCACTAATGCAATTGTCGAGACACCGCCTGCAAGACCATCCAGTCCATCTATTAGGTTGATTGCATTAATGATGCTGACAATCCACAAAATGGTGATCGGTATACTTAAAACACCAAATTCAAGTGTATCGGTAATGAACGGCAAATTGATGAATTCCACTTGAAGACCGCCCCATAATACGATAATGAGGGCAGCCAAAATCTGGCCAAGGAATTTGGGTGCAGCTCTTAATTCATATATATCATCAGCCATTCCAATTAATATGATGACAAGAGCACCTACTAGAAGAGGCAATTGCTCCCACAAGTCATTCGTAAAAATTAAGAATGTAATGGAAAAACTCAAAAATATAGCTAAACCGCCCATGCGCGGCATAATTTTACTATGCACTTTTCGCTCACTCGGTTTATCGGTAGCTCCTAATTTAAAGGCCAACTTTCCGACAAAAGGAGTCAAAAAAATGGATAATAAAAAGGCTACCAACAAGGCCCCTATTAACATCAAGAACCACCTCAATTCAACTAAAAATCTAATACCCGTAACGATCTATAAGAAAACCTATATATAAATGCTTATTTTAATTTTTCATCCTCAAATAAACATTATATACGTTTTTGGCTAAAATCTCTATAGAAAAGTTGTTTTTTGCAAATTTTTGTAAATCCGACCCTATCTTTGTCAGGTCCCCGGATTTTTTTAATTCTAAAGCATTGCAGATCGCCAAGTTCAGTTGATCGACATTTCCTATATCTGTAATCCAGCCCTTTCCCCCATCCTGAATCAATTCCTTTACACCGCCAACATCACTAGTGATAGCGGGAAGACCGGACCTTGCTCCTTCAAGTAAAACCAGTGGAAAGCTTTCGCTTAAGGAAGTCAATAATGTGACGTCCCCCATCGGGTAGATTCTTTCTAAATCTTCACGATACCCCAAAAAGGACACGTGATCGGATAATCCCTTTTCCGAGACCATCTCTTCCAGAGCAGTTCTCCTGCTCCCGTCCCCTACAAGCAACAGCTTTACATGGGGGAATTTCGATACCACTTCACTTAATGCCGCTAAGGCAAATTCATGACCTTTCACCGGTTCAAGCCTTGCAGGCATGATGATGATGAAATCATCTGCCCCAAACCCAAAATCATCTCTTTGAAAGGGGAAAGGCAATTCCTTTTCAAAGTCGATTCCATTTAGGATCTTTGTTATTTTGGACGAATCGATTCCTTGGTCAATCAAGCCTTGCTTAAAGCGATCGGAAACTGCCAGTATATGATCTGCATATTTAAATGACCTTACATGAAGTCCCGTAAACAATTTTCCTTTTACACCCTGGCCTAAAAAGTCATGATGAGGTGAACTGTGAACAGTAAGGAGCCAAGGGCGTTTAATGAAGCGCTTTAAAAAGGCACCATATATATTCGCCCGCGGTCCATGGGTATGGATGATATCTATATTATTAAGACGGATAAAGTCCCGTAAAGGTTTCAAAATTGAAAGGTCAAATTTGGAATGTTGCTTGAAAAGTTCGGCCTGTATCCCGGAAGACATGGCCCGCCGGTAAAGTTCACCATCTTCAAATACACCAAGCAAGCACTCCTCTTTATTCAATTGGTTCAGTAAGGACATAATATGAAACATACCGCCGCCAGTTTCATTGCCAGCGTTTAAGTGCAAGATTCTCATCCATTCCACTCCTTATGTTCAGGAACGCTGTACCGTTTTCCTTAACCGTCTAACCTTGAATACGAATCTTGGCAAAGCAAGCATCCGTTTCCACCGTGAAGGTTGCTGGATCAGTCGGTACAACCATTCAAGACGCATCTTCTGCCAGAAAACCGGGGCGCGGTTCACCTTTCCTGCAAGAACATCAAAGCTTCCCCCAACTCCCATGAAGATTCCTTTTTTAAATAACGGATAATGCCTGGAAACCCATTTTTCCTGTCTAGGAAACCCTAATGCAGTCAAAATGATGTCAGGTTCAAGTTCCGCTATGGACTTGGCCAGGCTATCGTCCTTAATATCGATATAACCATGGTTGTATCCCACCAACTCGAGGCCAGGGTATAGCTCTTTTGCTTTAAGGGCCGCTGTTTCAATAACCTGTTCCTCCGCTCCGAGCAGATATACCTTCAGCGCTTTTTCATCAGCCACCCGAAATAATTCATTCATCAAGTCGAATCCTGTAATCCGCTCTTGTAAAGGTTGATTTAGCCATTTAGAGGCCATAATAATACCAATGCCATCCGGAGTGATGTAATCAGCCGATATAATGATGTCCTTATAATCCTGATGTTCATTTGCATACTCAACTATTTCTGGATTTGCCGTAACGACAAACGTTTTTTCCTGATTCATTAATCTTGGATAGATCATTTCATTCATGAATTCATCCATATTGCTATCGATGAATGGTATGGATAGTATCTCAACAAACTTTTCTGTCATTTCACTTCAGCCTTTCATATGTACTATACATCTAAAGGGTGGGGTATTATTCAAGAAATTTTTTCATACACATCAAAGAACGTGATTTTCGATTCAAAGGTGGTTAATCAATTGAAATTTATAGAAAAACAATCGTTATTCATTCTAATCATGTGCCTGCTCGTCCCATTAGCAGTGCCTCACCCTATCACCGGTTACATGGCAACGGTGTTAATGCTCGTTTTTATCGGTATAAATAAAAAAAACCTGTTATTAATTCTATTCATTTACTTCCCTGCCCGTCCCTTATTGATGGAACTGAATAGCGGCTTAACCTATACAGGTGATCTGATCATCCTCACCTTATTCATTTCTTTGCTTATGGAAAATTTCAAGAAATACGAATGGCATATTTCTAAATATCATTTTACTGTGCCATTTTGGTTGTTTTGTTTAGTGGGTGCAGTAGCTGGACTCCTAAACGGAGTGGGTATCTTCCCCATCCTATTCGAACTCCGGGCATTGCTTGTTACATTCTTGCTTCTATACATTATCGGTGAATTAAATCTAGAAAGAAAGGATATCTTTCGCTTTTTGAAGGTAATCCTAATATTTACAATTTTTCTTTGCCTGCATGGCATATTGGAGAAAATCTTTTCACGTACGATCTTGCTGCCCCATGAATGGGAAATGTGGAATCTTTCTCCAACTAACCGGATGAGGATTTATGGAGCACCTGCCAACCCTAATGTATTTGCCTTATTCTTAAGCATTCAGTTATTCCTTAGTTTCTTTCTATTTCAGTCGCTGAAAAAATATAAACCCTTTGTCTTTCTAGCGTCCATCTTACTTTCTGGTACGTTACTGCTCACCTATTCACGGGGTACGATGATTGCATTCGGCTTCGCGGCGCTCGTGTTTATAATTTGGACTAGAAATAAATCATTTCTCAAATATGCTGTAGGCGCATTCGGTCTCGGCCTGCTTCTGATTTATTACCCTGTTCTATTCGCTTCAAGTAAAGTGGAGGTATCCGCATCGGTTCCCATGGAAAATATGGCAATTGGCAGCACTCCCACTTCCGAACACGAACATGCCCTTTCCAATCGATTTTCTGAAATGTTCTCTAATACGACTCTTCACCAAAGTACAGAATGGGGCCGATTATATGTCCTAATTAAGGGACTTGAAATTTTCAAAGATCATCCCATAATTGGCACAGGGCTAGCAACCTTCGGAGATTCTGCCACCCTTTCCTTTTCCTCACCAATCTATCAGGATTACAAAATTGGTGAAAGGATGTATACCGATAATCAATATATCCAAATTCTTGTTCAAACTGGGGTGCTGGGTTTTCTCGCGGTACTTGCATTCATTCTTTTTACCTACCGTAAAATCATTAAATCGAGAAATGGCACTTTAACGGTATTTACTATCTGCCTGATGTTAGCAGCATTGCTAGCAGGACTTTTTTACAATATTCTAGAAGATAAAACGTTTACACTATTTTTTTATAGTTGTTTAGGTTTCTGTTTACAAAAGGATATCATTTAAAGGATTGAAAATATGCCTACTCTTTCACATGTAATTAAATCGGTCGGGCTAGTCACTATTATTGCAGCCATTGGAAAAGTCCTCGGATTCGGGCGGGAATCGATCATTGCCGCCTATTTCGGTGCATCGTCAATGGCAGATGTTTTTTTCGTGGCAAGCCTCATACCAACCATTTTATTTACGGCCCTCGGCAGCGGTCTTCAGGCAGGCGTCATTCCCATTTACTTGGAAAAGAAGGCGAATAACCCTTTGAAAGCTGATGAATTCATCAGTGTTTTAGGTTCCTTCTTTATGTTGATAGCCGGATTAATGACCATTGCCTGCATGATTTTCACAAAGCCGCTCGTCATAATGGTAGCCCCCGGTTTCTCTGATTCGGAACTTGCTCTGACGGAGTCCCTGACCCGAATCATGCTGCCAAGTTTACTATTTTTCACACTTTCATACATGGCGACGGGAGTCCTGAATGCGAATAAGCGTTTTATTCTTCCAGCACTCACTTCGACTGCACAAAACACGGTCATTATAGCAGCCACCGTTTTGTTCGCTGCTCCCTTTGGGGTTGAAGGGCTGGCTTGGGGATTTGTGTTCGGTGCGGCCAGTCAGTTCCTGATTCAATACCCATCATTAAAGAGATTCGGAATCCGGCCCATCGTCTCTTTCCTGCCTCATAAAAGGCAGATCGTTCAAACACTGTACACCTTTTACCCGATTATCATCGCCGCTTTGGCGATCCAATTGAATAGTGTCGTCGATCGGATCATTGCCACCTCGCTCGAAACCGGAAGCGTATCAGCTCTGAACTATGCGAATCGGCTGCTGTGGCTGCCATTAAGCATTGTCCTCACGCCGTTGATTACCGTATTGTATCCTACAATCGTCGAGCGAGCACTTATAGGCTATCAATCTTTCCTTAATTTGACCTTAAAAGGTCTGAAGTCACTTTTATTTTTAGCCATTCCTTTCATGATCGTCATGTTAATCAGCGGAAACAGCTTAATCACTCTGGCTTTCCAACGCGGGGCTTTCGATGCTTCAGCCACCGAAACGACCTATAATGCATTTACCTTTTATTCAGCTTCCCTCCCATTCTTTGCATTAAGGGATTATTTGATGAACGCCTTCTATGCCTTAAAGAAAACAAAAGTGGCCATGTATTCCTGCCTGTTCGCCGTATTGCTTAATGTCCTGCTCAGCTGGGTCCTATCACGTTATCTTGGTGTCGGCGGAATTGCCTTAGCCACAGGGATATCCATGCTCCTGCAATCTCTCTACCTATTCGGCTTCCTGTGGTTAAAGACAGAAAGAACGGACAAGGCCGTTTTCAGGGATGTTTTTCAGGAAAGCGGCAAGCTGATCATCATCGGAACCATCATATTCGGACTTGCGCTCTGGGTCCATCCGCTTACCGAAACGTTCCCCATCATTATGGAATTAGTGATCATATCGCTTTTGGTATTCGGATTATATTTCGCATTAGCCATGCTTTTTAAAGTAAGCAGCCTGCAAGCAATGAAAAGGATAAGATCAAAGTAATAAATTAGAAGAAGGAGTGCCATTATGAACATATTAATCACGACGATTTTCAACTACCCTCATGAAGGAGGGCTATCAAGTCATATCACTACGTTAAAAAAGGGGTTAATGTCACGGGGCCATAATGTGGACATATTATCTTTCTCTCAATTGCCCCCTTTCAAGAGGAAGATACTCGCCCAAGCTCCCGGTTTTTTATTGAATAAAGTAAAACAAGGGAGCGGTCAGCTTTTCAATGACAAACAGCGCCAAAAATTATTGGCTTCATCTATTAAAAGCTTGAAAAAGAACTATGATGTCATTAATGCCCAAGACATTTTCGCAACGCTTGCTTCCATTGAATCCGGGATTCCAACGGTACAAACCGTCCATGGGTATTATTCATTCGAAGCAGTCAGCAGGGGCGCCCTCCTTCCGGACAGTGAAGAAGATTTAATCATTCGGGAGCTTGAAAGAAAAGCCTATCAGTCTGCTGCAAAAGTTGTGACGGTCGATCAAAGGATAAAAGACTATATAAATCATTTGGCACATATAGAGGCGGAAACGATCAAGAACTTCATTGACGTGTCAGCTTTCAAACCGGAAACGGAAAAGCGGAAGCAAACCCGTCAGGATTTTCAAATCCCCCTACATAAAAAGATGCTTTTCGTCCCTAGAAGAATGACGGAAAAGAACGGTGTCATCTACCCGCTCCTTGCTCTTCCGGAGGTGCTGGAAAACCATCCTGAAACGGTATTGGTCTATGCGGGTACAGGAGAACAGCGAACCCGGCTTGAGGAAACGGCAGCACGGCTCAAATTATCCGATTCCGTACTTTTCTTAGGTTCAGTGCCTTTCGAGAAAATGCATAGCCTCTATGAAGCATCGGATATCGTACTCATCCCAAGTGTTCATTCCCACGGGGTGGAAGAGGCGACTTCCATATCTGCATTAGAAGCGATGAGTTGCCGCTCACCCGTCATTGCAAGTGCAATCGGAGGTTTAAAGGAGATTCTCATTGATGGTGAAGATGGTCTGTTAGTTGAGGAAAAAAATATAGAAGCACTTGCACAAGCTATCTCTATTCTGCTTAATGACACTAAATATGCAACAATGTTAGCTACGAAAGCAAGAAATAAAATGGAAAGCGAATACTCCCACCTTACAGCTGCCGAGCGGTTTGAGAAAACTTATGATGAAGTGCTTAACTAAAAAAAGCAGACCCGATGACCGGGTCTGCTTTTCACTATCATACCAATGTTGAACTACGTCTTTTCATTTGTTCTTCACGGTACTTTTTCTGTTCTTTTTTAGACATGGCGTTATATTCTTTTAAGAATGCTTCATATTGCGGCATTACTTCGTTCATGGCACCGTATGCTTTTAACTCTCCATACTCAAGCCATAAAGCCTTTTGGCAAAACTTCTTCATCTGACCGATTGAATGGCTGACAAAGAACATCGTTTTGCCTTTTTCCTTAAATTCGTTCATTTTCTCCAAACACTTTTCAGCAAAGTTTTTATCCCCGACCGATAAGGCTTCATCAATAATCAGGATATCTGGATCAATATGCACGGAAATGGAAAAACCAAGCCTAGACTTCATACCGCTTGAGTAGGATTTCACCGGTTGGTCAATGAACTTGCCAAGCTCTGAAAACTCAATGATCTCAGGCTCAAGTTCTTTGATTTTATTTTTATCGAATCCGAGCATAAGCATTTTCAGCTCAATGTTTTCTCTGCCCGTCAACTGATTATTCAGGCCCGATGAAACGGCAATCAAAGCCGTTTTCCCGTTAGTTTGGACATTTCCATCCGTAGGCGGGATAATACCTGCAATAATATTGGACAATGTGGATTTCCCGGATCCGTTGACCCCGACAAATCCTATTACATCGCCCTTTTCCGCTTCAAAACTTACATTTCTCAGAGCAAAGTACTCTTCCCCATAGCTTTTAGGTAAAAGGAGATCCAATAATTTTTCCGAGTTTTTATTATATAATTTATACTTTTTCGTTATATCTTTGACAATTACCGATTTTTCCAACTTTTCTCACTTCCAGTTTACTTAAAGTCAACAAAGCGATCTCTAAACCTAACATGCAGCGAGGAACCTATCAAAAAGAAGATGATTACGACTGCCCAGAAATATAGCGTATATTCCCAATTCACTATTAGGTACCATGATTCCCCCAATAACGAAGCTCGATACCCATCCACAATATAATATAGAGGATTCAGCTTCATGATATTAACGATTACTGGATGATCTTTAGCATCTAATACCCAAAGGATTGGTGTTAAATAAAATAAGACTTTCATTAATGACACGATCATATTGTGAAAATCACGAATAATGGTTGATAAGGTTGACGAGATTAAGCCAAATGAAAATAACAGCGCAACCGTCGCGACAACATAATATGGCAGTTGTATGATGTAAACTGTAGGGAGGTATCCAGTAAAACCTAATAGTATGATAATGACCCCCAGCAGCACAAGATGCTGATACAACTTAGCAAAAATGACATACGAAGGAATGACACTCATCGGAAAGCTCATCTTGGATACCATATTCAGTCGGGAAAAGACGGATTTGGACGTTTGGGTTATAGCAGGATTCACAAAAAACCAGACAACGATCCCTGCCATCAGCCATGGAAGGAAATGTTCACCGCGATTTAAGATTATAAATCCGAATACAAACCAATAAATCGCAATCTGTATCATCGGATTGATGATTTCCCATAGGATTCCCAGATAGTTATTACTGTTGGCACTTTTCACCTCATAAACAGATAAACGCCTTACCAAATAAAAATTATTGATTTGTTCTTTTAAAACGGTCAAAGCTGAACTCATATATTACACAGACCTTCCTAAAAACACTTTTTCTACGACACGGCGTGAAGCCTGGCCATCCTCGAGAGCACAAAACCGTTCGTGAAAGTGATTGAACTCATTGTTATTTTCAAATTTGATCGCACTGATACTATCAATGACCGCATCAGATGTTTTTACTAACATACCTGGCGCATTCTTTTCAAAATCAAAGTAAAACCCGCGAAGCTTGTCCCTGTAATTTTCAATATCATATACATAGAAAAGCATCGGCCGCTTTAAATTTGCGTAATCAAAGAATACGGATGAATAGTCGGTTATTAATAAATCCGAAATAAGATACAAATGACTAATATCTTCGTAATTGGATAAATTGTAGGCGAATCCTTGATAAGCTGTTAAATCCAAGTTCTCAGAAACCAAATAATGAAGACGGAGCAAAATGACATACTCCTCCCCCAGCTCCTGTTTCATTCGATTCAAATCCAGTTTTATTTCAAATTTATATTTTCCCTTGCTATAAAACTCATCATCCCTCCAAGTAGGGGCGTATAAAATGATCCTTTTCTCTATTGGTATACCCAACTTCTGTTTCAATGAGTCGATTGTATCACGATTATTCCCATTGTAAAGTATATCATTGCGCGGATAACCAGTTTCGAGAATTTTAGAAGTATCGACATTGAAGGCACGGGCAAAAATTTCACTTGAATAAGCATTCGGTGAAATTAAATAATCCCACTTACTTGATTCGGCATGGAAATTTTCTTTATATTTATCCGTCGTTGTTCCAGGCATGTGTACTTCATTCATATCTGCCGCAAGTTTCTTTAATGGCGTCCCATGCCACGTTTGCAAGTAGATTGTGTGCTTCGGCTTCGGAATCCAAAGCGGGAGCCTGCTGTTCGTTACCCAATAACGGGCCCTGGTCATTTTAAGCAGCCAATTGAATGAAAAACGATTGAGATATGGAATGCCTGCCTCTTTGAAATGAGCACTATATCTTTTATCTACGCTCCAATACATTTTATATTCAGGATGGTGACTCTGCAAGTATTCATAAATCGCTCGTGGATTACAGCTATACTGCTTTCCTAAAAAACTCTCAAATATTACAAGCTTATGATCCACTGGAAATACTTGCCCTACCATTGCAAAAGCCATTTTATATCCTCTTAAAATAATTGCTTTAGCCCCATTTTTTAATAGCGATAGAAAGGAAGGTCTCTTTGAGGTTTGTATTGTTTCATTTGACATATCTGATCTCCCTTTTTATTAATTAGTAATAATTGAATAATGATTATAATTAATCGTGGAGCACTGTCTTTCTTTGTGTTATCAGCCTATTAACACAATCCCCATAACCTACTACATACAATCATCATCAAACTTCTTCTCAAATATATCAAATTAAAAATAAGCTCGCCCAATAAAAGGGAGAGCTTATTTTTGGTGTACCTCTAACAGCTACTCCAAAGACTTTATAGCTAGTCCCAAATTATTTGCCACTGTTGTATAAAACTCCACATTTTTGTTATTATACGCCATCTTATTTTTCAGGATTCTTTTAATATTCACCAATTGATAATCATTGTATCGAATGAACACTGTAAATAATGACTTTTCCATTCGGTCAATTTCATCTAATGAAACAGTAAAATGACCTCTATTACCTTCTATTCGAACTTCACAGTTGATTTCATTGTCCATTCTTTTTCTATCACGTATTAATACAGACTCTATGTTGTTTATATCATCACCATAAATCTCAAAACTCTGGTGGTAGACATTATCGATAACATAAGAATCTATTGCACGAGCAAGCATCGGTATCCTTACGAAGCGATAATCACCTTCCAGAAATGGAAGTTCATAATAAGGCAAACAATCTTTAATAAGATATTTTTTATTAGCATCTCGCTTTAACCATTCAAATAACCTTACGAAATCATCAATACGATCCGCCATGAATAATTCAATGGCAAATTTATAGATAGGGACTTTAAATTCATTCTTAAAGTCATATGACAGGTTTTTCGTTGTTTCGACAGCATCCCTTAATACTTCTATAAAATCTTCTTTTTTCTTGGATTTCACAAAAATTTGACTGTCGAACGTTTTTACAATATCGTACTCATAAATCCGGTTAAGGGCCACTCTTTTCAGTTCAATGGCTATATCCTTGGATTGAATATACCTTATTATTTCGACATCCGCTTTTCTTTTATCTAACACATTCGTAACACGTGTTAAAGAATTTGGATTTTCTGAAGTTCTGTTGACATAATAAATAGGTTTTTTAGTAGTTGAAACTGCTCTGACTTTAAAGAAAACATCTGTAAAAAACCATTTATCTTCACCGAATTTCATATTTGGAAAACCAATTTCATTTTCTTTAACCATAGACAAATTCATCATTCTGGCCGTTGGACCCATATGATAAAAAAAGTGCGGTACATCCAATGGGGTAATGCTTCTTCTTTCTTTAATAGAAGCAAACTCACCAATAACAGTCTCTGACTCAGATTCGACTTTTACCGTTTTGCCCACTACATAATCATCACCTGTTTCCTCCAGGATGTTATAGAGGCTTTCCAGTCCATCAGGAGCAAGCCAGTCATCTGCGTCCAAAAAAGTTATATATTTAGATGTTCCCAGTTCTATTCCTATGTTTCTGGGGGTCCCAGGAGACCCATTATTTTCCTGAAGGGAAACTAAACATATATTTTTATATTTAGCTGCATACTCCTGAATAATTTTAACGGTATCATCAGTCGAACAATCATCTATAATGATATATTCAATCTGATCTATACCTATGGATTGATTTATTACTGATTCAATCGTTTTTCTAATGAATTTTTCAGCATTAAAAGCAGCAGTAACTACAGTGACTTTTTTAACTTTTCCTAAAAATTTATTTCTTAAGCTTGAAGGATTATTTTTTATTTGAATATTGCTGCTCTTTAAAAGTTCCCTCGCTTTTTGACGCACCAAAAAATTCATACGGTTCCTCTCCTTTATGTGTAGAGGCACATGCTTCGATTAGGCAGCCAGTTTACCAGTTACTTAAAAGCAAAAATACCCTTTAAGGAATCAATCATCAAAAAATTTATCCACGATTCTCTGTGTAGCTTTACCATCTTCTATTCCACAATACTTCTCTCTAAATAAACTATATCTCTTTTTGTATTGCTTGTTTATTTCATCAATATCGCCAATAGTTTCGATAATCTCTTCAGTTGTTTTTAAAAAAGGACCTGGTGCTTCTTTTTCAAAGTCCATATAGAATCCACGGATGTTATCTCTGTAATCTTCCATATCATAAGTGTAGTACAAAATCGGACGAGCAGTATTAGCAAAATCGAACATTACTGAAGAATAATCAGTAATCAATATATCAGAAATCAGGTAAAGTTCCTGTATATCTGAATAATTGGATACATTTATAACGAAATCCTCAAATTCACTCGGGATGCTGAGATTATTACTTATAACAACATGCATCCTTAACAATAGGACATATTCATCTCCAAGTGCTTCTTTCATTCTTTCTAAATCAAATTTCAACTCAAAAATAAATTTATTATTTTTAGATGTTTGATTATCCCGAAATGTAGGAGCATATAAGATGACTTTTTTTCCTGTTGGTATCTTCAGTTTTTCAATCACGGACTTGGCGGTCATTGAAGCATCTTCCCTATAAAATAAATCATTTCTTGGATAGCCCGTTTCTAATATTTCTCCTTCATATTTGAAAGCACTTCTGAAGGCCTTGGACGCATATGGACTTGGTGATATTAAATAATCCCAAGTTCTCGTTGCACCATGAACCCGATTTAAGTACCCATCGTCTCTTCCTTGTATATTTTCTATATCAAATAGCATTTTTTTCAAAGGGGTACCATGCCAAGTCTGAATATAAGTCGTTTCCTTCCTTTTGCTTAGATAGGTAGGGAAGTTTTGATTATTTATCCAATAGCCGGCTTTAGCTAAATAATAATAGTATTCCGGGCTTAAACGTTTTACCAGCTTCGTATTCTTTCCTTTTATCGGTAAATTACCATTATACACCCAAACTTTTTTATAATTATTGTCCCTTTTCACTAGCTCTTCATATATATACTTGGGGCTATCTGCGAATTGTTTTCCTATTCCACTTTCAAAAAGAATAAGATTCCTGTCAACCGGGATAAGCCTAGACATAATTTTATATACATTTTTCATAACAGGGAAATACTTTTTACTTTTCCTAAATCGATTAACAAAGAGCTTAACAACCGGATGGTTATATAATTTACTTAGTGAATTTGGATCTTTTTCAGCATGTTGAATCACTTCGAATATCCTTGAATTAGAATGAACATCGCGATATTTAATAAAACGGTCGGCCTTGTCCATATACTTTTTCTTCATGACAAAATCAGACTTGGCATATTCGGCTAAAACACCTAACAATTCATCCAATTCATCAACGATTTCACCCGGAAGATCGTTATCCAAATCCAAATGTGACGGTCTTTTCCCTATAAAACGGTTTCTATCAAATTGATAGTAAATCACCGGTTTATGCAGGAAACTGAAGTCAAAAGCTACACTTGAATAATCCGTAATCATAATCGCACTTTCCTTAATTAATCTTTGGACATCCACTTCACCCTGACTAATTACCCTAACTGGAGCATCTTTAAAATAAGACGTGAATTTCTGCATATTAGGGTGAAGGCAAAAAATGATTTCAAACCCATTATTTTTAGATAAATCATGTAAAACCGGGTGATTCACTAATTTCTGATACCTTTCAAAATACTCGCTTTCCAAAAATATTTCATCGGATGTAATCCAATCTCTCCATGTTGGAATGATCAATAATTGCCGCTTTATTAAAACATCACCCTTAAACAGCGAGTCGAACCTTGACAGTCCCGTTGTGAATACTTCTTTTTCGTTGTACCCAAAATCAGTTACGATCATATCCTTTTCGAAGTCTGAACTTACTAGAAAAACATCCGTACTAAAACCAGAGCTTGCCTTTTTCCCGTAGTTTGCCACCATATTCTTAGTACCCATAACACCATGCTGTAGAAACACCTTAACACCCTTAACACGATTTTTAAATTCAGATGTTCTTAAAGGATATAAATAATCTGGATGATGTGATGAAATAATACGTGTTGATTCCATTGTCTTTTTAATATGTTCCTTTGACTTGAAATAAAGTATATTTCCAAAGGGCTCGACGTTCTTAGCTTCCACAGAACTCTCTTCTATTACATAATACACTTCTTTTTCAGGGTGATTTTCTCTCATATATTTAAAAAAATGATATCCAGTATCCTGGGCTTTATAAGTTCTTTCTCCAATAATCCAGACATCCTTTTTCTTTTTAAATAAACCCAGAAATCGCCTCCACCCCATCATCCTTTTTAAGTATCGATATGTTTCCCTAGGGAAGGTAAACACTTCCAAAGATAAATTAGCTGCTTTAAAGGTATAGTATGGATTGACTATAGCAACTCCATTATCCGAGATAACATCGGTCTTTTTAGTGAATATTTTAGTTCTGGTGGTTGGTCTTCCGACGCGTATCATTTTCGGCTCTTCCTGATCATGCAAATATAATTTCATGTAAATATCATATACATCATCTTCCAAATCCACACTGACCAATTGTTCTAAATCCAAATTCATATCATATATATATCGATTCAGTCCATATTTCTTAATATTCATTTCCTTATTATGAATAAAAGATATATTTGCCTGATATTCTTTGTCACTTTGCCTGCCTTTTACTAGGCTCTCACCTTTTATTATCTTTGAATTCTTGGTGAAGATTTGACCACTAATATGCATTGTCTTCGATTTGTTGGTGATTTTTTCGATTTGAGACTTAATCGAAATTTCAGGGGTCTTATTGATATAAAGAGATAAATTCCCTTTATTGGTTATAGAGAATATACTTTGTTTATCTTCATAGGTATAAAAACCTAAATTGTTCGTGTATGTTTCCTGAAAACGCCCTAGACGAATTGGATATTCAATATTAACCTGTTCGCATACTTCTACATATTCAGCTTTATGTTCAATATTAAGGATTGATTTTTTGCTTAGATTTTCAACTGGAACGGAAACTTTGATATAACAGTCATAAACAGAATGGGGTTCATCTTCTAATTTTCGGATTAAATCTATTAGATTTATTTCAAACTCAAATTTATGTGAAACCACCGATTCCGCTATTTTAAATTTTTGATCTTCATTTCCCCTAGAATATAGCCATAGTTCTTTCGCACAATAATGTTCTTTTGAAAATTGACCTTTTATAAAGAGCGTATTTTCCTCTTGCACAATGGACAGAACTTGTTTCAACTTAATTTTAGGGGTTTTTCTTGCTTTCCTTTTTCTAAGAAGCTTTTTTATCATTTTAGACCACCTATAACAAATTATTTAAATAAATGAATCTTTCATTGCACTTTAAAATCATAAACTTTTTTCGGTTTTTCCTCAATATCAGATGAAATGTTCATATATTACCCAAATCGCCTTGAATATACAAAATGGGACATTATTGGTTAGCTTATCCTAATAGAACCTTTAAATGTGAGTCACTTGCAGCTTACATCGAATATTACATATCTTAATTTTTTGATATCGTTTGGGTTGAAAGCAACACCTTTACTTCAATCGGCTAAAAGACCAAGTTCTACAAGCCAATGACTGTCCCCTTGAGCACAATGTGTTCGTTGCCAAGGAAGGACTAACGTAAAAATCATTTGCATGTCCTTCCGTTGCCAGCCAGAATAGAAAGGGTATAGCAAAATCAAGATACTTAATAGCATAGGAGCATTCTTAACATCATAGTTAACGCTTTCAATACAGGAATAGGCTAAATGGGTCTATAAAATGTTCTCCGGTAGGTTTAGAGTCTATACATGACTCATCCTCTGTCCTTCATAGATCGAATTTAGATTTTTTAATGACACTTTCAACTTCTATATTATATAACATGGATTTTATGATGTTCTCACCTACAAATGGTAAAATGTGAATGGCTTATTCTAATTACAGCAAGAATAATATTTTTTTTGTAATTTTATTAAGCAATCACCTTTGACTCCAAGTAATAAGAGTGGTGTGTGTTTGAAATTATATTAAATACTATTCAATATAAACCATACAATATCTATTTCAATATAAAATATTTTGTATGGACACATTAATATTCCCTCCAGAATAATACAACTTAGTCAACATTTAATTATAGCTTAAAAATTAATATCTACAATTATCATTAAATTAAATAAATGTGGTTTATTTGTAAAAAAATTGTGGTTTATTTGTAAAACTATTAAGTTATAATTAATAGGAGAAAGACTTACTTAAAAACGCATTTGTCTTGCCTTTAAGCAAAAAGCTGAATGCCCTGAAAAGCTGGTTACCTGTTTTATTGTTTCATTTAATATTCTAATAGTCCAAATATATATCCTAATTTAATTAAGGAAATAAAGAGTCTTACAGGAGGAATGAAAATATGAAGAAAGTAATCACTTATGGAACCTTTGATTTACTTCATTGGGGTCATATCAATCTATTAAAACGTGCTAAAGATTTAGGGGATTATCTTATCGTTGCCATTTCAACGGATGAGTTCAATGCTTTAAAAGATAAAAAAGCTTATCATAGCTTTGAAAACAGGAAGATGATCCTTGAATCAATCCGCTTTGTGGACGAGGTTATACCGGAAGACAATTGGGAACAAAAGAGAGAAGACATCCTTCGTGAAGGTGTAGATATCTTTGTAATGGGAGATGACTGGAAAGGCCAATTCGATGAATTATCTGAAGTTTGTGAAGTGGTCTACCTTCCAAGAACAATTGGCATTTCTACATCCCAAATTAAAGATGACCTTTTACAAGTTACTAATGGCTAAAGAATTCGCGATAGGAATTTACCTTTTTTGTTTTAAGGTTTTATTCTCTATCTTTAAACTTTTCCCTTTACGTGATAAAACGACCTTTGTCACATCATTCGGGGACAACTGCCAATATATAGCGGATGAAATGGACAAGCAGGACATTCCTATTCAAAAAGTATTTTTAATGAAGCCGAGCAGTCATATAGAAGTGAAGGACGATGGAAAAACCATCGTCCTTCCGTTTGAATCTAATAATATCATTGCCATGATCCAATCGATTTATCACCTCGCTACATCAAAATGGATCATCATTGATAATTATTTTGGCTTTCTTTCAGCTATTGCATTCAAAAAGCAAGTGAAATGTGTTCAAGTGTGGCATGCGGCCGGTGCCGTTAAGCAATTCGGGGCAAAAGACCCTTCCATTCAAAACCGCTCTGCCCGTGCAAGGACAAGATTTTTAGAGGTATATAAAAAATTTGATTATGTTACATCAGGTTCAGAGAGAATGGCGGAAATTTATCAAGAAAGTTTTCAATTGCCGACATCCCATATTCTAAGAACCGGGATACCTCGGACTGATTTCTTTTTCAATGATGAATCAAAAAAAACTGCACGCAGTTCGTTGCTAGCCAAATATCCAGAACTTGAGCATAAGAAAATCATTTTATATGCCCCTACATTTCGTAATGACGGCTTGAACAACGGAGAGATTGCACTCGATTTAGAAATGCTCTACAAGGAACTAAAGGACGAACAATATGCGTTATTACTTAAACTGCATCCAGCTGTAAAAACGGAGGATGATCTACAACATAAATTCCCAGGGTTCGTTTACCCTGTCAAAAGTGAATTTCACGTAAATCAACTGCTGATCAGTACGGATCTTTTAATAACCGATTACTCTTCGATTCCATTTGAATTCTCTTTTTTGGAAAGACCAATGATATTCTTTGCATATGACTTAGAAAAGTATGTGAAGGAACGGGGATTTTGGGAGGATTACTCCTCTTCCATGCCCGGACCGGTGGTATCTACCACTGAAGAGCTTTTAGGGAAAATACGGGTCGCAGATCAATCATTAATGAAGATTGCTCCCTTTAACCAAAAATGGAATCAATACTCCACAGGAAATTCAAGTAGGAATTTAGTTGATTTCCTTTTTAAATAAAATCAACCCACTTTGTAAAATGAAGTGGGTTTTTAATGTTAAGTGGCAGAATATCCAATAACCCCTCATAAAAAGAAGGAAATACCTTCTCAATGTGAAATTAGATGGGACAGGAAATGAACATTCTAAAAATAGCGCTATTTTTACAGGGATTGACAAACAGGAAAACACGAAGCCACATTGTGAGAAAGGACTCATAATATAGAAAATATTGTAGATTACATCTCTCAAAACTAACCAATATAAACCAGTAAAATACTACTATTTTCCCCTTGTAACAAAAATGTAATATTTTTTAACCCTTTTCATTTGTTAGAATAGGGAAAAAGACATATTCGAGGTGGAAAACCGTGAAAAAAAGTGTAGTCGCATTTTCGACATTAGCCATTTTATCTTCGACTTTTGTTTCTCCTGCCCTTGCCAGTACATATACAGTCAAAAGCGGCGATAACCTAAGTAAAATTGCACAGAAGCATAATACGACAGTAAAAGACTTAAAACAGCTTAATAACTTAAAAACAGACTTTTTGAAAATTAATCAAAAATTAATTACATCCAACTCCAAAACAACATCAAATGCTTCTTCAGTTTCCGTGAAAAAAACAAAAAATACCACATATACCATTGTTTCAGGTGATACCTTAACAAGGATAGCAAACAAGCATAACCTTACACTTGCTGAATTGATGAAATTGAATAACTTAAAATCCGATAGAATTTATGCAGGTGCTAAACTTATCGTATCTAAATCAACCACTACCACTACCATTGATTTACCCAGCAGCTCCAAGCCGTCCAATGTTACACAGACCCCAGCGAATTCAGCTACATACATTGTGGTAAAAGGTGACACACTTTCCGGAATTTCCAGAAAAACCAATTTGACTGTAGCTCAGCTTAAATCTAACAACTCGTTAAAATCCGATTTAATCAGAGTTGGACAAAAACTAAAATTAGGTAAATCGGCAAGTACAGCCCCTGCAGATAAAAATGATGGAAAAGTGGAAGTCCCAAGTTCCGGGAACAAAGTAACCACACTCGTTTCCGAAGCAAAGAAATTAATTGGATCACCTTATTCGTGGGCGGGCGCCTCCCCATCAGGTTTCGATTGCAGCGGATTTATTTACTATACGTTCAAAAAGGCCGGGTATGAAGTTTCCAGGCTATCATCTTCCACATATTACGATATGGGTAAAAGGGTTACTTCACCGAAAAGTGGCGATCTTATCTTCTTTGCAACGGGTTCTAATAAATCAGTTGTAAGCCATATGGGAATATACTTGGGCGGTGGGCAGTTCATTCATGCCTCAACAAGTAAGGGAGTAGAAATCAATTCTACTTCAAACTCCTATTTCAAGAGCAGAATCATCGGTTATAGAAGTTTATAGGATTTACTTGCCAGACTTTCTCTTAAAGCCGAAGTTCATGTAAGAGAATCACATCTTCTTTTTATCTATGGGTATATAATTAACTAATATTCGAATGATTAGGAAGCGAAGGAATTCATTTTCTGTGAATCCTTCGTTTTTTTTGAATGAAAACAGGTAAATATGCACTCTAAGTACAAAAAGAAACTATTCTATTTTTGATTAAAAAAAGGTATAGTTAAAAACATACCGACTAGGTACTTTTTCACATCTTCCATTTAGTGGAATGGTTCAGGGAGGAATTAGATGAGATCCGAACAACAAAAAAAGAAAAAGAAACGCAAATCGTTTAAAATAATCGGCTTCACCCTTCTTATCCTTCTCATTGGCACAGTTGCTTATGGAGCTTCAGTTTATCAATCTTTGGCAGGTGCGATTCAAACTATGCAAGGTACTGCGCATAAAACGGATAAGCGTGTAGATGACATCAAGTTCAAAAGCAAAGATCCATTTTCAATACTAATTCTTGGCGTGGATGAAAGGAAAAATGACAAAGGTCGATCAGATACGATGATTGTCATGACTGTTAATCCTAAACAAGAATCCATTGAATTATTGAGTTTACCCAGAGATACGCGTACAGAAATCATCGGTAAAGGCACAAATGATAAAATGAATCATGCCTATGCCTATGGCGGAGTTTCCATGTCGATAAACACAGTGGAGGCCTATTTGGATATTCCGATTGATTATTACGTCAAAATGAATATGGAAGGCTTTCAGGATATAGTGAATGCCGTAGGCGGTGTCACTGTTGATAATGATATGGACCTTGCCTATAAAGGGTATAATTTTAAAAAGGGCACAATCGACTTAAATGGAAAAGAGGCATTGATTTATTCCCGAATCCGAAAGGAAGATCCCCGCGGGGATTATGGACGGCAAATGCGGCAACGCCAGGTTATCCAAGCCGTCATGAAAAAAGGGGCAAGCCTCTCAACACTTACCAATTATGACGATATTTTCGAGGCACTAGGTAAAAACGTGGAAACCAATTTAAGTTTCAATGAAATGTTGAGTATCCAAAATAACTATAAATCATCCCTTAAAAATATAAAACAATATACTCTTGAAGGTGACAATCAAAAGCTAGATGGCGTTTGGTACAACATTGTTCCAGAAGATATAAAACTTGAAGCCCAGAACCGTGTGAAGAAACATCTGGGATTATAATGGAGAAAGGATGGCTTTTATCAGTCATCCTCTTTTTTTCGGTCAATCCTTCGTTTGTTTAAAATAATCGGTACGTATCACTTGGTCACTCAGATCAACCTCCTTTTGGTCTTCTGGTGAAAATCCTTCGACCTTCCCTTTTCCATTTATTTTCATTTGAGAACCATAATCCCCTTTTAATATCAATGCGTCGCCATCTTCGCCATTCAGCATGCTCTCCCCAAAGTATGATGAACTCTTAATATTTAATAAATCGTATAGAGTTGGTAAAATATCCACCTGGCCCCCTACCTTATTAATCGTTCTTCCTTCCATACCCTCCTGATAGATGATCAACGGAATGGGCATATATTTTTCAATCCACTGCTCATCGCTAATTTTATTCTCGTAATACGCTTCAACTTCTTGTTTATCTTTTAAAAATAGTCCATCATGATCTCCGTATATGACAATCACGCTGTCTTTCAATTTCCCGTCATCCTTCAGCTTCTTTACGAAATCCCCGATGGCTGAATCTGTATAATGAATTGCTTCGAAATATTTAGTCAGATAGCTGTCCTCTTTTCCAACTTTAGGTTTCAATGTTATCTGTTCCTTCGGTAGCGAAAAAGGTACATGGCTGGTCAGCGTAACGAAAAAAGCGTAATAGGGATTTTTTTTATCTTTTAAGAAAATATAACTTTGATTGAAGAAACTGCGGTCTCCCAGGCCCATCGATATCATCTCATCCTTCTGCATATCCTCTATGGAAAGATAGTCATCAAACCCTAGCGAGGGATATGCATGCTGCCTATTCCAGAAGTCTTCTTCATCTCCGTGGAAAGCATAACTTTGATAATCCGACTTCTTTAATTCTTTAGCAAGACCCGGAAAATCATTATAAGGGAATCGAAAAAAGGTCGCGCCTTGCTTTAAAGGAAATAAACCGGTATTCACGATCAGCTCTCCGTCAGATGAATTTCCAAATACAGTCTGTGGATATACATGCGGGAAGTACAGACCCTCTTTCGCCAATTCATTCATGAATGGCGTGACCTCCTGTCCGGCACTCTTTTGAAATAGCGGAAACGCCTGTAAAGATTCCACCTGGATGATAATGAGATTCTTCCCTTCCAAAGAGCCTGAAAACGCATGACCCTGCCTGTTCTTTTCATCGAAGTAATCAGAAACGGCCTTCTTTTCTTTCGAAGACATACCATGCCTTCCCGAGTCAGTAAAATAGGCATACGTATCCAATACGTGATGACCGATCGGACCCCAGTTTCGCAAGAAGGTATTCGCCTCATAACGCCGGGTTATATCGACCTTATCGATAAATATATTCTTTACCGGCTTTAGCCCTGCTATCATGAGGAATGTTACGGCCGGTACAAGTGCCATATGCTTAAGGGGGTATTTTTTCTTCATGAATGACTCAGCAATTGGAATGCCTAACAGAAGAAAGATTGAATCCTTCATTTTCATCATACTGAATATACTTTCACCAAGCCCATTCAGATTGCTTTTTTGCATCCACATATAGGAAGTGATAGGTGTCGAGTAATAGCGATAAAACCAAATGTCCCCAAGGAAAAAGGCCATGATCGAAAGAAGGAAGACTGAAAAAATGATGCCCTTTAGGACTCCATTCGGTACGCATTCCTTCAGATAAACAATAAAACCGGCAACGCCGATGATTATCGTAAAAATTCCAATCGAAAGATCATTACCCATCCTATCATTCGTATAAATGAAAAGTATTGCCACGATTAAAATGGACATAATCTCAAATAACCGTTCCTTCAATCGCTGATTCAGGTTGTTCTTCATGCTCCTGCCACTTTCCTCTTCATTATTTCCAGGACTTAATTAAGCCTGATTACGGAAGAATACTTATAAATATTACTTAGCGTTGCCATTTATGAGAAACTGCACACAGAAAACAGCATAAATATTTGGCAGGTATCCAACTAGTCTTTAATGTCTTCCTTTAAAAACAAAAAGCCTTCATCGGATGAAGGCCTTTCAACAGTCTTAATCATTTCTGCGTGTTTTGATTTGGCAGTCCGGCAAAAAAATATCGTCCGGCTGCCACCAATCATAGTGTTTTTCCTACTATCTCTTCCATTCAAAAGCAATCTTCCAATCTTCATCAGGAATCGATTCTGCCAACATATCCCCTTCTTCGAATAAAAACCGCCATGGCATGCTTGAAAGTGCTGGTATCTCACCCAGCTTTGAAAGATCGAAAGCCTTTTTTGCCAATAATTTTCCGTTCTCATCCACTAACAGTAAATCCACGATATCAAACAGGACAGCTTTCTCCAATGAATTTCGTAGAAAAGCCACTATGATTACATCATCCTCCACCCTAGTCAGCTTAACGCCGGAAATTGAAATTTGATTCGGTTTTAATGCAGGCAGCCTTTGATGGTGGAATTTATATACATATTCCTCTTGCTTGGAAGTTTCCCAATCCTTGTGAAACAATAGGGAAGTATGAACAGTGACATCCGGATTGTGCACCTTATGCCCATCTGAAGCTAAAATATTTTCCCTTCCATTAACCCCTTTATCCCTTTTTCCAAAAAAACTCATCATTCATCACTCCCCAAAGCAGCTTCGTCTTCCTGATTGCTTTTCATATATTCCATAAAGCCGATGCTAATCTCCGACTCGACTTTACTTAATAGAAGATTGAATTGACTAAGAGCTTCTTTTTCAAACAGCATATATGGGTCCTGATGACCATAACCGATTAAACCCATTCCTTCCTTCACACTATTCATTTCGTCTAAATGGTTCATCCAATTTGTATCAATATGCTGCAGCATGAAAACACGTAACTGATTTTGCCATTCTGCATCGGCTTGAAAAATTTCAAGTATCGCTTCCAATTCACCTAAAGCATCCAGAGCTTTTCCCTCAACTATATGACCTTCTAAGTCCTGCAAATCACTTGCCTGCCAATCCAATGTCAGGAAAGCAAGGGAAAGCTCTTCAATAAAGGCCGAGTAATCAGGTTCCTCTATATGCTCATGGTAATATTTCACTATAAGCCGACGAATGTATTTTTCGATATATTCAAGTAAAATGGCCGACATCCGTCCAGATTCCAAATCTAGTATCCGGTCTCTCATCGCGTATATGATTTTACTCTGCTCATTTAATGCATGTTCTAACTTCAATAAATGGTAACGGCTTGATTGATGCATCTGCTCTATCGTTTCCTGTACCCTTTTCACGAATTTTTCGGGTGCAGGGCCCACCACCAATCCACTTTCATCCGTTTTGATTTTCTTTATATACCGTTCGAGTTCATCTTCATCATAGTAATCAAACAAATCATCTTCAAATGAAATGATGAATTGTGTTGAACCTGGATCACCCTGCCTGCCGGAACGTCCCCTAAGCTGCATATCAATCCGATTGCTTTCATGTCGCTCAGTACCGATAATATGAAGGCCGCCCAATTCCTTGACAGCTTCATCCAATAATATATCGGTTCCTCTCCCAGCCATGTTCGTCGCCAGCATCACTTGATATTTTTGGCCGCTATTTGCGATGATTTCCGCTTCATCCGCTTCCGTCTTCGCATTAAGGATTTGATGCTTAATTTTCGCCTTCTCTAAATGAACCGAAATTTTCTCAGATTGCTCAATGGAGGTCGTCCCGATCAAAATAGGTCTACCTTCATTATGAATCCGTTTTACTTCTGTGACGATTTTGTTGATTTTGCTCATTTCATCCTTATAAATTAAATCAATCTCATCAACACGAATAATGGGCTTATTAGTTGGAATTTCAATGACGGGGAGCTGATATATTTCCTGGAATTCCGACTTTGATGGCATGGCACTGCCGGTCATCCCAGATATTGAATGATATAAACGAAAATAATTTTGGACGGTAATCGCTGCCTGTGTTTCATTCTCTTCGGTAATCTCCAAGCCCTCTTTTGCCTCAATTGCTTGATGAAGCCCATCACTGAAGCTTCTACCCTCCATCACCCTGCCTGTGAATTTATCGATTAACGCAATCCTTCCATCCATGACAATGTAGTCCACATCCAATTTCATAATCGCGTGGGCTTTAAGTGCCTGTGTTACATTATGTAATAACTCTTGATGATCCAGTCCATACAGATTGTCGATACCAAAGGCCTCTTCAATCTTCAATGCCCCTCGGTCCGTGAAAAAGGCAGCCTTTGACTCAATGAAAATCTCGTAATCATCATATTCTATAAATGACTTCATGATTTGTGCAGTGATCTGGTGAAGCCCGGTACCATCGCTTGACTTGCCCGCAATAATTAATGGTGTCCTCGCTTCATCAATCAAGATGCTGTCAATCTCGTCAACAATGGCAAACCGGTGTCCTCTTTGAACCTTTTCTTCTCTTCGGAAAACCATATTATCACGCAAATAATCAAAACCGAACTCTGTTGCCGTTCCATACGTGATATCCGCCGCATACGCTTCACGTTTTGCAGAAGGCTCCAATTGGGAAATGTTCAAACCGACCGTCATTCCTAGAAATTCATGAATTTGTCCCATTAACTCTTTATCACGTCTTGCCAAATATTCATTGGCCGTAATAATATGGACACCATTCCCGTACAGTGCATGTAAATAGCTTGGTAAAGTAGACACAAGCGTCTTCCCCTCGCCCGTATTCATTTGTGCAATGCCCCCTTCATTCAGGACAAAACCGCCTGCAAGCTGAACATCATGGTGCCTAAGATTCAATACTCGTTTAGAAGCTTCCCTTACTACCGCAAAAGCTTCGATTTGTATATCCCATATATTTTTACCAGCATCCAATACGCTTTTAAATCTATCCTTCATTCCGCTTAATTCTTGATCTGAATAACTTTCATACTTACCCTCTAGTCGATTCACGGCATCAACCAACATATACATTCTATTCAAGTCTTTTGAGCTTTCTTTGAAGAACTTTTTCATACTGGATAGCATAGGGTTCTCTCTCCTATTATTTCAAATGAACTCTAGTGAAATTATATCAGTTATATATTTACTGTTTATAAATTATTGCCTATATATTGTAATTTACAGAAAAGTTTTTTCACTTTATTACAATATCATTTTCAAACTGTATATTCTTTCATTATTCAATGAGTAAAAAAAGGTTCAGGTTACGGTTGGCGGATCATTCGTCAGCTAACATTCTTGGCGATTGCTTTTTCCTTGTTGCACAAACTGGCAATATAGGCAGGCTCTTTACTTTTGCATTCACATAGCGCAGAAATTAGTGAATATCATGAAGGGTTTTTTTATCGATTTTAACAAATAATATGGAGACTTTCACCCAATGGAGGATTACCGATGAATAAGACATCCAGAAGTCATAAACTTTTACAGTCTCATCACTTTGGATTACTCGTTCTTATCTGCTTTATTTGCATGACCTCTCCTATTCAAGCAGAAACAAAGAACACCCCCAGGAATGTCATATTGCTGATTGGCGACGGTATGGGGTTAGGTGCAATAGAAATTGCCCGACAAATGGAATATGGAAAAACAGGTATTTTACATTTGGAAAAACTGGAGCACGTTGCCCTAATGCGCACCTATTCCGCCAATAATTACGTCACTGACTCAGCGGCAGGTGGGTCCGCGATTGCCACTGGAATAAAAACCAACAATGAATCGATCGGTGTCGATGCCAATGGTTCCGAGGTAGATAGTGTATTGGATGCATTTCAGGCTAAAGGAAAAAAAGTCGGGATCATCTCAACCAATATGGTAGTCGATGCCACTCCTGCAGCCTTTGGTGCAAGTGTATCTAACCGCTGGACAGGCGGCGCGAATATCGCGAGGCAGCTCTTTGATAACCGGATCGACGTCATTCTTGGCGGAGGTTCCAGTTATTTCGAGGCAAATAAGCAGAATGGCGAGGATTTAATCGCTAAATTTAAACAAGCTGGCTATGGGATTACAACGACGAAAGAAGAACTTAGTTCCATTAATAAACCGGAAAAACTTTTAGGGTTATTTCACCCTACCTACATGAATTTTAAGCTGGATAAAGAAGTATTACATTCACAGGAGCCATCTCTGCCCGAAATGACATCCAAAGCGATTGATATTTTATCCCAGAGTGATAAGGGATTCTTCTTGATGAGTGAAGGTGCACGTATTGATCATATGGAGCATGCAGCTGATATCACTGGAATATGGAAAGAAACGATCGAATTTGACCAGACCGTGAAAGAGGTTGTGAATTGGGCAAAAAATAGAAATGATACTTTGATTGTTGTGCTTGCAGACCACGAAACAATGGGGACCTCCGCTTCTGAAACGATGGATATCCCCGCATTGAAAAAAATCAGGGTTTCTTCTGAATATATGTCCAAACAACTTATATTCGATAAAAATCATGAAATCATTCCAGAAAGTGTCGTTTCCGCATTCAAGAAGTATGCACATATATCCCTTACGGATCAGGAAGTTCATCAATTCATCGATAACGTAAAAAAGAATAGAACGCTTGTCTATCCACAGCATCAAATTGATTGGGAAATCGGAAGCACCATCGCCAAGCATTATAAGGCAGGTGTAGCTGATAGAAGCATACGGGCTGCCAGTTCCACAGGAGGGCACACCGCCAATATGATTCCCATTTTTGCTTCTGGCCCGGGAAGCGAAGCCTTTGATGGGGTCATTGAAAATACAGATGTTTCGAAAATCATCACAAAAGCCGCCGGTGTTCCGTTCACACCTGGTCAGCATAAAACAAAAGAGGAATGAATTCATTCCTCTTTTAAGTTCATTCTCCTGTCTCTTCAACTGGGTTTTTTCGGCTATTCGGGTCCGTCAACTCAAGTTTTGTGGAATAACTCCGATGTTTTGGGCAATTACTAACGAGATTGCGCGATATCCCTGAGTTCAGTGGATTTATTCGTGTGTTCCAAGCGTTTACTCGTGAATTCAGTGCGTTTACTCGTGAATTCACGCCTTTTACTCGTGAGTTTAGTGCGTTTACTCGTGGATTCACGCCTTTTACTCGTGAATTTAGTGCGTTTACTCGTGAATTTGCGCCTTTTACTCGTGAGTTTAGTGCGTTTACTCGTGGATTCGTGATTTAGGGATCGGACCAGTTCATAAAAAGAAGCCATGAATGACGTCTTAATTACTCATTTTTTAACATGTTTTATTAAAACATACCCAATTTGGCTTCCTTTTTTCACTTTATACCACTCACCTTGTTGAGATAGTATCGTAATGGTTTGATCCCTGTTCAGTTTCCCGACCGTTTTAGAAGATGTACTTCTTTTTTCTTTAATATGTAATACACTTGCTGTCACTATTCCCATCGTCTTCCTAATAGGGATTTTCGTTGAAACGGTATTCCGATTGTCCCTCTCATCCTTAGCGGAGATGGTCACGGTAAACGTCCCGGTGGACATATTTCTGAAATCCCAAGTTACCGATTGCCTGCCTTTAGTGACCTGCCTTGAAGCAAGGGTTCCAACCACTATTCCTTTACTGTTCTTGATTTCCACTGTTACATTGGCATTTTCATTTATTATATACGTTATGTTCGCTTTCTCGGTACTGTAATTACCCGATGTATCGACATCGGTGATATCCGGGGCCGACGCATCCTTATTTATCTTAATCTTCATTGTTGTCGAACCTTCATTACCGCTTCGGTCCATTGCAGACATTTCTGCTGTATATGTACCGTTATTTACAGCTTTCGTGTTCCAGGTTGCTGAATGGCTCCCCTTTTTCAAGGTTCGGTCATGGAGTGGGGTGGCTAAGACTTTCCCCTTACTATCTTTAATCGTGAGTGAAACTACAGCATCTTCTTTAAGGGAGTATATGATTCCAACCTCATCATTTATATGATCCTGCTTCGCTTTTAGGTTTATTGGATTCGGTGCCGCCTTCGCAACAAGATCCCTTTTAGGTTCAGACACTGCATGTCCATATTCCTTTTCTATATTAGTGTTAGGATAATAAAACCCCAAAATCTCTTGATACGTTTGACCTGCTTCCGCTCTGTTTTTCGCTCCAACCTGACTTAGGCCGACGCCATGTCCGTATCCTGACCCTTCAATAGCAATTCTGGAAGGATTGGAAGATGAATGGTCAACCAGGTAGCTTTTCATCACATCCTGCCCCACCATGCCCCTGATTTTGGAAGCCGCTACATTCGTAAGGCTAACCTTTTGCTCCAAAAGTTTCCCCCTTTCATCAACGAGATTCCTTACATAGAAATTGATTTGGATGGAGCCTTTCGTAACCCGGCCTCCCGTTTTTTTACCAGTTAAGGTTAAAGCGGGTATTTCAGCAATTTTAATATCCTGCTTGGCATATCCGTTATTTTTCAGCCAAACCTTCAGCTTAGGTACAACCGCTTTATCTTTTTCCTGTACACTTGTCCACCATTCATCCGGCTGTGATAAATCTTTCTTTGACAGGTCAATTTGCTGCTTGTCCAGCGTTATCGCCCAATTTGTTTTTGTATCATAGGAATCTTCTTTTATAGTTAAATATGCAAGAGGGTTCCCACTTGACCAAACATTCGAATTCGATTCGGTCATGCCTCCATTGCTTGAGGAAAAAAACGCTTCGATTATTTCACCATCATGTTTGATTACCATACCCGTTGTCTGCTCAATGGCTGAATTAGATTGGTAGTGACCGTCCGCCCCGCCATATACTTGGTAGGAAACCGTATCATCAATTAATGTGGATTGATGGCGAAGTGCATAAGTCCGGGCTGCAATTGCCTGTGCCTTTAAGGCTTCGGAATGCCATAGTGCGGGCATTTCCCGCGGGACAACGCCCTTTAGATAATCTTCAATGTAAACATGATTGATAGGACGAATGTAACCGCCCTCCACTGTAAATAAAAATGATCCTGTATACGGCCGGCCGTTTATGGACAATAAAGCATCTTGTTTAACAGGAATTATCTTTAAGGAGGCATCGGATCCCATTTTCTTGGAATCTTTGTAAACGCCAAGTTTTCCTGACTCCATTTTCAAAGTCAGTTCTTCCCCCTCCTTGATGAATGTCTCTCCACCTGAAGTACGATAGTCCCCGGTTGCCGTTAATTTGACACTGGTTTGATTCCCTAAGTAATTCTTCAGTTTCACTTCCATCGTTTTACTCTCTTCCGCTGCCGATGCTTCATGAGAAGGAAATGCAGAAAAAATGATAAAGAAAGCAATAAACAAATACTTTAGACTCCTCATTCCTCTTCATCCTCCCTAAACTATTTATCCTTCAAAGATTTCCAGTTCCTTATACGCTCAATTCATTGTCCATAACGGCCAGGATGATGTCACTGCTGCTGAATGATTCCAGGGCCATAGAATTCAGGTCCCGGGTTTCCTTTTCATTATTCGTAAAGGCTTCTATGATTATGGCAACCATATTCCGTTCACAGAACTCTCTTTTTACATTCTGGATGTACGGCTCATTATCCTTCAAATCCAACCTTTAATGTTGAGATAACGTGGCTCATTCCATAACCGGTGAAAAAATAAAAAAGCTGGACACGGAAGAAACCATGTCCAACTTTTTTATGGTAAATTCTAGATGCATATAACCCATTACCGATGAATTATTTCTTTACTTCAAATACTTCTTCAAAACCGGTTTCATATGATCGATGACTAAATGGCTGCCGCCACGTCCTTTCACATCTTCAATCATCCAGGCCATGAGAAGTTCTGGATCTTCCGTGTCCATGGCAACAAACCAGCCATTTTCCGTTCCGTCAGAATTTTTGGATGCCTTGATTTCAGCAGTTCCCGTTTTGGCTGCCATTTTGATGCCAAGATCATTTATTCCATGTCCGCTTCCCTTAGGATGTTCCACCACTTGTGTCAGCATCTTGGTGATCTGATTTGCTTGGTCAGCTGATATGGCATTTTCTTTCCATATTTTCTTTTCTATTTTATCTCCAGCTATCAACGAAGGTGCCAGGATATTTCCTTCATTCAAGAAGGCTGAATAGGTCATAGCGAGATGAAGCGTGCTCATTTGGACTTGCGCTTGACCATATCCAGCGTCTGCCAAGCGTCCTTCACTGTCGATCTTACCAATGCTCGATGCTTTGATCGGATAATCGTAGTTCAAAGCTTCATCAAATCCGAATGCCTTGAGTCCATTTGTGAATTTTTCCTTTCCAAGCCCCAATGCTTTTTGGGCAAAGTAAATATTGTCTGAATAAATTAATGCCTTTTCCATATCGATTGGAACACCGGGGTCAGAAACCCTTGTAATGGAATGGTCTTTCCATGTCGATTTGGCCCACGTTCTTCCTTCGATATTGATCGCCTCATTCGGATCCACGCCATTTTTCAAAGCGATTGCCGCAGTTATGGCCTTAATGGTTGAACCAGGTGCAAACGTCGAACTGAAGCGATTTAGAAGCGGTTTTTTTGGATCTTCTTCAAGCGCTTTTTGTTCCGCTTTTGTTATCCCGAATATATATTTATTAGGATCAAATGACGGACTTGAAACAAGTGCAAGTGTTTCGCCGGTCTTCGGATCAAGTGCCGATGCTGATCCTGCTTCGTTCTTATATTGCTTAAAGATATCCTTTTGAAGCTCGGCGTCGATGGTCAATGTAATTGTTTCTCCCTCTTCAGCGGGCTTTTCAGCAATCACCTTTTCTTCGCCATCTGCTGTTTTAATAAAGATCTTACCGCCCGGTTTCCCTTTAAGGCGTTCTTCTAAAACTTCCTCAAGGCCGCGCTTGCCAATAACGTCATTTGAGGTGTAGCCTTTTCCTTTCAATTTCTCCAGGTCTTCGGCCGATGCCTCGCCGACATATCCGATTAGATGGGCAGTAGCCTCTTTATATGGATATATGCGTTCTTCCGTATTATTGACCGATACCCCAGCAATGCCCAATAGCTTTTCCAGGGTTGCAGCATTATCACTTGACATTTTCTTGATAGGGACGAAATAGCTGGGCTTTACCCATGATTGTTTTAATTTCTGATTCACTTCGTCGGTGGACATATTGAGGATTCCAGCGACCTTTTTAACCGTTTCGGATGCGTTGGCCATTTTCTCTGGCACAATTCCTACTTCCGATACCGTTCCATTCATGGCAAGACCATGTTCATGTCGATCGACAATTTCCCCGCGAATGGCTGGATACGATTCGACCGATATCTTTTCACCAGCTTCCAACTGAGGGAATATATAGCTTTCATCCCACTTTATGTACCAATTCTCTTCCTCACCTTCCCCTTCCTTGACAAGGGTCGCTTTATGGTCAGAGCTGACAGCCCCCGCCATAGTGGACATATCTACGGTATAATCAAGGTTTACCTTTTCTCCATCTTTATGATCTTTTTCTTCTTTTGGCTGTTTATAATCCACCTTTAATTGGTTGACTTCTATGCCCTTATAGATTTTTTCATAACGCTTCGCAAATTCATCCGCACTGATTTCTTTCTTTGTCTCAGGTGACAGATACTCGTACATTTTCTTAAAATCCTGTTTATTCCAAAGCTTCGTGTATGCCGCAAAGCGATCTTCTGGACTTGGCTCATCCGAGCATCCGGCCAGGAACAATACGCTCATCAACAATACGCTGGAAACTAAAACTAGTTTCTTCATGATTTCCTCCCAATGAATAGTTAGAATGGTATACATATAGTTTATCAAAATATTAGGGGAATGGGGGAATTTGTATGACCAATTTCTTCATTTTGCTAATTTACCATGTTTTTTCTAAAGCAAAAGTCCTGTACATAGTGTACAGGACTTTTATTTTAAAGCATTCTTTTTTTTCGGCTTTTTTTCTCTTGCAGCCATTTTTTCAAGAAGAAAAAACCCATGACGCCCGAAATGATGAGACCGCTTGTCGTTACAATGACAGCTATCCATTCGTATAAGGTGTAATCCATATATGCTTTCCAAGGTAATTTCCCTTTCCAATCCTCAATATATAGATTCATTCCGAATATCCCGGAGATAACCGTATAAATCGTTAGTATTTGCAAAAGATAATTACTGCTTTTCCCAGCCAGTTTATCCTGATTTTGATAAAGGTAGGAAAGGGTCTCCTTCACTTCTTTGTAGAGTGGAGCTATCCTGAAGGTTTCATCCGTTTTTTTGAATAGCTCTTTACCGATAGCCGTACTATTGACTTCAGTAAATAAATATTTTGCAGAAAACTCAGTGATCATGAAAATCAGCATTTCCGTATCCGACTGATCTTTTTCTACATCTATCTGGGAATTCTCATGAGCCAATTTGAGCAGTACGATCTTATAATAGAAGAAAAGCAACACTGTATAAAAGTGCTGGCCATACATTTCGCTTGCCAGTTCCTGTTCTAGTTTACTTGTTGCTTTCGTGACACACGCAAAATGATACATGCTTGTTACATAATAGGTTTCCTTGCCCCACCTGTCATATACTCTTTCTTGATAATACTTTTCAATATAATCAGGGTTTAGTGCCCCTATATATGGCGCTCCATCATTGTCATATCCGTTCAGCTCGCTGATCCGGAATAAGTCATTTTTAGTTATATCACGATTCTCGGGGAATGCAATATAACTGATTACGTACATTCTTTCATCGATGAAGAAGGGTAAACTGCCAAAATAGGTCGGGTCCGCCTGATCTTCATCCATATATTTTTCCATTGGCGGCAATAGTTCATTAAAGATGAAATCCTTCACCTGTTCATACTGATTTTCCCGACAGCCGACTTTCGTTTTCTCTTCGTCATCGGCAATCGGTTCGAGAATTCGGAATGTATCGCCAAAATAGAGCACATCATTATAGGAAAGTCCTTCAGGTAACGTAACACGAAGATTCATCATGCCAATATGAAATGGGCATATAAAAATATCTATAGAGTTAATAATAAATGGGGTATTTAGATAGGGAGATTCGAAGGTACATTCAATATCCAGTTTTTTCGTAAAACGGCGCAAGCCTTCCTTCTGTTGTGCGTTACCTGGAAATAATATCGGCTCGATGTAAGGCATAAAATACTTTTCCAATTTACGGTGTGAAACTTTATGGCCACCGTAAAATTGATTTTGTTGTTCCATATCTTTCAAGTTCAAAAAAACGAAATTGTCCTCAAACAACTTTTCGACAAACTTTTCAATCATATTTCCTTCAAGGGTAAACGGAAAGATGTATTGCTGGAAAGTTCGCTTCGTGGGGTCATTCTTATTTACTTTCACATCCATAAAATATATTCCTCCGATTAAACTGGGATAAATCCAGGTTTAATTCATCTTGTTTCTTATATTTACCCATGTATATATAAACAAAACGAAACATATTATAGAAATAAAGTGGACATATTATCCAAGAAAAAAAGATCCCCCAAGCAAGCACTCGGGGGCCATCGAAAAGAGTTCTCCAACTCTCTTCACTTTAGGGTACTAGAAACTGATGTTTCTAATGAAAAATCCGATATTCGGACCATTTTAGCATTTATTTTCAGTATGATAAAACACGGAATCCCTTCATATTTGGACTTTACGGCTTATTATTAACTTATTAATCCGGATATACAGTCGTTAACACATGAAAATATAACTATAGGAATAAACACATGATCTCCTTACCGTTTAATCCATCCTTTTATCATGAAAATCACGTTTTAAATAATGGAGAAAGGGTAAATAAAAAAAAGAAAAGGGGAGACATCATGAAAACCGATAGCAATAAGCAACACTTTAAATTTTTCGAGAGAACAAATAACTCTAAACCAAGCGAAAGAAAACAAATGAGCGATTTCGTCAAAAAAATGAAAATGAATGCTCAAAACTCTCATCTAAATGGTAAAAACTCATGACATATGGGATGTCATGAGTTTTTATCGTTTAAAGTGCGATTTCATTTCCCTGAAGGTTATGCCTCACACATTTTTTGATACCGATTACATTCAAAAAATGTTGGATTTTCTTCATGGAGGTTGCCTGATATTCATCTACAATGGCAAACTCTTTAATATAAGCGATTTTTTCTTGTACATCTGTATCTATATGATCATGGCTGTATTCTTTTTCATTCGATTTTTTGCATGTGTACACCACGGCTTCACCAATTTTCCTGGTTGCCTCATCAAAGTAAAAAGAAAACACAATGGCACATTCTTCATCGTAAAAAGAGGGTTGAACTTTCATATTAATATCAATCATTAACCTTACACCTCTCCCCGTTTTGTTATTTACACTATAACAAAATTAATAAAAGGAAATAGGCGTTCCAAACTACCCTCACGGTTCTTCCACACCTACCAAATGGACCTTACACTCCCAATGCATAGATAATTATAACTACAGGAATATGCGCAAAAGAATAATCCATTGATAAAAAAAAAAACATCTTCAAATGAAGATGCTGAATGATTGATTGAAGCTTCATTACTTATTTATATAAACCTGGAAGTTCTGCGTAAAGGCCTGGTAATTCGCTTGGGACAATAACGAAAGCAGCGATGATAAGAAAAGATACGACTAATGCTTTAGTACTTTTTTTCATAGGTCATTCCTCCTTTTCTTTAAAAAAATATTGGTTAAAATAGAAATTAATTCTATAGTTATATTTAACCACATTTCTTTAAACCATATATTTCGACTAAAGAATCTATTTAATCAGTTAAGGACATGTACATATAGCTTTCACCGATTTTTCATAACAAAATATAACTCTAGGCATATTTCAAGGAGAATCAAAATGGATTTTTTTGCAGTTGGACAAAAGATCAAAGAGCTACGTAAACAAATCGGACTTTCCCAGGAAGAGTTGGCATCCGGCATTTGTACACAAGCACAGATCAGTAAGATTGAAAAAGGCGATGTCTATCCATATGCATCCACTCTCTACTTAATTTCTCAACGTTTAGGCGTTGATGTAAACTATTTTTTCGATATTGGAATGACCCCTAGGCTGGATTACGTGGAAGAAGTGATTTATCAATTAAAAATAGCCAGAAGAACCCGAAATTATGAGGAAATGCAGCAAATTGTAAAGGCTGAGGAGAACAGTCCTCTCTTTCTTCAGAATAAAAAGAATCATCAATTGATACTTTGGCACAAGGGGATATACGAATACGAAAAAAATAAAGATTTAGATAAAGCCATTGAATTTATTAATCAGGCCATCGCCATCACTCATACGACTGATAAAATTTATTCAGAACGGGAACTTGAAATCTTGAGTAGCCTAGGTGTAATGTATGTTGCCGAAGAACAATACGAAAATGCATTTGCCTTGTTAAGGAAAGCTTTAGATCACTTGAAAGCCCTGCCCTTTTTGACGGATAAAACGCTAAAGACACGTTTGTCCTATAATTTTGGCAGAGTGTTAACACGCCTGGTCCGATATGAGGAGTCCATTACCTGCTGCCAAGATGCCATAAAGTGGTGCCTCCAACATGATCAATTATATGCTTTAGCGGATTTACATTACCATTTAGGTTATAATTTTGAACTCGTAGGTAACTTTGATGAGGCAAAAGAGTACTTGGAAAAGTCAGCATTTCTCTTCACATTACAAAAAAATCATACCTTTGCTACATTCATCAACAAAAAGTTGGACAGTTGGAAGAATGAAATGAAAATAGACTAATTCCATATATTAAAGCCATTCCCCACGGGAATGGCTATTCCCATTCACAAGAATATGTAGAATCTATCACATATCAATTCCAAAACCTCTATTCTACATTTCAAATTCCAAGCCAAAATGAAGTATAATAAAGAGATGCTTCAAAAACCCACTTTTAAAAAAGGGTTCCGGCCCCTCATCACTTGGTTTCGTGAGTGTGAAGAGGATGAAGGATTCGTGGCATCGTTATCTTGAAGACCAGTTATTCCTGTTTGGAAGGCTATATATCCGAACTGCTTATATTCATGAGGGTTTTTGACGATATTGACTTTTACAGGGTTTAAATGAATATACGGCTTGTGGCATTGATGATTTGTTCGATTAAATGGATGAAGATGCAAAGTGAACGGCCATGAAATAAGTCCAGCATGATGCATATGATGGCTAAAAAAAGGCATTGCGGCAATTGCTCGGGATGTAATATACACGTCAAATCCTCGGTTAACCGAGGCAATAATATGGTTACTGATAGTTCATGATATACAAAATATAATTTTGGTTAACAGGGATTGACCCTGAAGGAGGAGAGTATGGAGCGGGAGTTGTTGTTAGTTGGGGAAAGGCTGGCGGAATTTTTGGAGGTCGGGAATCCGGAAGATTCGGACGTGGTGAATCAAGGGCTCCAGTTATACCGTCAGGGGCTTGTTGATATTAAAGAAGAATCGGTAGATACGATTGTGGCCGAGGTACAGGATGAGACTCGCTTTAAGTCCAGGTTGAATCTTCTCTTCCCTCAGGATGGAAGCTGTACATGTGATTCAAGGTTCATTTGCCGGCATCAAATGGCCGTTTTCTTTTCTGCGTATTCAGAAAACGCTAGTGTTTCCGATTGGCTGAGTGAATGGAAAGCACCAAAAGATACCTCAACCGCCCAAGCACTGCGGCAAGTAAAACGGGCGAGTGAATTACTTAAACAAGCGGGGGAGAAATCCCTCATCTTAGATAAAAACTATCCTTCATGGAAGCAATTCGTGAATGCAACCTTTGCTGAACATGTCGAGCCCCATATAGGCGAGCCTACTTATATAATTGAAAACCATATACAAACATACTTTAAACGCCTTAGCTCTAAAGCTCCAATGGAAAGGGAATGGAAACTGCTTTATCATTTTGTTACGCAATTTTGCACGATGCAGCTGACACTGAGAATGATTCAGTTACATAAAAGTCAGCCACAAACGATTCGGGTCTTTTATGCACTTGCTGTCGACCTAGCGGAAGAGCTGCATGAAACGGTGCAGCCGCTTAGCCGGCAAGCCAGGCCCTTCGCCTTTGACCCCTTCGTTTTCAGCATCAAGGAAGATGTAGCTAAATTACTTGACGGAGTAGAAGGTCTAGAATATGAAAAGATCGATCTCTACCGGGAGATTTGGAGCTTCTTATTCTCCAATTCCTCATGGCGTAAAGAGGAACTGGAACGAATCAAGAAAGAACTTCCTCAGAAGTATATGGGCACAACTGAGAGGACGTCCTATTCCCTCGCAGCCATTCACCTTTCCCTTCTGGAGAATCAAGATAAACAAGCGATTGGACTTCTCCATGAATTGAAGAAGGAAGCCTGTCCATACATTTTTTATTGGTTGAGTCTCCTGTCTGAATCAGACAATCGGTCACGGGCCATTCCTTTCATTGAATTCATCATCGCTAATGTCCAGGAGTTCCTTGCCGATTTATCCGATTATTATCAGCGGGTAGACTTCGTAAGGACCTTTACGACTTTAATCAGCAGTTGCTGTTATAAATTAAAACGGAACGATTTGCTAGAGAAATTTTACAGAGCCACCCTTCCGCACAGCTATTGGAACTATGCAAATTTCCTTTTTGAACAAGGACAATATAAAAAATGGGTGGAGATGCATATTTACTCAGAAATCAGCATTGACTTAATCAGCAGTGAATCCATCAAAGAAGTGGTCTCTAAAGAACCGGAACTAATCCTGCCCCTTTATTACCATGCGGTCCAGGAAAAAGTTTCCTTAAAAAACCGGCCTGCCTATAAGCAAGCTGTCCGTTATTTAAAAAGGATGCGCACCATCTATAAAAAGAGCAAAAAGGAAGACGTATTCGAACGTTATATTCTGTATGTGGCCGATTCAACCAAACGGCTTCGCGCTTTCCAAGAAGAACTAAAAAGGGGTAAGCTTATCGATGTTTAATCCAGGGAAATTAAAAATCAAAATAGCGGCTCTCGAAAACGGATCCTACGCCCTTGGTGCCGTCAATGAAGAGAATGCCTTCCTCAACACGAATTATATACGCAGGTTGCTATTCAATTGGGATGACGCAAGCTTTTATGGAACTAAAATGACTTCGGATACCATTGATGGAAATCCTGTATTCATTCTTGACGCTTGGGGACTCCTCAACTTTTTTGCGAAGGAAAGTTTCAACTCCTTCATAGAATGGGAATGGTCGGAGATATCCTCCCTTTGCCTGTCTGCTGCGCCTGTTCTTCATGAATCCATCGAAGCAGGGATACCCGTACCGGATTTCACTAATCTTCAGTTGGACTCCATCGGCTGGAAGCTGCCGGAAGAGGTAGAGGAGGAATTCGTCCCTTCCTTTTGGGAAGAAGAAATATCTTTAGATCTCCCTTCACCAGAAGTGGAAACCAATCGGACTTTTATCGAGAAATGGTATAACGGTGCCGCTAATATGTATTTAAAAAACTACTCACCTATGCAGCATAAATGGAGTGAAGCAGTCGGGGCATTAAAGGATTCAAGACTTTCCCCCGAAGAATTGCAGGCCTTTTTTGACAAAGACAGCTGGCAGGAATGGCTTGGGACCCAGCCCGATCCCAAACCATTCACTATAGGCCTCCGTTTGACTGAGCCTCCGGATGGTAATGGGCCCTGGGTACTTGATGTTACCCTTCGTTCCAAAAGGGATGAGAATATCATCGAAACCTATACAGGAAAAAAACTGCCGCGCGGCTGGAATAAGTATGCAAGTGAAGTGGTGCGTGCTACGAAACGCTGGCAACTCGTCGTACCATGGCTTGGAGAGAATGGACGTCTAAAAAGGGAGATTTCGGAAACGGATGCATGGGAATTCTTGACCGACGCAAGCGAAAAACTCCTGTTTCTTGGCGTCGAAATTCTCCTTCCATCCTGGTGGCTTGCCTTGAAGGAGTCCTCTTTGAAGGTGAAGGCGAAAGTAAAGAGCCAATCGAACCGCGGCCCTTCTTATGTCGGGTTAAAAGCTTTAATGGACTTTGATTGGCGGTTCTCTTTAAATGGAAAAGAGCTCACTGAGGCGGAGTTCGAGGAGCTCGTCGATGAAAAAAGGCGGCTTGTTTTCATCCGCGGCCAATGGGTCAAGCTTGACCCCGCTTTCATTAAGCAAATTCAGGAGCTGATGGAAACAGCTAATGAAAAAGGAATCCAACTGACTGACTTGCTGCAGCAGGAACTGTTGAACGGCGAAAATGAAGATGACGATAGTGATTCTGAAAACGACGAAATGCTCCGAATTCAATTTGAATTGAACCAGGAGCTTCGTAAAATGGTGGGAAGACTCAGGGAAACCAAAAACATCTCCATCCTGCCCGTCCCTAATGCACTTCAAGGCGATTTACGCCCCTATCAAAAACTGGGCATGAGCTGGCTCCTTTTTTTAAGGGAGCATGGCTTTGGTGCTTGTCTAGCTGACGATATGGGGCTTGGAAAAACAGTCCAGATGATAGCCTACCTCCTTCATGTAAAAGACAAAGAAGGAGCCAGTAAAGAGCTTCCCACTGCCCATATGGACGAACAAAAGAGTGAACCGATCATTGTTGATGAGGATAGTAACGCAGAGAGCTGCGAAGAGGCTGAGGTCAATACCGCTACATGCGAATTGGTCTCTGTACAATCGTCGCTCATCGTATGCCCAACATCCGTCCTAGGCAACTGGCAAAAGGAATTGGAGAAATTCGCACCAACACTAAAAGTTCACCTTCACTACGGGTCTAATCGGGCTAAAGGTGAAGCATTTGCTAAAATAGCAGTGGATCATGATATTGTCTTAACATCATATGGCCTTACCCACCAAGATGCAGCTGAACTATCCTCCATCCATTGGAGCAGCGTGATCCTTGATGAAGCACAAAACATCAAGAATGCCCAAACAAAGCAATCCAAAGCGGTCCGCAAGCTAAATGGCAGGCATCATATTGCCTTATCGGGTACGCCAATGGAAAACCGTTTAAGTGAGCTATGGGCGATTTTTGATTTCATAAATAAAGGGTATCTTGGAACGCTAGGACAGTTTCAGGAAAAATATGTGGCAACCATTGAACGTGATGAACAGAAGGATAAAATCAAAGAATTACAGCGTTTGATACAGCCATTTTTGCTCCGCCGTACAAAACGCGATAAAGAAGTCGCCCTTAATCTGCCGGATAAGCAAGAACAAAAGGAATTCGTACCGCTTACCACGGAGCAAGCATCGTTGTATGAACAACTGATCAAAGATACATTCACTGATATCGAACAACTGTCGGCCTTCGAAAGAAAAGGCATCATCCTGCAGATGCTGAATAAGCTAAAGCAACTTTGCAATCACCCGGCTCTTTACTTAAAAGAGATGGAAAAGGAAAACATCATGAAGGCGCCTAACCGTTCTGGCAAACTCGAGAAGCTGACTGAGCTTGTCGATGCTGTCCGCGAACAGGATGAAAGCTGTCTCATTTTCACTCAATATATTGGTATGGGCAATATGATGAAGGAATTGTTGGAAAAACGGTATGGCTTTGAAGTGCCATTCCTGAACGGGAGTGCGAACAAGAAGCAGCGTGATGATATGATCACTCGATTCCAAGATGGGGAATTCCCTGTCTTTATCCTGTCGTTGAAAGCAGGAGGCACGGGGCTAAATCTAACAGAAGCAAACCACGTGATTCACTATGATCGCTGGTGGAACCCAGCTGTTGAAAATCAAGCAACCGACCGTGCATATCGAATTGGACAACAGCGTTTCGTTCATGTTCATAAGCTAATTTGCACAGGGACACTGGAAGAAAAAATTGACCAGATGCTTGACAAAAAGCAAGCCCTGAACGACGAGATCATCAGCAGTGACAACTGGATCACCGAACTTTCCACAGAGGAAATCAAGGACTTGGTTGCTCTTCAATAATGTTCTCACACTCAAAAATCCGCTCTCACGATACGAAGTTGAATGAGGGCATGCTAGCTTATCAAGACATAAGAAAATAAAGGAGAATACATATTCGATATGTATTCTCCTTTTTATTCAAAAAGCACCGGTTAATACTGCAAAAATGACCTCAGTTACTTCATTTTTCAAACTCTGAAAACCTTTCATAGCTTTCTGGACTGGTATATAACTTTCCCTGTCCGCCCATACTTAAGTAGCCATCCACCATCGATC
This sequence comes from Peribacillus sp. YIM B13482, assembly GCF_042787975.1. NCBI lineage: Bacteria > Bacillati > Bacillota > Bacilli > Caryophanales > Bacillaceae > Peribacillus > Peribacillus sp. YIM B13482. The sequence continues at coordinate 284,657 of NZ_JBHZPF010000001.1, forward strand.
TAAATCTGTTCAAATAAGTCTGTATCTATAAAGTGTCGCTCATCATTTTTCCCGAACGTTGAAAGAGGCACTTTATCATGGAAACCATAGCCTAAGAACCACCGGTAAGCCATATTTGTTTCAACTCCTTCGTTCGTTTTACGCATGGAACGAATACCGAAGTTATATTGAATGAATGTCAGTTTAACTAAAATAACTGAATCAATACTTGTGCGTCCTACCTCTGAATACATATCTTTCACCAAGTCATATTGAATGAGAAGTCAATGGCGGCCTCCATTTTTCGAACCAAATGGTCGTTGGCACCAGTTGATCTAAAGTAATCATTTCAAGTTGATCTCGCTGAATGGAATCATGTTTCGAAAGCATCGTCATCACCTAAAGGTTTAACACTTCCATTTTAAAACAAAAAAGACTGTAGGCAAAAAGAGATTTTAATTTTATAACAAAGTTGATTGGAACGAGTGTGCGAGACTCCTGCGGGAAAAGCGCGTCTAGGGGTGACCCCGCAGGCGCAAGCCGAGGGCGGACCGCCCGCGGAAAGCGAGTGCCCTACGTTCCAATCAATGTTCAAATTGTACAAGCCATAAAAAGACTGTAGTCAAGTTCGAACTCAGATGTCATTTTCTGTTTCAAAAAATCGATTTCACCATATAGAGTGCCGTAATCCAGATGATGATTGCAGAGATTTTATTTAATATTCCAAGGAATTTGCCTGATGCATCAACCTTTTTCAACAATCTTCCCGCAAAACATAATCCATGGAACCAGCACCATGACACAACGATGCATGTTCCCGTGAAAATCACTTTATCCATTCCTGAATAAACAAGTGAGCTCGAACCGATTACACCTATCGTATCCAAGATTGCATGTGGATTCAGTAATGATACTGATAAGGCAAATACAATTTGTTTTTTGGTGGACATTTGCATAGTTTGAGCGTCCGACTGTGGGTTCGCTTTGGCAGACCAAATTTGAAAACCCATATACAATAAAAAAATGACTCCGAATATGATTAATGTAAGACGCAACCAATCATATTGCATGACAATCAACGAAACACCCAAAATAGCTAACAGGATGAGCACTGTATCACAAATGGCAGCTGTGATTGTTGCAGGCAATGCTTTTTTTAAGTTCGGTTGGATTGCACCTTGATTAAAAATAAATACATTTTGCACTCCTAATGGAAGTATCAGCCCCAATGCCAATAATAATCCATGAAAAAATGGTCCCATACGAATACTTCCCTCCATTCACATTCAGTATAATGAAAAAGACAAAGGAATTGACCCTCCATTTGGTTGGTATTCAACCCAACCAATTTATAATGAATTTAGAACATGAAAGGGGTGGTTTTCGTATGTTTATCGACTGGAGGCCAAACCGGCCGTCGAGCATATCACTACACCAACAAATAGTAGATTGGATGAAACAACAAATTACACAAGGGGAATGGCCGGTTGCGACCAAGCTTCCCTCACAACGCTCATTAGCCGATTCTTTTGGCGTAAACCGAAGTACCATCATTACAGCTATGGATGAATTGATTGCGGACGGATTATTAGAAACTAGGGTTGGATCTGGCACATTCGTTTCGAATAACACATGGAATGTGCTCGTCTCTAGCAAACAGCCCGACTGGAAAAACTATGTCCGCAATGGCCTTCATGAACCTAATTTAAAAACGATTCAGGACATTAATCAGCATGAAACGGACTCTGCCATCATCAGATTGGGCACCGGCGAACTTTCTCCAACTCTATTGCCTACTAAAAAAATCGAAAAGTCTTTGCAATCCACTTCTTTTGACGCCCACTCATTAGGTTATTCTGAACCCAAGGGTGATAAGAGGCTACGCCAAAGTATAAGTGTTTATTTAGAAACAAAAGGAATCAACGCTAGCCCAGGCTCCCTCATGATCGTTTCTGGTGGGCTTCAAGCACTCCAGTTGATTTCAGTTGGTTTACTTCAAAAGGGCTCAATGGTTTTACATGAATCCCCTTCCTATTTAAATTCTGTTCATCCCTTTCAATCTGCGGGGATGCACTTAGTAGGTTTATCAAAACAAGGCCGGGAAAGTATTCCGACACAAATAAAGCGCATCAATGGAAGGAAGAAAGCGTCACTGTTTTATACTGTTCCAACGTTTAACAATCCAACCAATACTACATGGACTAAAGAAGAAAGACTAAACCTCTTATCCACATGCAAAAAAGAACAGATTCCGATTATTGAAGATGACGTATATAGTGACTTGTGGTTTGAAAAGAGACCACCGCTACCTATAAAATCCCTTGATACAGATGGCCTTGTATTGCACATTGGCAGTATGTCCAAAACATTGAGCCCCGGATTGCGCATCGGATGGATTGCTGGTCCAATAACTGTGATTGAACGTTTAGCAGATATTAAAATGCAAATGGATTACGGTTCCAGTGCACTGTCTCAACACCTTGTCGCAGACTGGTTAGAAAGTGGTCAATATACAAAACATTTAGAGTGGCTAAGGCATCAGTTGATAGTACGTAGAGATTTTACATTATCTCTTCTTAATCAGTATTTTAAGGGACTTGCAGAATGGCAAATACCTCAAGGCGGATTTTATATATGGGTAAAGTTATGTAAACCAATTGTGAATCAAAACCTTTTCAAGCAAGCGATAAAGGAGAATCTTCTCCTTAATCCGGGGTACATATATGAACCAAATAACAATACGCATCTACGGCTTTCATATTCATACGCCTCGGAGGAACAATTAGCTTATGGTATCCAAACCCTCTCAAAGATCATTCGGCGGCTGATTTGATACATGACATCATCGTGTTGAGACATTGATGGAGCTGCCTTGGCAGCCCCATTCTTATTGAACTGAACAATCTGAGTGGGTAAAGAAGTTGTCGAATTACGTTTCACTTAACGACAGTCACCTGCCTAAGAAAGTTAAAGAGGATATCACGGGGTAGCGGCCTTCCTTTTTACATTCCACTCTTTCGGTTGGATGATGAAAAAAGAATGGTGATTTCCATGATTGATCATAATATGATCGAGGATTGCGGTAAGCGCCTCACCCTTATTCTGCTGATATTCATCTGAACTTTCCTCAATGGTGATTTTTTCTTGGTGGGGGTCATAATTAATAGATGTTTTAGCACCCTTTTCAAAAAAGGAAAGGGTAACCTCCTGACATAGGGGATAATCCTTATAGGGTGAATCCGAGCGGGGCTCCTTTTCAAATGGAGAATTGACGTGCTGAAGTGCATCAAAAAAACTTGGTTTTGTAAGATTTGACCTGTGGCTTCCTATTTCTTCAAATTTCACTGTAATTCCACGACTATATACCTTTTTGCTCGATTTCTTCTTATAAATCATAGACATCCTCCTTTTTTATGATTCTTTATACCTAATTCCTTTATCTTTCACCAAATACCTGCTAAATAATAAAAATAATTCCCCACTAATAGATTTCCATATTAGCACAGTGAAAACACAGGAAACTACACCTAAAGAATTATACTTCAAATCCATAATCCGGAAAAAAAGCCCTCTTGGATAAGAGGACTCATACTGAAGACAAATTTGAATAAAGCGAGTTTGCCTTCAGTTTTTTCTTTAGGCTCTTTTCGTAAAGATTGTTGTTTTTAAAACGAAACTATTTAAGTTTGATTGGAGCGGAAGTGCGAGACTCCTGCGGGAGCAGCAGGACAGGTGAGACCGAGGAGGCTCACCGCCCGCCCCGCGGAAAGCGAGCATCTGGAGGGGAAATCAACCACAACTCACTACCTGGTAAATAGCAACAAAGTATGTGAAAACAGCCTTTCTTTAAAAAAGTTCCAATCAACGTTCTAATTACACAAACCCTCAAAAAAACTATCGGTAAAATCAATTATGTCTACAAACTGCAGCCCTCTTGGATAAGAGGGCTGTTTTTGGTCATTTTTTTGCTTTATTGATGTTAAAGGATTTCTTCGATTCATTTCCTGCAAGATCGGTCACCTTAAATTCAAACTTGTTGTTGCCTGATTTAAGCGGCAGTTCCAAATCCTCTATCTTCTTCTTATAGGCACGCATTTTATATGGTTCCTTGAATTCATTATAGAAAACTTCGCTTCCGTTTAGATAAAGGCGGATTTCATCGAAATTATCTTCTACCGTCACATCCACTTTTGGATTTTTGCCTTTGACTCCCACAGTTGCCGGTACACCTTTTACTTTTAAACCTGGTTTTGTTGCATCGACCATAATCGTCCGTTTAAAGGAAACCGTGTTATCCCATTTGTCCGTTGCTTTAACCGTAAAGTTTTGGACGCCATCTTCAAACTTCTTTTCATAAGTGAATTCATATTTATTATTCGTTTTGTTATACGTTACAGGGACCGTTTTATCATCGATTTTAAATTCTTTGATTTCCGACGCTTCTTCAATATCTCCTGTTATTTTGATTTTATTTTTATTGTTCACGCTTAAGGCCTCAGGACTTTTGATCTTTACAGCTGGTGCATGATTATCGATTGGAGCTGAATCATTAGCTAATTCAGTTTCAGCCGTTTTTTCATTACCTGCATAGTCAATTGCCACTACCTGAACCTTTTCCCCTTTTACATCAGGTAGAGTGAATTGTTTCGCATTCGCTGGAAGCGGCTCTTCCATTATGGATGCTCCATCGACTTGTACATCGTAATAGGCAAGTCCTGAACCATTCAAATTATCCTTACCTTGGATGGTTAATACATTACCTTTTTTCGAAATCTTGACTGTCGGCTTTACCGTATCGATTTTGATAGGCATTTTAAACGTCTGCCATTTTGCACCCTCGTAATCTATCATCGCTTTGATTTCAAAATAATAGACCCCATCCTTAGCGAGTGCATTATTGATTTTACCGTCCCATTTACGGGCTGGATTAATTGTGTATGCAGACCCTTTTCCACCATCATAATAGTCCTTTCGCACATTATTCTCCGTGCGAATTTTCCGGACTGATTTGTTCTCACCATTCAATATATTGAACTCTACCTTTTTCGCATTTCTCAAGAATGATAGGACCGGCACGAAGTCATCCTGTGCTCCATCGCCATTGGGGGAAATGGCAATATTTTTGCCATTAAATGTTTTTCCTGCAGGGTCATAGCCAAGATAAGTGAAATCTTTCCCTGCTGTCGATACTCCTCCTGCCCTGCCATAGAAAGACTCTTTATCATATATAGTGCCATCCAGGATCGGTGCCTTGTCCCATTTCCCTTTAAACCCTACATACGGTACATGCAGTTCCGGATGAGTGTCAGCTGGATCCTTCAATGATATGAACCCTTCAACAAAATATCCATTTGGGAAGACCTTGTCAATGTCTACAAGAGTCTGAAGGTCATCTCCAAGCACCTTTGCATTGGATATGTCCACTTTCACTTCGAATGTAACCGATTTTTTTGCAGGTACGGTAATCTTATTTGTATTTCTATTATTGATTTTAATTGAAGCGTCCTTAATTTCCTGTGCTTCTAACTGGTTAGCGGAATAACCCAGTTGTCCCTGGATTGCATAGTCTGTTTGGATATTTCCTTTTACATCATATTTGACTGCTTTGTTGCTGAAGTTTTCAACCTTTAAAGTAAACGCGAACTTATTGCCGATCTCCTTCATTGCAACCTTCGCTTCTTTCGTGAATGCCTCCGTCACAACAGCTGGTGTGGACAATGCGGCTTGCAGCTGCATGACTCCAGCTCCTTGCCTGCGAGGCGAGTAAGGGTTATCCCAGTCAAGGGCCTTATTTACGACACCCTGATCCGTTAATGGTTTTGAAGTATTCATCATCAGGTTCTTAGCCAAATTTGCCCGGGCAAATCCATCTAATTTAAAGTCTTTATCCACTCTTTCAAGAACCAGTGCAGAGCCGCCGGAAACATGTGGTGCAGCCATCGAAGTACCGCTCATCATACCATATTCATCATTGTTCAACGTCGAATAAATTTGTCCGCCTGGAGCAGTGATTTCCGGTTTGAAGTCCAGGTTCGGTGCGACTCCCCATGAACTGAATGAGCTCATTTTTCCTGCTTCTGGATTTACAGCTTTTGTTTTATCACCATTAAAGGTAATCTTCACCTTTTCTCCATCCATTAAGGCCGTTTTCAGCTTTGCACCATCCGATTTCAACATAAACAGCTGCGGAATGGTGATGCTTGGATCTGTAGCCATGGAGATATATCCGTCAGCATTATTGAAAATAATCACGCCAGCCGCTCCTGCTGCCTGGGCATTTTGCGCTTTTTCTATAAAAGAAAGCGTGCCGCGCTCGATGAGGGCGAATTTTCCTTTTACATCCACTTTGGAAAGCTCCCCTGGCGTCCCAAGACCTGCAGCGACCAAGTCATATGTTTTATCCTTTAATGCATTGGGATGTACGCTTGAGGCCGACATGAACGGCGCTTTTCCTGCTTGCCCGTTTATATCATATGTCGCCGCATCCAAATCCATATAGTTATTCTCGACCGATGCAACTTGTACCGAATCATAAGCAAGTCCAGGTGAACCTGAAACTCCAATATCCGGGTTCGAGGCTGACGGGTTTGCAAATCCATTTCCAAAGTGAGCCGAGTTTCCTGCTGAAATCGACATGAGAATCCCATTATCAACAGCTCTAGATACCGCCTGCTGCTCAGGATCTTCTGCTGATACAAAACCTGCAGTGGAACCAAGGCTCATATTCAGCACATCTGCCCCAAGGATGATTGCATCGTCAATTGCCTTAATATATATATCGCCCCAAGTTGTTTGCATGGCGGGATCATTTCCGAAGACCTTCAATGCTAGCAGCTGGGCTTCAGGAGCAACCCCTTTAATGCCGCCATTCTCTTCATCCCCATTGGCGCCAGCTGTTCCTGCTACATGCATTCCATGCATGGAGGCCCCTTCACCAAGGTCAAGGATTTCTTCATTTTCATCCATGTAATTGTATCCATAAGGTACCTTCGCCGTATAATAGTTGCCTAATAGATGGCTAGATTCCTTTATTCCGCTAATTTCACTTTCAGTCAGTTCTGCCTTATTCTCGTCGTTTAGGACCATATCACGGTGTGATGGGTCGATTCCAGTATCGATAATCCCGACGACCATCCCTTCGCCTTTATATCCATATTTCCGCCAAGCTTCCTGGGCTTGGACAAGTTCTTTACTATAAAGCATCTCGGGTTTTTCTACAGGACGTTCATATTCATTCGCTATATGTACCTCAGCAACTTCAGGCATGGCTTCCACCTTTTTGATTTCACCATACTGAAGTTCACCACTGAACCCATTGACGACTGTCGTAAAGCTTTCAAGTTCCTTGAAAGCTATTTTTTTCGCTTTCACCTTTTTTTTCAATTTCTTCTGGTTAGCCAGCTTTTCAGACTTTAATTGTTGTTTCTTACTTTTCGATAACTGTTTAAATAGCTTACCCTCTTTGGAAGCTATTTCTATCGCAGGCGCTTCCTTCATCTCTACGATGACCCTGACCTTCTCGTTACTTTTATAATTCTTTCCCATATCGTTTTTCTTCAACTTCAGGATATTCTGCTGATTTTTCTTCCCTTCACCAGAGCCGCTCGGTGAATTCGGAAGCTGGGCAGCGGAAACGCTTGCAGTAAACACTAATAGAAAGATTGCTAGAATGGACAAGCTACGTTTAATCAATGAACTTTTCCTCCTCTAAAATAATGAATATTTGGAATTTTCTTACTGAGTATAAAAGTATCACAACTTTTGGGGTGATTTAAGAGATAATAGTCACTATTTTCCTATTTAGAACTAGGATATTGTCATTATTTTTCATAAATTAATAGATTCACAAGATAATCGACAAAAAGATGGTGATGTTAAAACTAACATCACCCATTTACTTCTAGTTTTTCATTCTTGGATCCAAAGCATCGCGCAGTCCATCACCCATTAAGTTAAAGCCGAGGACAGTTAGCATAATCGCAAGACCAGGAAACAGCACCGTCCATGGTGCCTGAATGATAAATGACCTCGAATCGGCAAGCATTTTACCCCACTCTGGTGCCGGCGGTTGAGCACCGAGACCAAGGAACCCGAGTGCTGCACACTCAATGATGGCGGTGGCAATCGCCAAAGTACCTTGAACGATGATGGGTGCAAGGCTGTTCGGAAGGACGTGGTGAAGTAGAATCCTGCCATCCCCCATTCCTATTGCCTTGGCAGCTGTTACATATTCCTCTTCTTTCACCGTTAAAACTCTCGAACGTAAAAGCCTCCCGAATATAGGGATGTTGACGATGGCAATGGCAATGAGTGCATTGCGAAGAGAAGGCCCCAAAACGGCCACTACGGCAATGGCAAGCAATATACTTGGGAATGCCAGAATGATGTCAAAGACCCTCGATATTATTGTATCTATCCACTTACCGTAATACCCGGCAATGATTCCAAAAAAAGATCCAACCACGACAGACCCTGCTACAGATAAAAAGCCGACTCCTATTGATATGCGCGAGCCATAAATGACCCTGCTCAAAATATCACGGCCAAATTCATCCGTTCCAAACCAGTGTTCCGCAGACGGTGCCAAATGTTTGTCACTTAGCTTTTGCCCCTCAAATGAATAGGGTGCTATAAGCGGCGCGAAGATGGCGATTAAGATGAAAAATAAGACAATCCCCATACCAACAAGGGCTACCTTATTTTTCTTAAAGCTTTTCCATCCTTCCTTCCAGGGAGAGATGACTTTTTCCTCTGTTTCTTTAGGAGGAAGGATTGGCGATGTATTCGTTGCAATTTCAGGCATGAGTTTCCCTCCCTATTTATACTTAATCCTAGGATCGATCGCTGCATACAACAAGTCCACAACAAGATTAATCATGACAAACAAAAAGGCGATGACCAGAATTCCGGACTGTATGACCGGATAATCCCGGGATAGTATTGCATCATAAATATATGTACCGATACCTGGCCACCCAAAAATGTTTTCCGTTAAAATGGCGCCGCCTAAAAGTAATCCTGTCTGCAGGCCGATAACCGTCACCACTGGAATTAATGCATTCTTGAAGGAGTGCTTGTAAACGACCCAAAACATTCTCATCCCCTTAGCACGGGCTGTACGGATGAAATCCGACCTCATAACCTCCAGCATGGACGAACGTGTCATCCTTGCAATGATGGCCATCGGAATGGTCGCAAGCGCAATTCCTGGCAAAATGAGATGTTTGATCACTTCAAAAAACTGATCCACCCTGCCAGCAATGAGTGTATCCATCAAATACAAGCCCGTTATGGCCGCAACGGGATCCCTGATATTATCCCGCCCTGTTGTCGGAAGTAAATCCCATTGAATTGAAATGATGTATTGCTCCATTAATCCCAGCCAGAATATAGGCATGGACAACCCAATCAATGCAATCACCATGGCTACATAATCAAACCATGAGTTTTGGAACCATGCTGATATTATCCCTGCATTTACACCAATGACCACTGCGATGATCATGGCGATCAATGCAAGCTCAATAGTGGCCATTAGGTATGGCCCGATTTCTTCGGAAACCGGACTATTCGTTTTTAACGATACACCCAGGTCACCCTTTAACAGGCCAGATAAATAATCCCAAAATTGAATGAACCAAGGTTTATCCAAACCGAGTTCCTTTGTCATTGCCGCAACTGCCTCTTTTGTTGCTTGCTGTCCTAAAATTACTTGTGCTGGATTTCCAGGGATCGCCCGAATCATCATGAATACAATAAATGCCATTCCGAGTAACACTGGAATGAGAGATCCTAAACGTCGTACGGTATAGGAAAACAAAACAATCACCCGCCTTTTAAATAAGGGTCCTTCGAAGCGCCCTCGATCATTTTGAAATGCATTCCATAACAAAACCGGGCAGCATGCATAAATCCATACTCCCCGATTCGTACGGTTAATTCTCTATAGACACGTTAACTAAAGATTGAGAACCGGTTGGATGCGGAACGAATCCTTTTATTGTCTTAGTTCCAGCAAGTTGTGGTAAAGAGTGTACAAGTGGAACCCATGGTGCTTCTTCATGAATGATTTCCTGAGCTTTTCCGTATAACTCATTACGCTTGGCTTCATCAGCAGTGGACTGAGCTTCGATCAATAGCTTATGGACTTCCTCGTTTGCATAACGGGCATAGTTGTTGGAGCCGATATTATCTTTATCCAATAATGTGTAAAGGAAGTTATCCGCATCTCCATTATCGCCTGTCCAGCCTAGCATGAAAGATTGAGCTTCACCAGCCTGCACTTTCTCTAAGTATGCAGCCCATTCATACGAAACGATATTTGCTTCAATGCCTACTTGTTTTAAGCTTGCTTGAATGGCTTCAGCCACTTTTTGACCATCTGGCATATATGGACGTGGTACCGGCATTGCCCAAAGGTCCATTTTGAACCCATCTTCTAGTCCAGCCTTTTTAAGTAATTCCTTAGCTTTTTCTACATCGTAGTCATAGTCTTCAATGTTGTCATTGTAGCCAGAAACAGATGGCGGCATTGGATTCTTGGCAGGCTCTGCTGTGCCTTCGTAAAAGTTATCAATGATTTCTTTTTTGTTAATTAGGTGAGAGATGGCTTGGCGTACTTCCTTTTTGTTGAATGGTGCTTTTTCAACATTGAATGCAAAGTAGCCGACATTCATGGATGGACGTTCGAATATTTGTAGTTTGTCATCCCCTGTTACTTTGCTTATATCACTTGGATTTAACCCGTCCATTAGATCAACTTCACCTTTGATTACAGCATTTAAACGAGCGGAGTTATCTTTAATGACTTTAAACGTGATTCCATCAAGCTTTGGCAGTCCATCTTGCCAATAATCATCATTTTTCACCACTTCAATCGTATCGCCTGGTTTCCATGATTTGAATTTGAATGGACCTGTTCCGGAAGGATTCTTACCGAAATTGTCTGCATCTTTTTCAAAGCCAGTTGGACTTGCTATGGCAAATGTAGGCATCGCAATGTTTTTCAAGAATGGTGCCTGCGGACGATTTAACGTGAATTCCACTGTATTATCATCAATGGCTTTTACCTCTTTGATAACATGACCTTCATCACCTTCAAAGCCGCCAAACATAGAGGCATAGTATGCAAATTTAGCTTCATCCTTACTTTGTGCCCAGCGCTGAAAGTTTTTAACAACTGCTTCTGCATTGAAATCCGAGCCATCATGGAACTTGATGCCGGTTTTCAATTTGAATGTATATGTCTTTGCGTCATCTGAAACTTTCCATGATTCTGCAAGACCTGGCTTTATTTCCGTATTATCTTCCCCGTATTTTACAAGTGTTTCAAAAACCTGCTGTGTGACGATAAATGATTCACCATCCGTTACTATAGCGGGATCTAGTGAAACTGCATCGCCGCCTTTACCGTAAATCAATACGCCCCCTTTTGCTTCATTTGATCCCCCTTTATCATCATCTTTCTCTTTTGATGTAGACGAGGAGCATCCTGCAAGTGCAAGTGAGAGCGCCAGGATAGTAGTCAACACTAAAGCCAATGTCTTCTTCATATTCTTCCCCCTTTATTTTTTTAAAAATTTATGTGTACGTTAAATGTCAATTGTATAAATGACAAGCAACGTAGTGACCGGGTTTATGCTCATGCAAGACTGGTTTTACTGATTTGCACTCTGCCATGGCCTGCGGGCATCTCGTATGGAAGGGACAACCGCTTGGCGGGTTAGATGGGCTTGGAACATCACCCTGCAGGATTACCCTATCCCCTTTGTATTCCACATCCGGGATGGGCACGGCTGATAGTAAAGCCTGCGTATATGGATGAAGCGGATCTTCATATAGTCCTTCACTTTCCGTCAATTCAACGATATGTCCAAGATACATGACACCGACACGGTCGGAGATATGCCTCACCACTCCAAGATCATGGGCAATGAAAAGGTAAGTCAAATCAAAATCTTCCTGCAAATCCTGCAGGAGGTTCAAGACCTGGGCCTGAATCGACACATCCAGTGCAGATACCGGCTCATCGGCAATGATCAGCTTTGGGTTTACCGCAAGTGCCCTGGCGATGCCAATACGCTGCCGCTGGCCCCCACTGAATTGATGCGGATACCTTTTAGCATGGTAACTGCTTAAGCCAACAACCTTAAGAAGTTCCTGCACACGTGCCTTACGCGCCTTTTTATCTTTAACCCCATGAACGATGAGCGGTTCCTCCAATATTTTTTCAATAGTATGCCTGGGATTGAGGGAAGCGAATGGGTCCTGGAAGACCATCTGCATTTCACGGCGCATTTTTCTCATTTCACGGGAAGATAAAGCCGTCAGGTCCTTTCCTTCGAAATAAACATTCCCTTCACTCGGCTCAAGCAATCGAAGCAATAATCTTCCCGTCGTCGACTTTCCGCAACCGCTTTCACCGACAAGACCTAAGGTTTCCCCTTTATAAATGGAAAAAGACAAACCATCAACTGCCTTGACCTCTCCGATGGTCTTTCCGAGAACCCCTCCTTTGATTGGAAAATGCTTCTTTAGGTTTTCTACCTTAACCAATGTTTGATTCATGCAAGGCAGCTCCTTTCCCATCTTCATACAGCCAGCAGCGAACATGCCTGCCCTCATCAAATTTCAATAGAGACGGGGTCTCATTTATACATTGCTCCATGGCATGGGAGCACCGGGGGGCAAACTGGCACCCGAGGTTGCTTGTCCCAGGTTTTGGCACATTGCCCGGTATCGAGTAAAGGCGATCTTTCTTTATTCGCATATCGGGAATCGACTGAAGTAAACCGACCGTATAAGGATGTTTAGGGTTTTGGAAAATCGTTTGCACATTTCCTTCCTCTATCACCTTGCCGGCATACATGACAATGACACGTTCACACATTTGCGCTACAACGCCAAGATCATGGGTAATCATCATGATTGCCGTGTCTGTTTCTTTATTTAAATTCTTCATTAACTCTAGGATTTGTGCCTGGATCGTCACATCCAAAGCCGTTGTCGGTTCATCGGCTATAAGGAGTTTCGGCTCGCAAATCATGGCCATTGCTATCATGACCCTTTGTCTCATTCCACCCGAAAGCTGATGCGGATATTCTTTGAGCAATTCCTCGGCACGGCCAAGCCCAACCAGCTTCAACATTTCCACCGCTCTATGTCGGGCCTGTTTTTTGTTCCATTTTTTATGTATCCGAAGCGTCTCAACCAACTGCTCTCCAATAGTGAACACAGGATTCAAGCTTGTCATCGGTTCCTGAAATATCATCGCTATGTCATTCCCGCGAATCTTTCTCATTTTCGCTTCAGAGGCATTTGCGATATTCTCCCCTTTAAAGAGGATTTCTCCCTCCACCTTACCAGCAGGTGAAGAAACCAGACCCATGATGGATAAAGAAGTTACGCTTTTTCCGCATCCTGATTCTCCTACAATCCCTAAAACTTCACCAGGATTGACGTGAAAATCGATTGAATTTACGACAGGAATCACCCCATCGTCAGTACGAAAGCTGGTTCGCAGCCCATTCACCTTAATAATTGGTTCTTCCATCAAATCACTTCCTATATATAACTTTTTTCCCATTACATTATTTGGTTTATTATTGCATCAAAATTAAAATTTTACAATATATTTTCTAAAAATTCTAATTTAACAGAATATTTTTTTATTTTTTATACACTCACATTTTGGCATAAAAAAAGACTGCTTATTTGCAGTCTATGAAAGAGGGGAATCAGAAAACTTGATTCCAAATGAGGGTAAATCGGAGTTTCCAGCGAGGAAAAAGCTATATTTGCTTTGGGGAAGTAAGGGATGAAAATGAACTAATACTACAGTCAAGCTTTACAGAAGTTTTTTCGTCATCGGAATATTTTATGCTTTGTTCAAGTGCTGAAATTCGTTGCATTAATTTTTCATTATGTTCGTATAAATACTTGTTTTGTGTTTTCAGTTGAGTAAGCATCAAATTAATCTGTACTAATTCATATTCATTATTCGAAGTTTTCACATGGGTCTTCGCCACATGACGGATCAAATCACTTATGAGTTCTTCCATCCGCTTTTTCTCATGCATTGTCTAAAAGCGAGCTTGCTCCTGCCCGGAGGCAAGCTTTATATCCTTTACTCATGCTCGACCTCCACGTAAGACTATAAGCCAATATGTTCAAAATCCTTGGGTTTAATATCGTTTTGTTTAGATGCGATGAATTGAACCCTCTCGGCGACCACTTCAGTAACATATACATTTTTACCCTCTTGATTTTCGTATCTCCTTGTCTGTATTCTGCCTGTGATACCGATTAAGGCACCCTTTTTACAGTACTGAGCAGTATTTTCAGCAGACCTTTTCCATATGATGCACTGTACAAAGTCCGCCTCATAATCGCCTACTGTATTACGAAAGTTCCGGTTGACCGCTAACGTTATATTGGAAACAGCCTTGCCGTCTGGTGTATATCTTAATTCGGGATCCTTCGTAAGCCTGCCGACGAGGGTAACTTGGTTAATCATTTTTTCACTCCTTCCTCTTTAATATGCTTTTATCATACTCGTTCTACCTTCCAATAAAAAATGAAGGAAATGGCATTATTCCACCCTTTTCCTTCTTAAAAAACCGTTTGAATTGATGTAAAATCAATTTTTTTCGATTAAAATCAAGTAATAAACGCATTGTTAACAAAATTTAATATTTTGCAAATTTTTATTCTATCCTGCATAATTTAGACAATTGCTGGGTTTTCATTTCATTAAGGGACTATCTTTTAGTATGATATAATTACCTTTAAAAGGATTAATCGACATGAACCATTCCAGATAGAATAAAAATTTACGTTTAAGAAGGGGCTTTTATCACTCTTCTGGCAAGAAATGGAGGAATTAGATGAAATCATTTAAATTAATTTCGTTGCAAATTGTTACTGAGAATTTACAATTGATTGATATTGTATTAACAGATGGACTAATAATAAATAAAGAAAACGATGCTAGAACATGGTTACTGGAAGCCTTTGTAGAAGAAAAGCATTTCAAAGAGCTTGAACCCTCACTCCCCAATATAGACGGAGAGGTTTATATCCAGGCCGTCATTACCAAAAAGGACAATGAACCGGCATTGTTTCACACTGTTTTACGCACCATAAGAAAAGTAGGCAACCATTATAGCCTATTATTCGTTGGTCACATCCAAAAAACGCGTAGCAAATATGCTGAACTTCTTCTTGACGATTTAGTCCAAAAAGGTCTCGTCGGCGATGAATTAATAAATGAGTTCAAGCAAAAAATCCGTTCAAAGCCTAAATTAGCTACGAATAAATAACCCCCCCTTTATTTCCCTAATCGAATATACACAAAAAAGACTGACTTAGACGAATAAGGATGATAATCCTCTTCTTAACTAAGCCAGTCTTTTTCAATCTGTGCTAATTACTTATTGTCGTCGTGTTTCTTGTCAATCAAGTCATTTGAATCATTATCGTCATTGTCATTGTCATTGTCAATCACATCATTATTATCATCATTCAAGTCGTTGTTATCCGTGCCGTTGTTATCCTTTACACCATTTTTATCCTTATCTATGATGTTGTTATTATCTTCTGGTGCGGGTTTGTTGTCATTATCCTTATCATTCGTTCCACATCCAGCAAGGAACATAATAGATAATAAAGATCCCCCAATTAGTGCAAAAATTCTTTTCTTCATTTTTGGCAACCTCCTTTCCTTCTTTATCATTAGTTATTTTGCCCGAATGAGAAAATAACTTGCGTCCTATTTTAATTTTAAAAAGGAAATACACTTACCTCATATTTATTGGAATTTAATCATTAAAAAATGCCGGACATATAAAAATGTCCGGCATTCAAAGGGAGAATGGAAAGGGTCTAATTAAAAAAGCCCCTGCAGTACTCTTTAATATATACACCGCTGCACGATTCCTTAAACCACTTTTAAAAATATAGTCATATTAGTCCATTTTCTTTCCCCGAAAATGAATGCACTTCTTATTTGTCACCAAAGGCAAACATGATTTCGGCTTCACATGCTACTTCTCCGTCTACCGTTGCCACTGCTTTCCCTTTACCCATTGAGCCTCTCATACGCACTATTTCCACTTCCAGGCGCAGTTGATCACCTGGTTTTACTTGCTTTTTAAAGCGGCAATTATCAATTCCAGCAAAAAATGCAAGCCGTCCTTTATATTCTTCTTGTTTCAAAACCGCTACAGCGCCAACTTGCGCTAAAGCCTCTACAATTAAAACACCAGGCATAACTGGGTAATCCGGAAAATGACCATTAAAGAATTCTTCATTAGCTGAGACATTCTTCAAACCTACCGCTCTTTTCCCTTCATCTATTTCTATGATCCGGTCCACTAATAAGAATGGGTAACGATGCGGAATAATTTCCTTTATTTGTGTGATATCAAGCATTTTTGTTCCTCCTATGATTTAAATATTTCTAACATAACGTTAACTCGCCCCTGCCATAAAGACAGAGGCGTAGTTGCTATGTAATATAAATCCGTTAACGACAGCAACTACCTCAATGGAACTACGCGTCCTTGTTCACTATATCAATAATATGGGTCCATGTGGATTTTTGGAAAACATCCATTGCATGTCCTCCCCCGATCACACTGTATCCTATAAGTGCCCCGGATAACACAGCAATGAAAATCAATCCGATAACAATGAGTAAACGAAGCCAAATTGGCAAAAGACGGACCTTGATTCTACGATTCGGTTTCGTCTCAACTTCCTTTATCTCTTCTTCAATTTGTTGTCTCATTACACGATTTTGTTCCATATAGAATGTGAAAGCTCCTTTTTCTAAGAAAACTCGCCGACTGATTTCCCCCATACTCCAGAAAATAGGCAGCTATGGACAAACGATTCTCTTTGATATGAATTCATTATAACCGATTTGCTATAATTCCGCAGGGAGACATTTTATTTTCCCCGATAACTTAACGGATTCCATTGATTAATCCGCTCATTTGATCAGCCATCGTTACAGCCCGGGATTGAAATTGATAAGACCGCTGAACATTGATAAGATCCGTCATTTCTTTGGAAAGATCGACATTTGAGGACTCCAGAGTTCCTTGACGGATAGCTATTTGGTTGCGGGAATCCCCTGTTAATGCGGTCATGATATCGTCATCAGTTACACCCAATTCCTTGATGTTTCCGGGCAGGCCAAGTAAATTTCCGCCTAGCCGCTCAAGAAATTGCGGCTTATTTATCGAGACGATGCCGAGCCCAAAACTCTTTTTTCCGTATTCTTCCGTATCGACCGTCAAAAAACCATTTTCCGAAATCTTAATGTCTCTAACATTTCCGTCAATAAGGATCGGGTCACCATTTTCATCAAGCACCTGATGTCCAGCAGAGGTAACGAGCACCATTTGGTCCTGATCATTCGCATTTGGAGATAAATAAAAGGCGCCATCCCTTGTAAGCCTTGTATTGACCCCTTTACCGTTCTGAACGCTTACGGTGAAGAATTGGTCTTCACTAGTGAATGCAGCATCAAGATTACGGTCCGTAGTCTTTAAGGACCCCTGTGAAAGCACCAATTGAGACTGGCTTATCTTAGCACCTGTTCCCTGCCGAATGCCAGGTGTGGTCAGCCTTCCTTTTTCCTTGGTCTCACTCGGTTGATTATTGAAACTCTGTGTCAGTAAGTCATTGAAGCTCGTTTGGGTCTTTTTGTAGGCCGTCGAGTCCACATTAGCGATATTGTTACTTATTTGATCAATTTTACTTTGAAGCTGGTTCAGCGTATTTGTCGCTGTCATCATGGTACGATTCATGTATATTCCCCTTACATGTCCAAATTTCCAAAGGCGGTTTTCTGCTAATGTTCAATTAAAGCCTGCCAACTTCATTGACCGCTTTATCCAAACTTTTATCATAGGCTTGGAGAACCTTCTGACTCGCTTCAAAAGAGCGGTATGCCGACATCATTTCTGTCATCGTTCTCGATTGGTCGACATTAGAGCCTTCAAGGAACCCTTGCTTAGTAGAAAAACCGACCCCTTCAGACGTGTATGCGCTAGGTAACTTCCCATCTTTCACAGCCTTATAAAGGCCTTCCCCATCCTTAATGAGCTGTGATGATGGATCATCTGAATAACCGATGCCGAGACGTGCCGTTTGAACATTCCCTTCTAAAATAACACCGTTTTCCGTTACGGTGAACTGATCGCTATCAAGCTGGATCCGATTATTATTTTCATTCAATACATAATGACCGGCAGGTGTAGTCAGATAACCTTGTCCATCTAGAGTGAAACTGCCGTTGCGCGTATAACGGATGCCACCATCACCATCCTGAACAGTAAAAAACATCGACCCTCGCAGACCGGTTTCTTCATTGATCGGAAGGTTTTCATCGGCCAAGGAAATATCTGTATTAAGCTCGGTTTCCTCCAATGTACCCTGGGTAAATAAAGGATTTGCCTCCTGTACGTAAACCCCGGTACTGAGCCCCCCGACCTGGGATAATTCAGGCAAATTCAATTTATTCTCCGCAGGAACCGTTTTGCCATCTATGTTGCTGATAAGCATTTCCGGAAAAGACCTTACACTCATTTGATCTGCTTTATACCCTGTTGTATTCGCATTGGACATATTGTTTGTGAGCAATTCTGTGCGCCTTTGCTGTGTAAGCATCCCGGAAGCAGCTGTATAAAAACCTCTTAACATCCTCTTCACTCCTCATTCTACATAACTTATCCCGTTCAATTTCTCATATTTATCTTATCGGTCATGAACGTCAGTATCTTAAGGAAAAGGACTAGCATTAGGCAGAAGAATTTATATGTATCGTAGGCTAGGTCAGATTTAAAGGAATGGTGTTAAATTCTCGACTAAAAGAAGAGGGCCTATTGCTCATTAGTACTAGAACTGCACGCACTTTCACTATGCCTCATGTTTGTCTGAACCTTAGACCCCTATCTTATGATGCAGATTTCCATCCGCTTTTTAGTTGAATTTGTGCCGTGGCAATTTATCCATATTATCAAGCATGATTCCAGTTCCAATTGCTACACAATCCATCGGGTGTTCGGCAACGAGTACTGGGACCTTAAGCTCTTCAGCGAGGAGTAAATCAATCCCGTGAAGCAACGCTCCCCCGCCTGTTAAAATGACGCCGCGATCGATGATATCAGCAGAAAGTTCAGGCGGTGTCCGCTCAAGTACGCTTTTTGCAGCTTGTACAATGATTGAAACCTGCTCACGAAGAGCTTCCTCAATTTCTTCCGAATTGACCGAAATGGTTCTAGGTAATCCTGATACCATATCTCGTCCACGAATATCGATGACTTCATTACGGGAACCAGGGAAGACTGTTGCAACCTGAATTTTAATGTTTTCCGCTGTACGTTCACCAATCAGAAGCTTATACTTCCGCTTGATATAATGTAAAATTTCATTATCGAATTTGTCACCGGCCATTTTAATGGAAGAAGATGTAACGATATCCCCCATTGAAAGGACGGCAATATCCGTTGTACCCCCGCCAATGTCCACGACCATATTGCCGCTTGGTTGAAAAATATCCATGCCGGCACCGATTGCAGCCACTTTTGGTTCTTCTTCAAGGAATACTTTCTTCCCTCCGCTTTTTTCAGCAGCTTCTTTAATCGCCTTTTGTTCGACACTTGTTATGTTCGTCGGGCAGCAGATCAAAATTCTAGGCTTTGAAAGGAAGCCTTTCACATTCAATGTATTGATAAAATGCTTAAGCATCGATTCTGTTACATCAAAATCCGCAATGACCCCGTCTTTTAATGGACGAATTGCGATGATGTTTCCTGGAGTACGGCCTACCATTTTACGAGCTTCTTCCCCGACAGCAAGAACACGGTTCGTATTCTTATCAATCGCTACTACCGAAGGCTCATTTAACACAATTCCTTTACCTTTGACATGTATAAGAACATTGGCTGTTCCAAGATCTATCCCAATATCTCTAGCAAACATTTCTTAAATCCTCCTTGAATATCCTCACATATAACCTACTTCTGTCCTAATTGTTTATTTTACCATATTGCATTGGCACAAGTAAGTATGAATTATAAATAAACACTAATACTTACTATTTTTACCTCTTTTTCCAATATGTAAAAAAATCCGAAGCCTTATGTACTATCTTCGGTCTTTCCCCACAAAAAAATTCCGGCAAGGAACCGCAGTCTAGGTTAAGAAAAAAGCTGACACAATTCCATGTCTCTTTATTCATCCCCTGATTGCTGGATTCGCTTCCAAATGCCGGAATGATATCACAAAGATTATTTGACGATTTCTTCTTCTCTTTCCGATCGTTTATATTTTAACTTTGTCGCTTCTCCACCTCGAAGGTGACGAATGGATTTGTGATAATCCAATATATCCTTCACTTCGTTAGCCAAATCAGGATTAATTTCTGGCAGCCTCTCAGTTAAGTCTTTATGAACTGTGCTTTTGGAGACTCCGAACTCTTTTGCAATGACGCGGACTGTTTTTCTAGTTTCCACGATATACTTTCCTATCTTGATAGTTCTTTCTTTGATGTAATCGTGCACACCACTCGACCTCCCCAAATTGGATGTGAGAAGTGTGAAATGAGATTCGTATTTTTCGAATCGAATACCGCTGCCCTATAAACAATGAAAGATAGAATTATTCACCTATTAGATAATTTGTAATAAACGATTCCTCACCTCAAACACTCTCTTTGCATGGTTTATAACATCTTATTAGCTTGGTTAAGAATATATGCCTAATGGGACAGGAGGTTTGGATTTATTTCTGATTTTCAACTGTTTATTTTCCTTAAGAACAAATTATTTCCCGAGAAATTTGTCGGAAATTCAAATGTTCCAGCATATCGGCCAATATTTCCTCGAAAGAAAAAAGGAAGCCGTTCAAAATGAACGGCTTCCTTTTACCAAATTTTCAGTTGTTGTCATTCGTAACGCTCAAGGTTTTTTGTTTTGATATTATTAAAAATCTTGATCTTAATTAGATTGTTTTAACGAATCTTTTAAGGAATCGCTTTCCTCAGTTGTATCTTCACCTGGGACAGAGCCTTCTTCATCTGTGCCACTCTCTAAATCAGTGCTCTCGTCAGTTTCATCAACGGCAGGCGATTCATCCGTGCCAGTTTCAGATTCTTCGATTGCAGGTGATTCTTTCTTATCCGTTTTAGATCCTTCGACTGCAGGTGCTTCTTCTTTATCAGTTTCAGTTTCGTCAACCGCAGGTGTTTCTTCTTTTTTAGCTGAATCGTCAAGTTCGCTGCCTTCAGCTTCAGTTGCCGATTGAAGGGCAGAAGCTTGTTTATCGACAAAATCAAGTGGATTTAACGCAATGTTATCTTTTCTGATTTCGAAGTGGACATGCACGCCCGCCTCTTCATTGATTTGGCTTTTTCCAGCTGTAGCAATTGCTTGCCCTTGTTTCACTTTGTCACCGACTGCAACTTTAATGTCTTTAACAGATTGATAACGAGTAACTACACCATCTTCATGCTGTACTTCAACTAAATTTCCAAGTAACGCATCGTCTTGGACTTTCGATACATTTCCACTTAGTGAAGCTTTTACATCGAAAGATTTTCCATCTTTCATTGCAATGTCTATACCTTTGTTTTGCTCATATCTATTGTTGTAGAATACCAACGCTTCTTCTTGTGCCTTTTCATCCGCATTCACATCATAAAACTGTTTCTTAATAACCGTTTTGTCTGCATCGGCTACAGGCATCTTGATTGTCTCAAGATTACTATTAACCTCGACAGAAGGCTGATTATAGTTTTTTCCTGTTTCAGCTGATTCCTCTTTGCCATCCTTAGCTGAATCATTAAAACTATTTTGTAATAAGAAGGCCGCGGCTAAGATTATGGCTGCACTTGCGATATAGATTGCTGATAATGCCCAACGTTGTTTTAGTATACGTCGGATTGTGGAAGTTGGTTTCTTTTCTTCCTCTCTCATATTAATCACCTCAGCAATCATTCTGAACATTTTGGTAAGATTATATACATTCAGATAAAAAAAATTTTAGATTTATTTTGTGGAAATGAAACCGATTTTATTCGTAGAATGGTAAAATGTTTGGTATCTAACTATTGAAGGGTGTTTAATTCATGAAAAAAGCCTTTAAAATCGTGTTAACGTTATTGCCTTTTCTATATATGATTGCCATTTGGATAATGTCGAGCAACCCCGATGATATGATTCTTGATCTTCCATCATCCTCAATTGACCGATTTATCAAAGAGGCACTTCATCTAGTCGAATTTGCCCTTTTATATGTATTATTGGTTTCTGCTCTTGCTGCAAACCACAAACTGAAACCTGGATTAAGCTTGTTGGCGGCCATAGCAGCATGCTTTTACGGAGTTATAGATGAATATCACCAATCATTCATCCCATACCGCTCCGCTACCTTAATAGATGTCATTAAAGATATCATTGGAGTAGCTGCTGTGTATTTTCATGTCCAATATCATTATTTTAAGCATGAACGAGGCTTTTTGACCATTATAGAAAAAATAAGCACAAAAAAATGAGAGATGGGATTCCCCATCTCTCATTTTTTTGCCGTCATCGTATTCAGCCACTTACTTGAAGACTGAACTTTAACGCCTTTATAATAATATTTTACGATGTCTTCATAGGTTTTCCCTTCCCTGGCCATTCCATTAGCACCGTATTGGCTCATTCCAACTCCGTGCCCAGATCCTTTTGTCGTGATGACAATCTGGTTGCCTTGACGCTCCCAGTTAAAATCGGATGATGTCAGACCCAGCTTTTCACGGATCTGTTTTCCTGTCATTTTCTTTCCTCCGATTTTCACCACACCTACGCGATTGCCTGATGTTCTTTCAATGACAGTTCCTATTGTTGTTCCCGACGATAGACTTACACCCAGTTTGCTTTCAAAATCTGCAGTGTTCACAACAACTTTATTATAAAACTTTGGTGATTCCTGTTTATCCCAAGGACTGGATACGCTTTTTAAATAGGGGAAATCCGCTTGCCAATAGTCCTCGGAATTCTCAGTGTAGCCATTGCTGGTCGAAAAAAAAGTCGCAGTAATCGGTTTTCCTTCATAGGTTAGAATTTGACCCGCTGTATCCTTTATTGCTTTGTTAATTTTCTTCATCTTCCATTTATAATCAGAGCCCCACTGTTTTTTCAGCTCATCATTATTCTTATAAACTTGGTGCATGACCGTATCGCTTACATCGGCACCATCAGGCAAGCCTAATCGACTTTCGCTTAGGAGCTGATTGACAATGTAGGTTCTCGCTGTCAATGCTTGTGCCTTAAGTGCTTCTTCCTCGAAATCCGCTGGCATTTCAGCCGCTACTACACCAGCTAAGTACGTTTCAATCGGCAGTTTTTCAATCTTTCTTGCAGATGTACGGTAAACAGCAACTTCAACGGAACTCATTTCATTTGCACTTACCTCTTTACCTTCATTCTTCACTTTTTTTTCTAATTGTTCGGCTAACTCTCCACTTGTCTTATCATTTGAAAATGGAAGCACAAGCACTGCTGGAATCATGATAATTACGAATGCTACTGCTATGAATAGTACAATCATCGGTTTGATTGCTTTCAAATTCCTGAGCCTCCCTACACTTGTTTTCTCTGCCGTAAATCACTATCCGGCAGGTATCTTTACATAACAAATGTATGTCGAAGGACAAGCTTTTATGAATAGAAAAACGACAACCATTTAGCTGGAGGCCATGAATGCCTGATACAAGACAAAAAAACCATTCACGTTTCAATGACTCGAACGTGAATGGTTTTATAAGCTATCTTATGCGTTTAAATCGGCAATTTTTTTTGTTTCTGCAGGTACATCTTCGTTAATACGTTCCACATCGGCACCTAGAGAAGCCAATTTACCATGGAAATTCACGTATCCTCTGTCAAGATGCTTTAATTCTGTAACACGAGTAATGCCATCTGCAACCAATCCAGTCAGGATGAGCGCTGCCGCGGCACGTAAATCTGTTGCAGCTACTTCAGCACCTTGTATGTTAGTTGGTCCATTAACGATAACAGAACGACCTTCAATTTTAATATTGGCATTCATGCGACGGAATTCCTCAACATGCATAAAACGGTTTTCGAAAACGGTCTCCGTAATCATACTTGTTCCTTCAGCACGCAATAATAATGCCATCATTTGCGATTGCATATCAGTCGGGAAACCAGGATGCGGCATTGTTTTGATATCAATGGCCTTCAAGGTTTTTGGACCGATAACGCGTAATCCATCTTCTTCTTCAAGAATTTCAACACCCATTTCTTCCATTTTAGCAATAAGGGAAGTAAGGTGTTCAGGTACAGCGCCTTGAACAAGAACATTGCCGCCAGTAAGAGCAGCAGCCGTCATAAATGTACCGGCTTCGATACGGTCAGGTATAATCGCATGTTCAGTGCCATATAATTTATCGACACCCTCGATTCTCATCGTACCAGTACCAGCACCTCTGACTTTGGCACCCATTTTATTAAGGAAGTTCGCAAGATCTACAATTTCAGGCTCTTTGGCCACATTTTCAAGAACAGTTATACCTTCTGCAAGTGTTGCTGCCATCATGATGTTTTCAGTGGCACCCACACTTGGGAAGTCAAGATACACTCTTGCACCCTTAAGTCTGCCTTCTACCTCGGCATCAATGAAACCATTGCCGACCTTCACTTTTGCTCCCATCGCTTCAAAGCCCTTTAAATGCTGGTCGATAGGACGTGATCCGATGGCACAGCCACCAGGAAGAGCAACGCGGGCCCGGCCATTCCTTGCTAGTAATGAGCCCATCACTAAAACGGAAGCTCTCATTTTTCGTACATATTCAAATGGTGCTTCTTCTAATAACTCTCTTGATGCATCTACAGTTACTTGATTGTCATGAAAGGCAACATCTGCATTTAAGTTGCGCAATACTTCATTGATTGTATATACATCGGAGAGCGTAGGAACATCTTTAATGATACTTTTCCCATCACTTGCTAATAATGTTGCAGCGATAACTGGCAAAACGGCGTTTTTAGCACCTTCTACTTTAACTGTCCCGCTAAGCCTTTTTCCGCCGCGGACGATGATTTTTTCCAAAAGTATTCCCCTCCGCGTCCATTTTCTCTATATTAATATTCAAACGTTATGATTGGTGTGCCAACTACAAAGTTCGTTCGGTCACCCAATCCTTCTGTCCGTAGCCCAAACTGCAAATTTAATTTTTCTTTTGTCAAAGGTTGTTTAAACAATGTTGAATGTGCAGATATAGATGTAAAGTTTGTTTCATGCACACTCTCAATTTCCCTTGCTTGGAACATATCTAACAGGTCTTCAGTTTTAGCGTTTAAAACCGAATCCATATTATCATTGATAGACCCTTTAATACAAGAAAAAATTGAAGGAGTCCCTATAAATAGTTCATTCACCCTGTTCTGGAACGTAGTTGTAAAAAATGCCGAATTAGCTTTTTCCCACTCTTTTCCCTTCACTTCGTAAATGACATAGGTAACTTTATCAAATTTCTCTTCCGTTGTCATTATTTTGATGGACTCGGTTAGACCTGAATTGACATTGTAAGTTAACGCCTCAGCCTTCCAGCCGGAAGCATCATCTTTCCGGTGCCATTGAAATTGAGGGTATTTTCGTTTTAAAGCCGTAACTTCTCTTTCAAACTCTTGTTTAGTTGTAATCTCTTTATTTATTTCTCTAGCGAGTACAGACCAATCCCCTATGTCCAAATCCTTATCCTTTTGTAACAGTCCCACCAATTTGACTATATCTGGTTTACTTTCTGCCACAATCGTACTATTCCCAATTAAAATCACCATCAAACCAAGAAATACTATGTATGTTAACATTTTTTTGTTTAAATTATACATGTTAAATCCCTCCCCTTTTATCATTCTTTCCATAAGGAGAGAGATCATACTTCGAGTTTTCCGACAATTGGTGACACCTTCCACCTGACAAATGGCAGGAAGCAAAAGCGAATACAAGAGTAGAATCATATTTTGCTATAAGAAGAGCCTTACAGCTTATCAGTCATTACTAAACATATACGGGAGTTGGTTTGCAAATCCCAGGTAGTCAAGGAAGAAATTACTCACAACTGAACCGATGGCAACCGTTAATAAAATATATAAAACCCTGGCCTTGATGACCGAATTGGATCTTAAGATTTTATCAAAGTGTAATGCCTGTAAAGCCCACCAGGTAACTGCAATGAAAAACAAGTGTGCAATTATTCCTGTTAAAGCCTGCTGTCCCATTGCTGAAAACATGTACATACCTCCTAAAAGACACCCGTCTTCTATTCTAACACAAAACCCCTTCGTATTTGGAATATAAAAGGAAGAATTGCAAAATTTCTTTTTAAAACTGTAAATAGAGGCTTGATCCAATGGAGCAAGCCTCTGATACAGGCATTATATCATTTACTCGAAATAAAGTCTGTAAATTCACCGAATTGATCATGAATAAAATCTAAGGCAATATTTGGCGCCACACCGAAAAGTATGGTGCCTATTACGCAAATGATCAACACGGCGGATAGACCCGAACGAATTTTACTGACCTTCTCTGAATGAATGGGCCGGAAAAAGACTTGAACCAATAATCCGAAATAATACACATAGGACACAACAGTACCGGCAATCATGATTCCCGCAAGGACAAAATGTCCAGGTTCCGTAATGAATGTTCCAAGGAATATATTGAGTTTGCCAATGAATCCTGTCGTCCCGGGAATTCCTGCAAGCGATAGGATAAATACAGTAAATCCTATGGCAAGAAACGGTGATTTCCTCCCAAGTCCTGCAAGAATGCTAATGTCTTCTGATCCACTTTGGCTGGCGAGCAGCTGAATGACTGCAAATGCACCGATATTCATTAATACATAAGCCATTAGGTAAAACCAGACTGTATCGATCAGGAAATATCCCCCGCCCAATGTAGCCACCGCTACAAGGAGGTAACCCGCATGGGCAATGCTTGAATAAGCGAACAATCGTTTTAGATTTTGCTGCCTTAACGCAACCACATTTCCAATGATGATTGTCAGACCTGCCAATGAAGCTATATAGATATTATTTTTTTCCAAAAAGTCGAGTGCTCCGAAGGTATCGCCGGAAGCTGTTAGGAACAACGAAAGAAAAATGCGCAGGATGATGACGAAACCCGCTATTTTCGAAATTACACTTAAGAAGGCTACAACTGGTGTCGGTGCCCCCTCATATATATCAGGTGCCCACATATGAAATGGGGCAGCAGCTATCTTGAAGGATAAACCGACAAATACCATGAAGAAAGCGAGGCCCATAATATATTGCAGCTGACCATCCGTCATCGCAGCCATCGTCCGGCTCATCTCGCCTAGATTGACAGAACCAGTCACTCCATATAAATAGCTCATCCCGAATAAAGTGATCGCCGTGGATATACCTCCGTTTATCACATACTTCATGGACGCTTCGTTAGACTTCCGATCATGTTTACGCATTCCGACTAATATATAGGATGAAAGTGAAAGAAGTTCCAATCCAACGAACAGTGTTATCAAATCCCCGCTTGAGGACATGACCATCGCTCCAAGCAAAGCGGTCAGGAACAGATAATAAAATTCCCCCCGATGCTCTCGCAGCCCCTCTTGCGGTTCATAGCCTTCAGCCAGAAGGATGATTAGGCCCGCCCCGAATAATAGGAGTAGCTTAAATGCTTTTGCAAAAGAATCTAAACGAAACGTATCGGATAAGATACTGACTGTCTCAAAGGATAGTAAGCTAATCAGTGACAAACATGCCAAAATGATTCCGGTTAGCGCGAGCCATGCCAGTTTTCTCCGATTAAAGTGCTTCGGCCAGAATAAATCCAATATCGAAAGGATCATGGCCGTTCCAAGGATGATGAATTCCGGCATCATCGCTCCCCAATCATAAGAAAGCATCGTGTTCCACTCCATCCTTCATCGCCCCCCTAGAGCTAGCATCATGGCTTTAATCGTTCCTTGAAGAGGCCCGCCTAACAAATTTGGGTATACCCCAACGGATATTATCAAACCGAGAAGAACCGTTGCTGGTACAAGCTCCCAGCCTCTAAGGTCCCGTTTCTCTACCAAGCTATCATTTTTCCCGAACGTCATCAACATGACCGCCCTCAGTATATAGACAGCGGTTAATACCAGCCCGATCACCCCAATTGCTGCAAGCAATGGCTGACTCTTGAACAAGCCAAGAAATACCATGAATTCACTGATGAAGCCCGACATGCCAGGCAAACCGAGTGAGGCCAGCCCGCATGCTAACATGAAGCCTGAAAAAATCGGCATCGACTTGGACAATCCCCCAAGCTTAGGAAGCATGGTGGTTCCCGTCCGCTCATACAACACAGCCACCAAGAAAAATAACAAAGCAGCAATAAAACCATGTGAGATGACTTGAAAAGTTGCTCCCTGAATGCCCGCTTCATTCAAGGCTCCCAGGCCCATCATGACGATTCCCATATGTGAGATTGACGAGTATGCTAAAACAAGTTTAAAATCCGTTTGTACCAATGCTAAAAATGCACCATATAAAAAACTGAGGACCCCAAATAGGACAACGGTAAAGGCCAAGCTTTTATATTGTTCAGGAAATATCCCCATTCCAAACCGGATGATTCCATATGCCCCTATTTTCAATAGTACACCTGCATGAATCATCACTATGGATGGAGGTGCTTCTGCATGGACTCGCACCATCCAGCTGTGAAAGGGAAATACGGGCAGCTTTATCGCAAATGCAACGAGAAAGGCCAGACATAAACCAAACTTCATCGAACCGGATATTGGTGCAAAAAGCGAAACACCGCCCATTGTCATAATCTGTGTCAAAGCCGCAATATTGGTCGTACCTGTCCTGGCAAACAAAATCAAAATAGCCACCAATAAAACCGCCGAACCAATGCCATTATAAATCAGAAAACTATAAGACGCTTTCTCCCTCTCCAGAAAGCCCCATCTACCAATTAAAAAGAAAGCGGGAATCAGCGTCATTTCAAAAAATATGAAAAAAAGGATCAGATTTTCTGACGTGAAGACACCAAGCATCCCAATTTCCAAGATTAAAAATAACAAATAATAACCTTTCCATCCTTGTTTTATATAAATGGAGGCGATTGCAGCCAGTGAAGAAATGATTGTCGTCAGTAATATGAAGATAAGACTT
Organism: Peribacillus sp. YIM B13482; assembly: GCF_042787975.1. Taxonomy (NCBI): domain Bacteria; kingdom Bacillati; phylum Bacillota; class Bacilli; order Caryophanales; family Bacillaceae; genus Peribacillus; species Peribacillus sp. YIM B13482. The sequence goes on from NZ_JBHZPF010000001.1 coordinate 313,867, forward strand.
AATCCATCCAGCCCCAACTCAAAGTCAACCGTGAAGAGCTTGGGATCATACATCTCCAAATTCCCAAATCTTATCCAATTCAACTTAATGTCAAATAAGGATAAGGCCACACCCGAATAATATTGGCTGCATAGAAAGAACGATAGGAAAAGGGGAGGCAGTGTTCCGAAAAAACCAAATTGTTTAATCGTCCTTTCCTCTTTTTTCGGCATAAGGGCCACCATCACTATGCCCAGCAGAGGTGAAAACACTAAAAGCGAGAGCAAATAGACATTCATCTTAGATACCCCCCAGTTACTGCAAAAATCACCAAGAGTACCGCAAGTCCCAGAAAGGCTATCATTCCATATTGCTGTACCTGCCCCGTTTGCAATTTAGACCCTATTTTCCCCAATCCTTCAATTGAACTTGTAACAGTGGATACCAAGCCACCGACAATGAATCTTTCGAAATAAGATAGGAATATACTGAAGCCTTTGATTGCATGGCCTACAGTGAAATGATAAATCTCATCAATATAATACTTATTTTCCAAAATTCTATATAACCCGGAGCTTTCCTTAACAAGCCAGCCCGGATGTAACCTCTTTTTAGCGTAAATCGTATAAGCAAGGAATATCCCGGCCAGCGATACAAGAACGGCCATGAACATTATCCAAACAGGTCCCTCACTATGGCTGGCGCCTAGAAGATTTTCATTTCCCTCCACAAGCCACTCTCCCAGGAAATCTCCAAACCAAGGTGTTTGGATATATCCACTGATTACAGCAAGCAATCCCAATGCGAGCATGGGAAGTAGCATGTTGGAAGGTGATTCCTTGACCTGTTTTATTTGACTGCGTGAATCTCCTGCAAAGATCATGAAAAACAGCCGGAACATATAAAACGCAGTTAAAAAGGAGGTAATAGCCGCTAGTCCAAACAAAACATAATTTCCATTCTCCCAGGCTGCCATTAGAATTTCATCTTTACTGAAAAAACCCGAGAGCAAGGGGAATCCTGATATCGCCAAAGTGCCAGTCAAGAACAGCGGCCCAGTCCAATTCAATTTACCCCATAATCCGCCCATCTTTTCCAAATCCTGTGTATGTATAGCATGAATAACACTGCCTGCTGCCAAAAACAGCAATGCTTTAAAAAAGGCATGGGTCATTAAATGAAACACCCCCGCCACATATCCAGCAGTACCCAAAGCAAGCATCATAAAACCAAGCTGAGAGATTGTAGAATAGGCCAATACGCGCTTAACATCCTTTTGCACTATAGCAATGCTTGCGGCAAAGATGGCTGTAAATCCACCTGTAATTGCTACGACCTGCATCGCAGCAAAACTAGCCAGGAATAACGGAAACATGGTCGCCACCAGATAAACCCCTGCAGCAACCATGGTTGCTGCGTGAATCAATGCGGAAACCGGAGTCGGTCCCTCCATTGCATCCGGAAGCCATGTGTGTAGTGGAAATTGTCCCGACTTCCCAACCGCACCGATAAAAATCAAAATAGCGATCAAAGTCAATCTTCCATTTGATATAACGTCCGATTGAACGGCTTGAAAGATCTCCCCATATTCAAAGCTGCCTGTTTCCCAGAATAGTAGAATAATACCGATTAAGAGCCCTACATCCCCAATCCTTGTCATGATGAATGCCTTCTTTGCTGCATTCTTAGCTTCCTCTTTATAAAAGTAAAACCCAATAAGCAGGAAAGACCCCACCCCGACCAATTCCCAAAAGAAATATAGTTGTAATAAATTAGGTGCCATGACAAGCCCAAGCATGGCAAAGGTGAAGAAGCCCAGATAAGCATAAAAAATGGAGAATCGCACTTCACCCTTCATATACCCCTTCGAATATATCTGAACAAGCAGGCTGACAAGGGAAACGATCACAAGCATCAAGGCATTAAGCTGATTGATTTCAAATCCCGCTGTAAGTTGCGTCCTTCCGAAGGAAAGCCAATCAATCGATATTTTATAAGTAGGTTCTTTAAACCGTTCTATCAAGGCAAGCAAAGATAAAACAAACGAAGCCAAAGTACATATAATTCCTATATGAGCCCCTCGTTCCCTCAACCGCCCACCTGATAGAAGCAGAACCAGAAACGTGACGAGTGGAAAGATCGGTATGAGCCAAGCGTTCTCCATCATCGTATCAAATCCCCTTCTTCATTTATATAAACCTTCAATGCTTCATGATATCCATTTCATCGACATTGACCGTCTTCCGGTTGCGATAAAGGGACATTAAAATAGCGAGCCCTACAGCTGCCTCGGCCGCAGCGATTGTAATCGTGAATAATGAAAACACTTGACCCGTAATGGATGGCGTTACCCCGAATTTACTGAAGGCAATTAAGTTAATATTCGCAGCGTTCAGCATCAGTTCGATTGAAATCAATACAATGACCGCATTTCTTTTCGTCAAAGCGCCATATAGCCCTATACAAAATAAAACGAGTGCCAATACAAGATAGGCCGACAAGGGAACTCCCGTCATGATTGATCTCCCTCCTCATCATCCTTTTTAGCCAATACGATGGCGCCGACTAAAGCAACAAGCAGGAGTACCGACATTACTTCAAATGGAATCACATATTTTGAAAAAAGTTCGATTCCTATTTGTTTTGTATTTTCCTCATGCAAGGCGGTAGGCTGTACAGGTATATCCAGATTATAAATCCCTAGATAAACCGCCACGGCAAATCCAGCAATCGCTGCCAGTAAGGAGAATTTCCCCCAACCCCCTTTAGCGGGTTCATCACTTTCTTGGTGTTTCGTGAGCATAATTCCAAATAACATCACGATCGTAATTGCCCCTGAATAAATAAGGATTTGGACAATGGCTACGAACTCAGCCGAAAGTACCATATAAATGCCAGCAATGCTCAAGAAAGTAAAAACGAGTGCAATTACCATGTGCACTACTTTAGTTAAGGTAATTAGCAGTACCCCGCCTAAAATGGCGACGAGTGCCAAACCAAAAAAGGCAATTAATTCACCGGACAAACTCATACTTTATTCACCTTCCGGATATTCTCATCATTTTCATCCAGCCACTCCAGATTTTTAAATAAATGTTCACGGCTATACTCCGCCAGCTCAAATTGATTCGTCATCACGATTGCTTCTGTAGGGCAGACCTCCGTACATAAATCGCACAAAATGCAAATCTCGAAATTAATGTCATACGTATCAATGATTTTACCTTTTTTCGACTGGTCCGGATGTTTTTTACCAGTTAATTGAATACAATCGGTTGGACAAATCGTCACGCATTGATTACATACAATACACTTTTCAGGATAAAATTTTTGGATTCCTCGGAATCGGTCAGGGAGCGGCAGCGGCTCATTCGGGTAGTCATAGGTCACTTTTTTCCTCGTCAAGTTCTTTAATGTATAGGTCAAACCTTTTGCTAAACCAAGCATATAAATCCCTCGCTTTCTGACCAGCTCAAGTTTTTAAAAAAGGTTAATTAATTCTTTTATAATTGCCGTCAAAAATATATTTGCTAATGCAACCGGAAGCAGCACTTTCCATCCGAATTCCATCAATTGATCTGCCCTTATACGAGGAAAAGTTACACGGATCCAGACCAACACATAGAAAACAGCACTAAACTTCAGACCGAACCAGATGGCTGCCGGAATAAAATCCAAAAACGGAATAGAATTCCATCCCCCTAAAAATAATACAGTGGTTAGTGTAGCCATTGCAAACATATACACATATTCGGATAACATAAAGAAGGCCCAGCGAAATCCAGAGTATTCAACATGATAGCCTGCAACAAGCTCGGACTCCGCTTCCGGAAGGTCAAAAGGAACCCTGTTCAGCTCGGCAACCGATGCAATAAAAAACACGATGAACGCAAGCGGCTGAAGAAAAATGAACCAAACCTTCTCCTGGGCTGCGACTATTTCATTCAAATTTAAACTACCTGTTAAGAGGACTATTCCCACTAGCGACATCACCAACGGAATCTCATAAGATATCATTTGAGCGGCTGCCCTCATTCCGCCAATCAAAGAATATTTATTATTGGATGCCCAACCCGCAGTGACGATGCCGATTGTCGATATGCCGGAAATGGCGATATAATAAAGCAGTCCGACACCTATATCAGCAAATTGGAAGGCATCGGTGAACGGCAAGGTGGCCAGGACCATGAAAGCCGGAGCAAAAGCAATCACTGGAGCTAATATATATAGCGGCTTATCGGCTTTTTTTGGTATAGTATCTTCCTTGATCAGAAGTTTCAAAACATCTGCAACGGTCTGCAAGAGCCCCCATTTACCCCCAATTTGGTTGGGGCCGACACGCAGCTGCATGAACCCCATGATTTTCCGCTCTGATAGGATTCCATATGTTACAAACCCTAATACAACGAATAACAGCAGGACTGCCAAACCAAAAAATATGCCAAAATTCAGTAGGCTTGGAGTGGAGTGGAGCAAATTCTTGATCATTTATCCATCCACCTCCCCTAAAACGATATCGATAGCCCCTAATATCGTTATCAAGTTCGCCATATTTTCCCCTTCCAATAATTTCGGAAGAATTTGCAGATTATAAAATGAAGGCCTTCGAAATTTCAAACGATATGGCTCCTTTTTGCCTTCACTCGCGATATAACAGCCGATTTCCCCTCTTGGTGATTCAATCCGGACAAACGCTTCACCCTTAGGAACCTTTATTATTTTCGGGACCTTAGCAAGGACCGGCCCTTCTGGAAATTGCTCAACCGCCTGCTCGATGATTTTCAGTGATTCTTCGATTTCTTCCATTCTACAGTGATAGCGTGAAAAGGCATCACCCTCTTCCCGTGTAGGAACATCAAAGGTGAACCTGTCGTAAATGGAATATGGTTCATTCTTTCGCAAATCCCATTTCACACCCGTACACCTTAAGTTAGCACCGCTAAGTGAATACTGCAGCGCTTCTTCTTTCGTATAGATGCCCACCCCTTTAACTCGATTCACAAAGATTTCATTCCCTGTTACAAGCTCATGGTAACCGATAAGCTGCTCCCTCATATAAGGTACAAACTCGGCCACCTTCACAATCCAGTCGTCAGGAGCATCCCATTTCACACCTCCAACACGCATATAATTGAATGTGAGTCGTGCCCCTGACAATTCAGTCAATAAGTTAACGATCATTTCACGTTCTCGAAAAGCGTATAAGAAAGGGCTCGTCGCACCTATATCAAGCAGGTATGTACCCCACCAGACAAGGTGGCTTGCAACTCTGCCCAATTCCATCGCGATAACACGCAAATATTCTGCCCTTTCGGGGATATCCACTCCCATCATTGTTTCAACAGCATGGCAAAGCACATAATTATTTGTCATTGCGGCTAGATAATCGAGTCGGTCGGTATATGGAATTATTTGTGTATATTGCAGATTTTCCGCTAGTTTCTCCGTACCTCGATGCAAATACCCAATGACCGGGGTAGCCTCTTTTATAATTTCACCGTCAATCTTGATGACAAGCCTAAAAACACCATGTGTACTCGGATGCTGCGGCCCGACATTGAGAAGCATTTCTTCCGTCCTTAACATTGGGCTTACACCTCCACATCATAAGGCTGATAATCTTTTCTAAGGGGATACCCTTTCCAATCATCACCAAGTAAAATTCGCTTTAAATCAGGGTGTTCCTGAAAATTAATACCTAATAAATCATACGCCTCACATTCCGGCCAATTTGCTCCTGACCATAATGGAACCAAGGATGGAATAATGGGAGAATCCCTATCCAGCTTCACCTTTAAGGCAACCGCTTGGTTCATATTGAATGAATGTAAATGCACATAGATTTCCATATGGGATTCAAAATCCGTACCATGAAGTTCCGATAAATACGAAAAGTTAAGCTGCTCATCATTTCGCAGAAATTTTGCTATTGAGAAATATGTATCCGGATTAGCCACTAAAGTGGGTACATCTTTTGATAGTCTATTAATATAGTGGTCTATTAATGCCTCTTGTCCTACATGCCTTTCAATAGCGTGAACAATTCGATCAAGTTTAGCCTGATTTGGGGAAGGTTCGTCTGGGGTGTTATCTTCCGTGCTTTCCTTTACAGTGGTCCTGGTCTTCGCAGCAGCAGCGGCTTTCGCTTTGGCAGCTGCAATAGCCTTTGCCTTCGCATTTTCAAAATCATCATCATTATCCTTATCCCTTGATTCCTTTTTCCGAGCCAATGCTGCAGCCTTTGCCTTGGCCGCTGCCGCCGCCTTTTGCTTCGCTATATCCGTTTCGCCCTCCGGCTTTTCCGCACTTTCAGCTTTCGCCTTTTTCCGAGCCAATGCTGCAGCCTTCGCCTTGGCCGCTGCCGCCGC